>JAEUQX010000113.1 GCA_016788625.1 Anaerolineae bacterium
GCATTCGCTTCCGCAAGACCCTGTTGGGTGGCGGCCTGTACAGCGTTCGCTTCCGCAAGTCCCTGCTGCACAGTAGCGGTGGCGAGTTGTAGATTGGCCTCGGTGACTGCGCGCGTGCCGACCAGCGCTGCGGCAACAGCGACCAGAATCGCCAGCACCGCCATCACGCTGCCGATCACGCTGGCGCGGCGGATGTTCCGCAGTTGGCGCGTGCGTTTCGCGCTGGCGTCAATGTAGGCGCGGTGCAGGTCGGTCGGCGGAGGTTCTTTGCCGGGGGCTGCTGCCAGCCAGTCCTCGGCTTCCTTCAGTTCGTTCTCGATCAGCAGGAAGCTGGCATCGCGACCACGCCGATCCCACTCCAGCGCCCGCAGTTCCAGCGTGGTGTGCCGCTCTTTGTGGGCGTAGTCCGTTCGAATGATGCTGAACAGCTCGGCAAAGCGCGCCGGAAAGTCCGCATCGGCCTTGAAGAAGAAGTAGTTGATGTGCTTGAGTTCGGCGTCATTGGCATCGAAGGCATCGTGCGGCTGGCGATTGCCCCAGATTTCGCGCGTGCTGCTCTCCTCTTTCTTGCCCAGCCGTTCGGCCATGCTGGTGATCGAGGCCGCGCGGTCATAGTCAGCGTGCAGCACCGGGATGATGCGTTTCTTCAACTGCCGCGCGTATTCGATTTCCATCTGGCAGATGGGCGAGGCCATGCTGGCGGGCGAGAGCACCACCACGAAGTTGTTGGCGCGCGCGATGCCTTTCTGAATCTCGTTCCACCAGGCTTGCGACGGCGGGATCGACTCCCAGTCAATCCAGACCTCCTGCGCCTGGTTGATCAGGGCTTCTCGCAGTTGACCGACGAATTCCTTATCGAGCCGCGAATACGATATGAAGACATCGGCCATGGTTCACCGCCTGTTCAGGGTGGACGATTGTATGAACAGAACATGAGAAATATTTCAAACAGGATTATAACAGAAAATCTTAGAATCAGCGCGAATCACCGCTGATGAGGGGGTGATGCATTGCGCCGTTACGCAAAGCCATATATCCTCGCGCTGCAACATGCATGTCATGGCGCTGACAGACTGGAGACGACGATGACATTTGCCGACTCGCTGCTGCTGGCGACGGCCAGCGTGATGATGGTGGTCGCGCTCGTGCTGGCCTTCATCCCGCTGCTGCCCGGCGCGGTGCTGGTCTGGGCGGTGGCGCTGGTTTACGGCGTGCTGAACGGCTTCACGCTGGTCACGCCGGGGGCGATGATCCTCATCACGGCGCTGATGATCGCCGGTTCAACCTGTGACCTGTGGCTGCCGCTGCTGGGTGTGAAGACGGGCGGGATGTCCTGCCTGGCGGCGCTGGGCAGCCTGATCGGCGGTTTTCTGGCGACGTTTCTCATCCCGATTCCTATCGTCGGCACCCTGATCGGCGCTGTCGTCGGGGCGCTGCTGGCGGAGCTGGCGCGCTTCCGCGAAATCCGCAAGGCTTTACAGGCCGGGCAGTCCGCCGCTAAAATGTTCGTTCTGAGTTATGTGGTGGAACTGGCCGCCAGCATCGCTATCGCGGTGGTGTTTTTCATCAGCCTGGTAGTCGATAGCTTTTAGCTGATAGTCGTAAGTCGATAGTCAGGATGCACACCAAACCACGCTGATTTTTGCCTTTCGACTACAGGCTATTCGCTGTGTATCTATCCAGAAACCTCACCCCCAGCCCTATCTCCCTGTGGAGATAGGGAGCAAAACATAGTCTGTGTGAGGCATGAACAGCAGTTTACGGATAGGTTCTAAAGACTATTGGCTAATGACTAATCGCTAAAGACTTAAGGACGAAATATGAGCGCGAAACGCAAAAGCGTGGTCGGCGTGATTTTTGGCGGGCGCAGCGTCGAGCATGATGTCTCGATCATCAGTGGGCATCAGGTCATGCGCGCTTTTGACCCGGAACGGTACGAAGTGCTGCCGATCTATATTGACCGCCAGGGCAAGTGGTTCACGGGTGAACCGCTGCGCGAACTGAAGAACTTCAAGAACGAAGTCACCAGCTTCAAGGGCGTGCGCGACGTGGTGCTCTCGCCCAGCGTGCAGCATCACGGCCTGATCATCAACCCGACCTCCGGGCGCTTTGAAAAGAGCGAGATCCAGCGGCTCGATGTGGTCTTCCCGGCGCTGCACGGCACACATGGCGAGGACGGCACGATCCAGGGGCTGCTGGAAATGGCGGACATCCCCTATGTTGGCTGCGGCGTGCTGGCCTCCGCGATTGCCAACGACAAGATCATGACCAAGATCGTGCTGAGCCAGCAGGGCGTACCGATTGTCGAGGGTGTCTCGTTCAGCCGCGCAGAATGGCTGACCGACGCCGACAAGGTGATCAGCCACATCACGCACGAACTGCGTTACCCGCTGTTCGTCAAACCCGCCACGCTGGGGTCGAGCATCGGCATCAGCAAGGCGGCGGACGAGGCGGCGCTGCGAGCGGCCATCCAGATGGCGATTCACATGGACAGCCGCGTGCTGGTCGAGGTGGCGGTCGAGCAGCCCACCGAGATCAACTGCGCCGTGCTGGGCTACGGCGATAACCTGCGCGCCTCGGTGCTGGAACAGCCCGTTTCGTGGGATCAGTTCCTGACCTACGAGGAAAAGTACATGCGCGGCGGCGAGGGCATGAAAAGCGCCGAACGCATCATCCCCGCGCCGATCAGCGCTGAATTGACTGAGAAAATTCGGGGCATTGCGCTGCAGGCCTTCCGCGCGATTGAAGGACGCGGCACCGCGCGCATCGACTTCCTGCTCAAGCCGGATACGCAGGAAGTGTTCCTCAACGAGATCAACACCATGCCCGGCTCGCTGGCTTTCTATTTGTGGCAGGAAGAAGGCCTTTCGCCGCGCGAGGTCGTCCACATGCTGGTAGACGTCGCCCGGGATGCCGACGCCGAAAAGCGCCGCAACACCTACGATTACCAGACGAACCTGGTCGAAATGACCGCGCAGCGTGGGCTAAAAGGGGTCAAAGGCGCGAAGACACTGCCTCATAACCCAAAATCAACCAGCCGCGCATAGCCCGAAAACGAAACCTTCACTACAATAGGGAGATGAGTGGCCGCCGCCCACCTGGGCGCTGAAACCGGAGATGTGGCGTGAACCTGCGTGTACGAATCCCTGCCCTGACCCTGCTGTTCGCGCTGGCGCTGGCCGCCTGCACAGGCGCGCCCACGCCTGAAGTGGTTTCATTCATCCCCACTGTGACCGAGGGCGCGAAAGTGCCCACGCGCCAACCGACCAACACGCTGACCCCGACGGTTGCCACGCCGACTCCCACCGAGACGCCAACCAATACGGCGACGCCCACCGATACGCCGACCAATACCGCTTCTCCGACGCCAACGCATACGCCGACCAACACGGCCACCGCCACGCCTGCCACCCCGGTCGCGCAGGCGCTGCGAGCGCTCTCTGTGCGGCTCGGCCCAGGTTCAAACTATCCGATTGTCGCCTCACTGGAGGCTGACCAGACATTGGCGATTCGCGGCATCAGCGAGGACGGCAGTTGGTATCAGATCGAACTGGCCGATGGCAGCCTGGGATGGGTCACATCCGCGCCCGCCATCGTCACCACCTTTGGCGATCTGCGCGTGGTCGAAGTGGCCTTCGCGCCGACCGAGACGCCGACGCACACAGCGACCGCGACGGATACGCCGACCAATACGCCCAGCCCCACGCCGACGGAGACACCTTCGCCCACGACCACGCCGTCCCCGACGCCGCGCGCGACGAACACGCCCACCGCCACACCGCGCCCGCTGGTCGTGCCTGGCGCTCTGCCGCAGCAGATCCGTATTGGCCTGCAAGCAGACATCCTGGCTGACCTGGGCGTTGCGCCGGACAACGGCGAGGAAGCCGATTACGTCGAGAGTACGACAATTGACCTGACGGGTGAAGATGCGCTGATTCAGTGGCAGAGTTTCGACGGCACCTACACCGATTTCGTCGCCAAGACGACAATTGGCTGGGGGCCGGGCGCGACTGAGGATTACTGTGGTTTCCGCTTCCGTGGCAACGACAACACGGAGCTGTACCTGGCGGAAATAGACCGCAACGGCAATGTGTGGTTCGAATACAAGATTGCTGACGAGTGGCAGCAGGCTCTGAGCGGCGATGGCAGCGCGGTGCGCGTAGAGCAAGATGCAACCAACGAAATGGTGCTGGTCGCGCTGGGCGATACATTTACGGTTTACATCAACGGGCAGAACGCCGCGCAGTTCACGGAAGCCACCTATCCCGATGGGTTGGTCTCGCTGATGGCGGGCACCTACGACGAGAGTGACGAGACCTTCTGCACCTTCACTGATAGCTGGGTATGGTCGCTGGAACGTTCGCCGCTGGGTGGCAGCGCCGCGCCGCAGAGCATCGCTTATGGCGAAACGGCCCAGGGCAGCATCAGTGATGCCGCGTTCGGCGCGCTCTATACCTTCAGCGGGCAGGTGGGCGATACCATCGGCGTGCGAATGGACAAGACCTCGGGCGATCTGGATGCGTTCCTGATCCTGCTGGACAGCAACGGCCTGAAGCTGGCGGAAAATGACGACGATCCCGCTGGTTTCGACCGCGACTCGTACCTGGAGTTCAGCCTGCCCGCCAGCGGCACCTACACGATCCTGGCGACGCGCTTCCAGGAGGAGGGCGGCAACAGCCAGGGCAATTACACGCTGACGCTGGAACTGCGCGGTGCGCCGCTTGAGGCCGTGTCGATTGCGATTGGCGAGAGCGTGAGCGGCACGCTGGACGCAACGACCTCGCGGGCAGCCTACAGCCTGACCGTGAGCGGTGAACAGACCGTGAGCATTCGCCTTAACCGGACGAGCGGCGACCTGGATGCGCTGCTGATCGTGCTGGACGCCAGCGGCAACGAGATCGCCCGCAACGATGATGCGGCCAGCGGCGACACGCGCGATGCGCTGATCGAAGGGCTGACGCTGAGCGAGGGGACATACACGATTGTCGCCACGCGCTTCCAGGAGAGCATCGGGCTGACGAGTGGCGACTTCATACTAACGGTGGAGTGAGTGTGCCTGCTGGACTGGTTCGGCTCCCAGTCAGGCACGGTTCTTCAAATCAGCGCGGGGTGCTGAGGCGATAGTACGCCCGGCGCGTCTGGCGGATTTCGGCGCGGTTCGCCCGCAGCACAATCAATTCCTTCTGTGTCGCGCGGTTGTCCGGGTTGATGTGCAGGGCGCGCGCGAGGCAGTAGCTGCGTTCAGCAGAGCTGGTCATCTGGTTGGCGTACCACAGCCAATCCAGTTCCAGGTTTGAGTCATCATTGATTGCTTGCATCAACAGTGCGGAAATGTTCTGCCCCACCGGTTCACTGCTCATCGAGTTGCCGGTTATGTGTGACATACTGTGTGTCCCCTGTCTATTGCAACCTGAATTACGATATTTCCACAATAGCACGTTGCGTGTATGACTGTCCCCACCCAGGTGGGGGGACTAAGCGCAGCGCGAACGAGCGCGCATTTCATCGCCTTAGGAAGACTTTAGAGGATGGTTGCAAACAGACAGGCGCGTTCCGGGCATAAGCTGTTGACTAACGACCCAGGCTATTGACTTAACGGCTCGATACGCCCCTCCCCGGTGATCTGGTTGACGCGCAGTTCGGCCTTGTCCAGCAGCGTCTGGCAGTGTTCAGAGAGCAGCCGCCCGCGCTCGAACAACGTCACGGAGTCTTCCAGCGGCAGTTCGCCCGCCTCCAGCTTCGCGATGATCGTTTCCAGTTCGGCGTAGGCCGCCTCAAAAGAGAGTTCGCTTATACTGCTCATGGAGCTTTTCATCCTCTACTCGTGCTTTGAGTTCGTCGTCGTGGAAGCGCACGGTGATGCCCACGCCCGGTTTGATGCCCTTCGCGCCCTTGATGCGCGTCCCGTCCTCGCTGCGGTAGACTATCGCATAACCGCGCCCCAGGATGGAACGCGGGTCGGCAGCCTTCAACGCAGCCGTGCGCGCCGTCAAGCGTTCGCCCAGCCGTTCCAGCCGCCCGATCTGCGCGTTATGCATCCGCACATTCCAATCGTCTACGCGCTGACGCAGATTGCGCACGCGGTTGAGCGGTGATACATGTCCCAACGTGCGCCGCGCGACGCCCAGGTTCGAGCGCAGCGTGAACATCTGGTTATCGAGCAGGGCATAAAGCTGGTCATCCAGCCCGCGCAGCCCGGCTCGCAATTCGTCGCCATCCGGCGTCGCCAGTTCCGCCGCCGCTGAAGGCGTGGGGGCGCGCAGGTCGGAGACGAAATCGGCTATCGTGAAATCGGTCTCGTGGCCGACGCCCGTGATCACCGGAATACGGCTGCCGGCGATAGCCCGCGCGACGCCCTCGTCGTTGAAGGCCCACAGGTCTTCGATAGCGCCGCCGCCGCGTATCACCAGGATGACATCGACCTGTGTGTGCGCGTTCAGCCGTTCCAGCGCCCGCACGATCTGTGCCGGAGCTTCCGCGCCCTGCACCAGTGTCGGGCTGAGGATGATCTGCGCCAATGGGAAGCGCCGCCGCAGCACATTCTGGATGTCCTGGAAGGCCGCCGCCTCTGCCGAGGTGACGACGCCGATCTGCCGGGGGAAGGTCGGGATCGGGCGTTTGCGCGACGAGTCAAACAAGCCCTCGGCTTCCAGCTTGGCTTTCAGCCGCTCGAACTGCGCGTAAAGATCGCCCATGCCAACCGGGCGCACCTGATCGGCGTAGAGCTGGTATACCCCCTGCGCGTCATAGATGCTGACGCGCCCGTGCGCCAGTATCGCGTCACCGTCCTGCGGGTTGATGCTCTGCCGTTCCGCGCTGGAACGCCACATCACGCACTTGAGCTGTGCCTGGCTGTCCTTGAGCGTGAAGTACCAGTGCCCGGAGGCGGCGCGGCGCATGTTCGAAACCTCGCCCTGCACCCAGACATCCTGAAGCGTCTCGTTCACATCGAACAGTTCGCGGATATAGACGGTCAATTCAGCGATGGAATAGCTGTCCACGGCACTTTCCTATTTGGACTACGCACGTTGAGATTATACAATAGGGAACGTTTTGCAGAAAAACTGACATAGTGAGGAATGACAATGCCCTATCTCAACGCTGCCCAGCGCGAAAAGCTGGCGAATGACCTCAAAGACCTGCCGTTCAACCGCGCCAAAGGCAAGGTGCGCGGTATGGACATCAAGAACCGTCTGGTCTTCTATCGCAATGCCCAGAGCGTGAACCGCTGGATGACGCGCTACGACCTGCCGACGCTGGGCACGCGCGTCACGCTGGTCGAGACTCACCAGGATGCTGACCACCAGGGCAAGCTGCGCTCGGAATTCGAACTGAGCGAAGTGATCGTCGAGGCGCTGCCGGGCAATAACAGCTAACGGCGCTCGGCGGATACGGGAATGCCGTGTCGCTACGGCAAAAATCTGGACAGACAATCGGCATCAACCTCAATATCGAAAGGATGTCATCCATTATGCTTCGCACGATTCCGCAAACCCGTGACCAGAGCCAGCTTCTGCGACTGGCGGGTATTGCTCTTTTTACGCTAGTCACGATACTGTCCGCGCGCGTCACCATCGAAATTGGACTGGTGCCGTTCACGCTGCAACCGCTGGCCGTGCTGCTGAGCGGCATGGTGTTGGGCGGGCGCGACGGTTTCCTCAGCCAACTGGCCTACGTCGGCCTGATCGCGGTCGGTCTCCCGGTCGATGCGCGCGGGTTGGGCGCGGCGGCCTTCGCTGGCCCGACGGCGGGCTATCTGGTCGGCTTCGTCTTCGCGGCGGGCGTGGCGGGCTATCTGGTCGAACGCGGTGCGAAGCGGGTATGGCAGCGCTGGCTGGCTGGCGTCGTCGGCATCGCCATCATCTATGCGGGCGGGCTGGCCTGGCTGCTGATCTTTCGTCAGTTGGATTTGGGCACAGCCTGGGCGGCGGGTGTCGCTCCGTTCATCGCGCCTGATCTGGTCAAGGCGCTGATCGCCGCGTCCCTGACTGAGGGTGGGCGGTCGCTGCTGCTGCGCCGGAGTCTGTCATGATACTGGAAATCGCCAGCTTACAGGTCAAGGCCGGGCAGGAAGCCGCGTTCGAGGCCGCGCTGCGTGAGGCCTCACCGATCATCGCGCGCTCGCGCGGCTATATCACACATCAGCTACAGCGCTGCATGGAGACACAGGGGCGCTACGTGCTGCTGGTACAGTGGCAGACGCTGGAAGACCATACACAGGGTTTTCGCGGCTCGGCGGATTACCAGGAGTGGCGTGCCCGGCTGCACCATTTCTACGACTCGGCGCTGGTCGAACATTACGACATGGTGCTGAACTGGCCGTAGGGCGACTGCTTGCAGATAGCCCCTCTTTGTTGGAAAATAGTGCGTCAGAAACCAAGCGGAGGGGCTATGTGCTGTAACAGGCCGAAGATTATAGCGCTGAGAACTCTCTTTCCCCGCGACGAATTTATTGTTTCATCGGTACATTTGGGTGGAAACTTATTTCAGGCGCGTCGCTCACTGACAGAGCTAACTATTGGAGATACAAGGCCAACTATCCCTGATAGCACCATAATATATTGCAACGGTTGACTGTTGGAGCCTTGACTGAGAAAAAACGCTGTGGAAGTTGCCCAAACCACTAGAGATATGAGCATTACTGCCCATCGCAGACTTCTCTTACGCAGGAATGCTGCACGCCCTGCCATCACCGCGGCACTTTTCGTCAGACAAGTATAACTGAACTTATCGGCTGGCAGAGCATGGTATAGGGAATTCTCGGGATTTGCACGATCAGGCGTGTCTGCAAGTTCAAATATATATATCTGATCTACTCCTAAAGCCAAACACACCGAAAAAATATCAATTGTAGGGGCTTTTGCCCCAGATGTTAGATCAACTACATAATTTTTAGGTTTAGTGCCGCCATATTTACGGAAAACAGAATCAAGCCCTTCTTTCAGTTTGTCATAATGTATATCAACCACACCATCATCTAGAAAGTCTTCCTGTATACGGCGATAGACATCAATTCTAGTTGCATTATTTAGTTGTTTTTGCGATCTATCCAAGGCAGTCAAATCTTTGGGAAACACAATGTATTCACCTTTTGACAGACCTTCTATTTGGCTCCAAATGCGGTTTTTTACTAGAGGTGCATCTTTATCGCTTAAGGCTGTTTTTGCACCCTTGACGTGAATTAGTTTTACTTTTTTAACATCTAACTTCTCGTAGGCGTAGCATATAGCATTAATGTATGAATCTGGGTTTGGGGAAAATAGAAACAAGAATAGAGTTTTACTCATTATGAAAGTTCCTCGTAGCGACGAACTGAATTTTTGCCAGAGGTTTTAGCTAATTTAAGTGCAAAGTAAGCCTCTCGGGGCGTGTATCCTAGTCCAATTGATAATGTTTGACCTGTACGTTGAAAAAACTCAACCCTTGTCATCTCTAACAAACCAAGAGAAAAAATGCCACTATCTGTGCTTAAAAGAGAGTTGTCACCACCTGTAAAGATTGATGTTGCGCCAAGCTTATTTTGAAGATCGCTAACTAGCCATTGCATGGACAATTCATATGTTTTGGAGAATTCACCTAGCTTCTCTGTGTTGTTCATTAGAAAAAGATATTCGATGTAAGATCCAATATTATCCCCATCTATTGCAATATAAAGTGTTCTGGTCATAAAAACATCCTTGGATAGATTATGTTACCAATTAGGGATTGTGAAAAGGATCGAAAATTATATAAATCAACGGTGCGAGTTCGAAACTGAAAGAGGCTTTGGACAGGATGTATTTCATCCCTACACACTCGCTAATGGTCGCTTAAACCCCATATTGACACTAAGAGCCATTGGATGAAGTTTGGTGTCAAGATTGGTATTTGTAGAGGCAACTAACTTGCGAGGCTGCCCCTACAAGGGTTATTCCATCTAAATCGACACGTTCCGAGCCTAGTCCAGCGAGCCGGCCATCAGCAGACCGAGCTTTTCGCGCGTCGCCTCGGCCATCGAGAGCGTGCCCATGATGCGCCCTTCGAACATCACCACCACACGGTCGGATAGACTGAGAATCTCGTCCAGTTCGGCGGAGACCAGCAGCACGGCCACGCCGCGATCACGCTGCTGAATGATCTGCTTGTGAATGAACTCAATCGAGCCGACATCGATGCCGCGCGTCGGCTGCGCCGCGATCAGCAGCTTGACCGGCTTGGAGAACTCGCGCGCGACGATGACCTTCTGCTTGTTGCCGCCGGAAAGGCTGCTGGCGGGCGTCACCACGCTGGGCGTGCGGACATCGAAATCGCTCACCAGCGCCTCGGCATGGCTGCGGATGGCCGCGCGATTGACGAGACTGCCGTTAGCATAGGGCGGCTTGAAGTAGGCGTTGAGGATCATGTTGTCCTCAATCGGGTAGGGCATCACCAGACCGTGTTTCTCGCGGTCTTCGGGGATATGCGCTACCTGTAGTTCGGTGATCTGACGCGGCGTGAAGTGCGTCGCATCCTGCCCGGCGATGAAGAACCTGCCGCCGCTGACCGGACGCATCCCCGTCAGCGCTTCGACCAGTTCGCGCTGGCCGTTGCCCTGTACGCCTGCCACGCCCAATACCTCGCCCGCGCGCACTTCCAGGCTGACGTTGTTGACCACCGTCACCTTGCGGTCGTCCTTGACGCTCAGGTTCTCAACGCGCAGCATCTGGTCAGTCGGGTGGGCGTCGGACTTGACCACCTGCAAGATCACATTGCGCCCGACCATCATCTCGGCCAGGGTCGACTCGGTCTGATTTTCCGGCGATACCGCCCCGACCATCTTGCCCCGGCGCATCACGGCGATGCGGTCGGCCACTTCCAGCACTTCTTTGAGCTTGTGCGTGATGAAGATGATCGAGATGCCCTGCGCCGTCAGGTCGTGCATGATGCGGAAGAGTTCTTTAGCTTCCTGCGGCGTCAGCACGGCGGTCGGTTCATCCAGAATGAGGATGTTGGCTTTGCGGTAGAGCGCCTTGATGATTTCGACGCGCTGCTGGATGCCAACGGGCAGGTCTTCGATAATCGCGGTCGGATCTACAGCCAGGCCGTAATGCCGCGAAAGCTCGCTGACTTCCTGGATGGCGCGCTTGATGTCCAGCCTGCCGCCGCCCCTCATCACCTCCGAGCCGAGGATGACGTTCTCAACCACGCTCATCACGGGCACGAGCTGGAAATGCTGATGCACCATGCCGATTCCGTTCATGATCGCGTCGCGCGGATTATGGAACAGCACGCGCTGGCCGTTAATCCTGATCTCCCCCTCGGTCTGGTGATACAGGCCGTAGAGGATGTTCATCAGCGTGCTTTTGCCCGCGCCATTTTCACCCAGCAGCGCCAGGATTTCGCCCTTGTGCAGCGTCAGGCTGACGTCATCGTTGGCGAGGACGCCGGGGAAACGCTTGGTGATACCCTGCGCTTCCAGAACAATTGGAGCATTGGTCTTGTTCATAATCTCGCCGCCTAGTCGGTTTCATAGGGCTTGCCGACTGCCGCCGGTGGGCGCGAGCGTCCGACAAGGCCTGCCAGTACAACGATGGTCAGCACGTAGGGCAGCATCCCGATGAACTGATGCGGGATTTCGATGGTGCCGATGAACTGCAATTGTGTTTGCAGCGCGGAAGCGAAGCCGAACAGCAGCGCCGCGCCCCATGCGCCGAAGGGCGTCCATTTGCCGAAGATCATCACCGCCAGCGCGACGAAACCGCGCCCGTTGGTCATGGCGCGCTCAAACGAGCCGACCGCCTCCAACGTCAGGAAACCACCCGCCAGCCCGGCGATGCCGCCCGCGATGATCACGTTGATGTAGCGCATCCGATTGACGTTGATGCCGACCGTATCAGCGGCGCTGGGGTGCTCGCCCACTGCGCGCGTGCGCAGCCCCCACTGTGTGAAGAACAGCACGTAATGCATGACGAAGACCAGGATGATCGCCATATAGGTGATCGGCGGATTGTTGAACAGCACCGGCCCGACCAGCGGCAGATCCGCCAGCGGCCCCAGGTTGATCGGCTGCAGCTTGCCTTCGGTCGTCAGACCTGCGGTGTAGAAGAAACCCGTCAAACCCAGCGCCAGAATATTGATGACCGTGCCCGCGATGATCTGATCCATCTTGAGGTAAACGGCCATGAATGCGTGCAGCCCGCCGACCAGCATCCCGGCCAGGATAGCCGCCGCGACCGCGATCACCAGATTGCCCGTGTAGACATTGGCGAGGAAACCGATGAAGGCGCTGAAGAGCATCTGCCCTTCGATGCCGATGTTGACCACGCCCGTGCGCTCGCACAGCAGGCCGCACAGCGCGCCCAGGATCAGCGGTGTGGACTGCCGCAAAGTCGAGGCGAGCATCGAGGTTGTCACCTGCGCGTTGGACAGGTAACCAATGATCGAGGCGACGACCACCAAGCCGGCGATGATCCAGCCGCTGTAGCGCAGCAGTTCGCGCCAGGAACTTTTGGATGTTGTTGCAAGAGTGGACATGTGGTGTTCCCCTTAACCCTGGCCCCAGCCTGTGCTGAGGGTGACACTGCCGCCCTGATCGGCGCGGATGCGGAGAATATAGCGCACAATCATCTCGGCGGAGACGAAGAACAGGATCAGCGCCTGAATCACGTCGATGATTTCGAATGAGACTTTAGCGTCGAACTGCATCTGGCTGGCCCCGCCCTGCATCGCGCCGATCAGGATCGCGGCGGGGATGACGGCCAGCGGGTTGGTGCGCGCCAGCAGCGCAATCGTGATGCCGTCGAAGCCCAGGCCGACGTTAAAACCGGGCTGGAAGCGCCCGACGACGCCCAGCGTCTCAATCGCACCGCCCATGCCTGCCAGGAAACCGCTGATGCCCATCGTCAGGATGGTGATACGTGCGACGGTGATGCCCGCGTAATGCGCCGCGTGGTTGTTCAGGCCGACGGTGCGGATTTCGAAGCCCAGCGTGGTGCGGAACAACAGATACCACACCAGGAAGGCGATGAACGCCGCGATGAAGAAGCCCAGCGGCATATTCGTCCCTAACCGGGGGATGGCCGCTGTTTCCAGAATAGCGGGCGTGCGCGCCACGATGCCCGATGTATCTTTCCACACGCCGTTCGCCAGAAAATCGGTGATGTTGATGGCGATGAAGTTGAGCATGATCGTCGTGATCACCTCATGCGCGCCCGTGAAGGCCTTCAGCGCCCCGGAGATGGTGGCATACAGCGCACCTGCCAGCGCGCCGCCGAGCAGCGCCAGCGGCATGTGGATGACGAAGGGCAGCCCGCTGATGCCGAAGCCCAGCGCGCCCGCGATGATCGCGCCGAACAGTAATTGTCCCTGCCCGCCGATGTTGAACAAGCCGCCTTTGAAGGCGAAGGCCACGGCCAACCCACCCAGGATGAGCGGCGTTGCTTTCTCCAGCGTGCGCCCAAAAGCGCGTTCACTGCCGAACGAGCCTTTGATCAGGGCGCTGTAGGCTGCGATGGGGTCTGCGCCGGAAAGAATTAAGAGTATCGCGCCGATCAACGCCGCGAGCAGGACAGCCGTGATGGGAATGGCGGCAGCCAATAAGAACTGCTTGAGTCGTTCCTGCCCCGGCTCGGTTGGTGTTTTTGTGGTCATAAAAGGGAGATCCTGATAATGTCGCAAGGCGAACAGGTGCTGTATAAGAAATGAGACGTGCCCCGGAAAATAACGGCAGCACGTCTCATCGTTTCATAGGTTCAGTTTGGCCGGGAGGCGCTTAGCCACCGGGGTTGTAGCCGGTCGAGATCTGACCGTCGATCAGCAGACGTTCGATTTCGGCCAGACGATCCTTGACTTCCTGCGGAACGTTGGCATCGAAGTCGTGGAACGGCGCCAGGCCGACATCACCGACATAGTTGCCGCCGGGGAACGCGCCATCAACGTGCGCCTGCACCAGCTCGAAAACGCCGGGGACGATCAGCTTCATCGCGCTGGAGACCAGGCACGAGTGCGCTTCCGGTACGGTTTCCCACTGGTCGGTGTCCACGCCGATGCACAGCACGCCTTCCGCGCCCGCCGTCTCGATCAGCGCGCCGTTACCGGTCTTGCCACCCGCGCCGAAGACCACGTCCGCGCCCAGGTCAATGGCCTGGCGAGCGGTGGTCGCGCCCCATTCGGGGTCGGTGAAGGCGACATCCAGACCACCCGGATGGTAGGTCGAGATCAGTTCGATGTCCCAGTTCACATAACGCGCGCCGTTCTCGTAACCTTCCTTGAAGGCCACAACCGGGGGAACCAGATCGGTGCCCAGCACGGCGGCGATGGTGCCGCTCTGGGTCATCATGCCGGCCAGAGCGCCCGCCAGGAAGCCCGCGCGATCTTCGGGGAAGATCAGGCCAGCAACGTTGGCAACGGTCGCGCCCTGGAACTGGTCAACGCCAATGAAGTTGATGTTGGGGTAAGCGGCGGCGGCTTCCGCAGTGGCCTGGCCGAGCGCGAAACCGACGGTAACGATCACATCATAGCCGTTTTCCGCGAACAAGCCGATGTTGGTGGCATAGTCCTTGGCGTCCTGCGTCTCGATGAATTCGACCGTTGCGCCCAGTTCTTCACCGGCACGCTGGACACCTTCCCAGGCCGACTGGTTGAACGACTTGTCGTCAACTTCGCCGACATCAGTCACCAAACCCACGCACAGCACGTCGGGGCTGGCGCAGTCCTGTGCCATGCTGACGCCTGAGATGAGTACCAACAACAGTAGTGTAAAAATCAACACAATCGACTTACGCATGTGCTCTCTCCTAAATGTTGTGCAATTGCCAAATTCTTGGGTGCAGCGCAGCGCTGAATCAGCCTGGATGCACTTATCTTGCGCCGGAGAGTATAATACTATCGTGCTGCTGTTTCAAGCAAATTTAACAATGCCGCCTACAGGGTGATCAGGCGACACTTCGCCGCCGCCCAGCACGAACAGGATTGAGGATTATGATCGGCAGCATTTTTTAAGCCTCACATCGCCCATTCCATATTATTCTGTAAATATATTGAAGCGAACAGATATCGTTTGGTGCGAGCAGCATAGGAACTAGACGTGAATCTTTTGGAAAATCGCTTCTTCAGGTTCATAAAACAAACGTGGTTGCGCTGGGTCGAACCACCGCCAAGCCTGCAGGACGCCACGCGTCGCCGCCAATCACGTTTTCTGGCGAGCACTATACTGGCGCTGATTTTCGTCGCACTTTTTCTGGCACTGCCGATTCCACTTTCTGATGGGTTTGGCGTTCTCACGCGGTTTTCGCAGGTCCATGTGCTGCTCATCGGCGTGCTGGTGCTGGTGCTGGCACACCGTTTGAATCATAGAGGCTCATACCGCGCGGCAGCCTGGCTGGTGGTTGCTTACTCGGTCATCTTCGTCTTCATCGGTGGACTGCCTTATACCGAACCTACCGATGCATCATTTCTGATCTACCTGGCAATCCCCATCACGCTGGCCGGACTGCTGCTTTCGGGCACCGCTGCCATTGGGCTGCTGATCACCGTCCTGCTGCTGATGGGGCTGCTGCCTATGTTGTTCCCGGCGATGAACAGCCTGGCGCTCCTTTATGAGCAAGGCAGCTTCATCATTGTTTTGTCCGCCATCGGTTGGGCCGCTTTTAATCACATCAGCCACATCGAACAGGATCGTCAGGCGGTTGTCGTGGAGCAGGAACGCCGCCTGCGTCTGATCACCAATAACATGCACGAGGTCATCTTCTACGTGGATGCCCAGGGGAATATCGGCTATGTCAGCCCGTCTATTCAGTCACTGCTGGGCTACAGTCAGGAAGAGTTGTATAACTCGCCCATTGCCTATTACATGGAAAGCACACATCCCGACGACCTGCAAATGACCTTCACGCGCATTCAGCAGGCCATTCAGGCGCGTGAGCCGCAGAGCTTTGAGCACCGCGCGCTGCACAAGGATGGGCATTTCATCTGGATCGAAACGGTCGCAGTGCCGCTCACTATGAACGACAACGGAAATGGCGGCATCGTCTTTACTTCGCGTGACATCAGTGAGCGTAAACAGGCGCAAGAGCGGCTCTCTGCCATCGAACGCCGCCGCAGGGCGCTGGCCGAGAGCGTGACAGAAGCGGCGGTCGCGCTGACCAGCACATTGAACCTCGATGAGGTGCTGGAGCGCATCCTGAGTTATGCAGGCCGGGTGATGCCTTTCGACGCGGGCTGGATTGGCCTGATTGATGGCGCGGGGGTGTACCCCGTGCGCTCGCAGGGCTACGCTGAACGCGGCGTCCAGCTCAGCAAAATCATGCCTTATATTACCATTCACAATACGCCCGTCTGGCAGGAGATGCTCAAGAGTCACAAGCCGCTCTTCGTCGTAGATACGCTTGATTATAAGGATTGGGTCAGGATACCGGAGTTGAGTTGGGTGCGGGGATACGCGGCAGCACCGATTCATGCGGGCGAACAGATCGTCGGTTTCATCAGCCTGGACAGCGCGCATCCTAACCTGTTTGAGGAAGAAGACCTGGACGCGCTGGAGGCATTTGCCGAACAAGCAGGTATTGCCATTCAGAACGCGCTTTCCTACCAGACGATTCAGCAGCGCGCCGGACAATTGGAACAGCGCGTGCAGGAAAGCAGCGCCGAAGCAAGTCTGGCGAATGTCCGCGCGGAGACGATCCTCTATCACAGCAGCGATGCCATCCTGTTGGTGCGCGACAACCGTACCATCGCCCAGGTCAACCCGGCCTTCAGCCGCTTATTCGGTTATGATGCCGCCGAGATGAACGGCAAGAGGCTGGAGACCCTTTTTGACGAAAATAGTCACGAGACCTTGCTCCAGGCGCTCGAACGCCTCTCGACGGTTTCGACCTCCGAGCGCGTTGAAGTATTGGCGATACGCAAGGGCAGCGATGAGACATTTTCGGCAGATATCGCGCTGGCCCTGATGGTGGGGGCTGCTGGCGAGCAGATGCTCGTGTGCAGTATCCGCGATATCAGCGCGTTCTACGCCGCCCGCGAAGGGCTGCGGCAGGCATTAGAAAAAGAACACGAAATCAACCGGATGAAGACGCGCATCGTCACAACGGTCTCGCACGAATTCCGCACGCCGCTGTCGATCATCCTCTCGGCCAGCGAACTGCTGTATCGGTACGAAGGCCGCCTGACGCCGGAACGCCGGGAAACGCACCTGAAGAACATTCAGGAGCAGGTACAGCACATGACCACACTGGTTGAGAAGATGGTGGACATCGACCAGATCAAAACCGAGCATCTCGATATGTAACGCTGCTGCCCCTGTGCGACTCTAATGCATGAGTAACCATCATGGAGTACGAGACGATGGCTGATCAAGCTGGCAGCATTGTGGTCTATGGCGCGCTCTGGTGTCCGGACTGCCGCCGTTCCAAGAAGTTCCTTTCAGAGCAGAAAGTTCCCTTCACCTGGGTCGATATTGAACAGGATGAGGCGGCGCGCGCGCTGGTCGAGTCCCATAACAACGGCAAGCGCATTATCCCGACCATCGTTTTCGAGGACGGCGCGGTATTGGTGGAGCCGAGCAACGCGCAGTTGGCGCAAAAGCTCGGTTTGCAGACCAGACCGCAGCGCACAGTTTATGACCTGGTGGTGATCGGGGCAGGCCCAGGCGGGTTAACCGCCGCGCTGTACGCCGCGCGCGAAGGTGTTCAGACGCTGGTGATTGAACGCAGCGCGATCGGCGGTCAGGCGAGCATCACCGCGACCATCGAGAACTTCCCCGGCTTCCCCGAACCGATCAGCGGCGGCGAATTTGCTGAACGGCTGGGTAAGCAGGCGCGGCGCTTTGGCGTGGAGATTTCGCAGGCTCAGGATGTGCAGCGCATCACGCCTGATGGGATGGGCTGCCACACGGTCGAACTCTCCGACGGCAGCAGCGTGACGGCTTACGCGGTGTTGGTGGCGTCCGGCGCATCCTACCGCCGCCTGGATGTTCCCGGTGAAGAGGACTTCATCGGCGCGGGCGTGCATTTCTGCGCCACCTGCGATGGCCCGTTCTACAAGGGCAGCGATAACATCACGGTGATCGGCGGCGGCAACAGCGCGGTTGAGGAGAGCCTGCATCTGCTCAAGTTCACTGACCGCGTGAATATGCTGGTGCGCGGCCCGGAACTGACGGCGGGCAAGACGGCAGTCGATTCGGTACTGACGGAATCGCGCGTGCAGGTCAACTTCAACAGCCAGGTGAAGGCGCTCAAGGGCGCGGCGAGCAAGCTGACGCACGTCGTCTATACGGACGGCGACGGGACGGAGCGCGAACTGGCGACCTCGGCAGCATTCGTCTTCATCGGCCAGCAGCCCAACACGGCGTTCGTCAACGGGCTGGTGCGGACGGATGAGCGCGGTTTCATCATCACCGGACACGACCTGCTGCACACGGGCGAAACGCTGGCGCGCGCACCATTTCCGATGGAAACCAGCGTGCCGGGCATCTTCGCGGCGGGCGACTGCCGCATGGGCAGCACCAAGCAGGTCGCCAGCGCAGTGGGCGAGGGAGCCAGCGCGGCCATCGCCATCCGTGATTATCTCAAGACGATCTGAGGACTAAGGCGCACCGGATCGTCGCCGAAGTCCCCTCTTTGGAGAGAGGGGACTTCAGCGTGACGTTAGTCAAAATATCGCCGCATCATCATCTCGAAGGTGATCAGCGGCGCGACCTTGCCAATTGTCCATTCCTGCTGCCCGGAGAGATGCTGCGCCATCAGCGAACGCACATACGGCATGTTGTAGATGCCGCGCGCTTCGGTACGCGGGTCGTAGAGGATATCCTCAGCCCAACCGCGCAGTTCGCGGCGCAGATAATTCTCGTAGTCGGCATAAAGCGTTGGGCGGTTGGGGTAGAGCTTCAGCCGCCGCCGTGCCCGCACCGAGAGCGCGTGCAGGGTGTGGCGCACGGGCTCTACGCTGGGCAGGTATTCCTGTTTGTCATACGGGATATTCGCCAGGGCGGGGATCATGCGTGTCAGGATGTGGCGGTAGAGTATCTGGTTATCGCGAAGGATCGGATTGATAGCATACATGAAGTCGATCAGCTCGTAATCCCAGAACGGAAAGCGCATCTCCACGTGCGAACGCCCCACCGTGATCATATTCTGCGTAAGACGAAAACATTGGTTGCGGATGTAGAAGTACTCGGCACGGTTGTCCGACCGGTAGGCATCGTAGCGTTTGAAGGACTGCACCATCGACTCGAAGGCATGACCCAGCGCCTGTTTGCCAAACTCCGGCGTATAAAGCAGGCGTTCGTCCGCCTCGCTCATGCCCGGCCACGTGTACTCGGTACAAAAATCGTGATACAGCGTAGAGGTCAGCGCCAGATTATCCACCGCGGCGATCAGCTCTGGGCGAATCTGCTGGCGATGCCCCATCACCGTGCCGCCGTCCCAGCCCGACAGGTTATAGTCGATGCGCTCGCGCAGGTGGGGCAGCATGGTGATGCCATGCATGTGAACCCAGTGCACGAAGCCCTCGGTCAGCTTCAGGTGCAGATCAACGTTCTCCATCACCCAGCGACCATCCGGCAGGTCGAACCAATGATGCTGGCTGCCCATCCTGGCGGCGATGCGCCCGGCATAGTACACATCACGGCTATTGCGGGCGCCGAATGTCGCCGTGACAATCGGTGAGGCGCGTGGGGTCATGAAGCCCAGAATGCTGCGTGAGTCCAACCCGCCGCTGAGGAACACGCCGGGGCGCAGCGAATCGGACGAGAGTTCCTGCACCGCGTCGCGCAGCCGCTTGCCCAGTTCCTCGACCGCTTCGTTGAACGATACATCCGGGCGCATCGGGATATGATCCCAATCCCAGTAGCGCCGCTGTGTCCACTGCCCGCTGTTCAGGTCGAATTCAGCCAGCGTTGCATAGGGGAACAGTTCGATGCCCTCATGATAGGTCTTCGTCTCCAGAAGATGCTGGAAGCGGAAGAACTGCGCCGCCGCCGTCACGTCGAGCTTGCGCGGCACAAATGGCGCGCACAGCACGCCGCTGACCTTCGACGCGAAGACCAGCCGCCCGGTCTCGTGATAGACATAGGTCGGATACATGCCAAATCGGTCGTTCGCCAGGATCAGCCGCCCCTTGTCACGCTCGTAAATGGAGACGATGAACGCGCCATCGAGCATGGCCGGGAATTCCGTGCCGAACGCGCGGAATGCTGCCAGGACAAGGTCGAGGTGCGTCGCCTGCGCGGGCAGCGTCGTACCTGCTGCTTCCAGCTTGCGCCGCAGTACCGCCGTGCGATAGAGTTCGCCAGACATGAAAGCGACGATCTGTCCATCGGCGCTGTGCAGCGGCTGCGGTTGGCGATTGAAGACGCCGGAGACCGAGCGTCCCAACCCGACCGGACGCTGCGGATCGCGCCAGGTATCGATGCTGTACCAGGGGAAGTGCGAGATGGCCGCCTGCGTTTTTTCCAGGACGGCGGGGATATCGCTGCTGCCGCTGCTGTCGAGGATGCCAAAGAGTCCGGGCATAAGTTCCCTTCCGTTCTGAATAGGTGGCTAAAAAGCCGGATTGGGTCGTCGATTGATAGCGTTCCAGATGGTCACATCATAGCGTGGCACTTCTGGCAAACGCCTAAAAACCATGACCCGGAAATCATTCATGATCGTCCACATCCAACAACTCTAGCCGATTCCTAACAATTGCAAAACTGAAGCTTGGCACGTGCAAGTTCATCTTAAGTTCTCTGTGCCAAAGTAACGGAATACAATCAGATGAGTGGGCGCTTCATGGCGCCAACTGTAACACCGTTCACCATCACAGTAGAGGACACAGCTATTGAGCCAGACAACCGCCGAACCGACATCCACCAGGAGCGCCGGGCGCATCATCGTGCGCAACACCCTGTTCGGGATGGGTGCGCAGATCGCGCTGCGGGTCGTCAGTTTTGTTTTCCAGGTACTGGTGGTACGGGCGCTGGGCGACGAGGAATTCGGGCGCTATGCGATTGTGCTGGCCTGGGCCGGTTTGTTCTCGGTCATCGGCGACCTGGGCATCAACCAGTATCTGGCGCGCGAAATCGCCCGTGACCGCAGCAAAGCCAACGAGCTGTTCTGGGATACGGTGGTGCTGCGCTTTGGCCTGGCGGTCATCGCGGCGGTGATCACGACCGTGGGCGCGGCCTGGAACGGCTACGATCAACGCTTGGTGCTGGCCGTCGCCATCTACACCTCCAGCTACTTCCTGCAAGCCATCCTCGCGCCGCTCAGCAGCATCCTGACGGGCAACGAGCGCGTTGATATCGTCTCGGTGATGGGCGTCATCACCCAGATTCTGTTCATGGTCTTCGCGGCCATCTTCCTGCTGCTGGAATTCGATTTCGTGTGGCTGGTGATCGCCTCGGTGATCAACCTGCCGATCATGACTGTGCTGCACCTGTGGGCCATCCGCCGCAACAAACTGGGACCGCCGCAGTTCAGGGTCAACACCGGATTATGGTGGTCGGTGGTGCGCGCCGGGCTGCCCTTCGGCCTGATTCAACTGTCCCTCTCGTTCGCTTTTCGCGTCGATACGATCTTCCTCAGCGGTCATGTACCAGATGCCCATGTCGGCTGGTACAACGTGGCCTATAACCTGACTCTGACGCTGATGACTCTCAGCCGCACCTTTAACGATGCTATCCTGCCCACGCTGGCGCGCCAACATGCCAACAACCCGGACTCCGTGCGCCCCTGGTACTACCAGTCGGTCAGGATGATCCTGGCAGTCGGTCTGCCCGTCGCGGTCGGCGGTATGCTCACGGCGGAGAAGATCGTCGCGCTGCTCTATCAGCCAGAAATCGCCCCGGCGGCGATAGCCCTGGCCATCCTGGTCTGGGACATCCCATTTGTGATGTATCACTCGTTCTGCGGCAATATCACGCAGTCGATCAACCGCGAGGACGCGGCCGCGCGCGTGTACTTCAGCCTGGGCGTGGTCAACATCGTGCTGAACCTGATCCTGATTCCACGTTTTGGTATCATTGGTTCGGCCTTTGCCACTGTGCTGACCGACCTGATCGGCGCGGCGCAGTTCTATTTCTTCCTCAGAAAGGAATTTGGCGCGGGGCTGAACTTCAAGCGCCTGGCGCGGCTGGGGCTGGCAACCATCGTGATGGGTCTGATGATCTATCTGCTGTTCAACCTGAACCTGCTCATCATCGTGCTCACCAGCGCGGCGGCCTACCTGACCCTGATCTGGGTTTCGGGCGCATTCAGCCCGGAAGAACGCCAACTGCTGATCGGTTTCATCGCACGACGCTTACCCTCACGCAAACAATCGGTTACGCAATGACGAAGGACGTATGGCTTTGCGAATCTTAATCGTAGTACATGGATTTCCCCCCTCGCATTCGGCAGGCGCGGAACGGCAGGCCGAACGCACAGCGCTGTGGCTGGCCCGCAACGGGCACGAGGTGGAAGTCTTCACGGCAGAATCGGTCAGTCAGCCGGGATTTGAGATGCGGACGGATGAGCAGGATGGCCTGATCGTGCACCGCATCTCGTATGACGTGAAGGAGAGCAATGATCCCTTCCGCAAACTGTACGACAATCCCCAGGTGGGCGACGCGCTGCGCCAACTCCTGAACGAGCGCCACTTTGACCTGGTGCATCTGGTCAGCGGCTACCTCTTCGGCGGACAGGTCATTCATACCGTGCAGAATGCTGGCATCCCGCTGGTAATCACGCTGACGGAATACTGGTTCATGTGCACGCGCCTCAATCTGATTCAAGCGACCGGCGGGCTGTGCAGCGGCCCGGAAAACGACGAAAAGTGTATGCGCTGCCTGATGGAGGACAAGCGCCGATACCGTCTGCCCGCGCAGTCCGCGCCCGTGCTGATGGACGCCTTCTGGAGCGTGGCGCAGTATCTGCCTTTCGCCACCGAGATGACCCATGCGGTGAGCGAACGCCGCAATGTCCTCCACCATGCGCTGGACGCCGCCGATCTGGTGGTCAGCCCATCACGTTATCTGATCAACAAGTTCGCGGAATTCGGCTACGACACCTCGCGCTACCTGTTCATCCGCCAGGGACTGACGACGCCGCTGGGCAGCAAGCCGGAGCACGCGCCACGCCGCAGCGACGATGATAACCGCCTGCGCTTAGGTTATATCGGACAGATCAAGTACCACAAGGGCATTGATCTGATTCTTGATGCTGTGATAAGACTGACCGAAAGCGGATATACTGTGAGTCTGGATCTGTGGGGTTCGGAAACCGAAGACCCAGAGTATGTCGCCAGTATGAAGGAACGCAGCGCTCCTTATGCTAATATACATTGGAATGGGCGCTATGTAGGAGCGAAGGTTTGGGATGTACTGGCAGGCTTGGATGCGCTGCTGGTGCCGTCGCGCTGGTATGAGAACAGCCCTACGGTGATCCTGGAAGCCTATGAGATGGGGCTGCCGGTCATTGCGACCAACTTAGGGGGAATGGCAGAACTGGTTGAACACGATCGGTCTGGTTTGGTCTTCACGCTCAATAGTGTGGACGATTTGCAGCACCAACTGCTGCGGCTGCTCACCGAACCGGACTTACTCGACCGGCTGCGTTCAGGCATTCCACATGTGAAAACCATTGAAGAGGAAATGCATGAGCTGATGAATGCTTACCATCAGCTCCTGGCGAAGTCCGTTCATTAACTGGCCTTTCAAAGGCGGATAGAAAGAGATGCTCTGCTTCACTCGCAACTACAATATAACTGTGAAAATTACATGATGAACATTCTAATTGCTGTTCACGGTTTCCCACCGACACACTCCGCGGGCGCAGAACGCCGGGCGGAACGCATGGCGCGCTGGCTGGCTGCCAACGGGCATCGCGTCACAGTATTCGCGGTCGAGCGCCTGGACGAACCAGGATTCCGCGTCGAGGCGCTCGAGCAGGACGGGTTCACGGTACACCGGCTGTATTACGATGTCAAAGAGGGCGACTTCTATCGCAACCTCTATGATTATCCGCGTGCTGGCCAAGCGTTCGCCGCGCTGCTGGCCGCCAACAGCTTCGATCTCGTGCATGTGATCAGCGGTTATCTGCTGGGCGGGCAGGTCATCCATACGGCGCGCAAGGCCGGACTTCCCGTGATCATCACGCTGACCGAGTACTGGTTCATGTGCGCGCGGCTGAACCTGATTCAGCCCAACGGCGGTCTGTGCAGCGGCCCGGAAAGCGACGAAAAGTGTATGCGCTGCCTGATGGAGGACAAGCGCCGTTACCGTCTGCCCGCGCAGGCCTCGCCGCTCCTGATGGATGCCTTCTGGAGCATCGCGCAGCGGCTGCCCTTCGCCAACGGGATGACCGAGATGGTAAGCGAACGGCGCACAACGCTGCGCGACGCACTCAACGCCGCCAATCTGGTGATCTGCCCATCGCAATACCTGATCAGCAAATTCGCGGAGTTCGGCTTCGATACGACGCGCTACATCTTCATGCGCCAGGGCTTGAATACGCCGACCGGGGAGAAACCCGCACGCACTACCACCGAGGCCGGGCGCACGCGCCTGGGTTACGTCGGGCAGATCAAGCCACACAAGGGCGTTGACCTGCTGGTAGACGCGGCCATCAACCTGTTGCAGACCGGGCACGACATTTCGCTGGAAATCTGGGGAACGGAAAGCGAAGCTCCGGAATATGTGACACTGCTCAAAGAACGCACGGCGGCCTATCCGACGATACGCTGGAAGGGGCGTTACCTGGGTTCGGCGGTGTGGACGGTGCTGAGCAATCTGGATGTGCTGGTTGTGCCTTCGCGTTGGTACGAGAACAGCCCGAACGCTATCCTGGAAGCCTACGAGATGCGCCTGCCCGTCGTGGCGACCAACCTGGGTGGCATGTCCGAACTGGTCGAGCACGAGAAGACCGGACTGGTATTCACGCTTAACGACGCTGCCGACCTGCTGGCACAACTCAAGCGGCTAATCACCGAGCCGGATCTGTTGGAACGGCTGCGCGCGGCCATCCCGTCCGTCAAGACGATTGACCAGGAAATGCGCGAGCTGGTGGAGGCGTATCACCAACTGGCGGCGACTCAGCAGCCATAAGCCTTAGGTATTTCCAGAGGCTCCGGGCGCGGTTGCAAAGGAAACGGGCATCGAGCGTTCAGACGTTCTGACGAAAGAAACGTGATCCGCGCACCCAGCAGAACCCGTCTTATGCAGATTGGGTGATCGCCGAGTGCGCGAACCCGCAATTGATGCTCAGCGCTGCAAAGCGATGTTGGTGGTTTTGCGCCTACTTCATACTCGCAGCGAGCGCGATCATCTCATTCAGCATGAGGTCGCTCCCAGGGATGTCTCCATTCCCGCCATATACCAGCATTTCATACACGAAATCGCCGCTGCGCCAACGCAGTTCTCGCTGTGCTGATGCGCTCGTCCATTCCACAGGCTGCTGTACCGTTTCGCCGCCAATGGGAGTAGGCTCAGCCGTAACCTGCCATCCGCCCGTTACATATTCCCCATGAAGGGTGTCGCCGTTGATGTTCTCAAATGTGACTGGCGTTATTTCCGCGCTGGCACCCACTAGCCCTTCATCCAGCCAGCCCAATACAGCGGTCCGCTGGTAAATGCTCAGGTAGCGCCCTGGCGCGTTATAGATCAGCCATGTGGTCTGCATCTCGTGGTTGACGGTCACGCCCGACAACGTGTAGGGACTCAGGTCAATGGTCGGCTGGAGAATATCTATTCCCGTCGCCGCCTCCGCAAGGCTGACAGAGGCGAATGTCTGAGCCACTGATGCTGGAATCGGGCTGGCGGGAGTGACCGCTGCCTGAAACTCCAATACCTGGCTATCGTCTGCTGCACGGTTGAACAGACTGCCAATGATCTCCTGAGCCAACGAGTAGAGCGGCGGCGTTACCCACACCAACAGCCCAAGCGCCACTAGCATGATAAGTGCTGTCAACGTGACACTAAACGCGCGCGGCAGAGTCATCAGCGATTTCTTCTGATCAGCCGCTTTGAGCCAGGGCGTTTGTGCCATACGCTGGTACGCGCTGCTGCCGGGGCGGGGTTGAAAGCCCTGCAAACGCCGGATGATTTCCTTTTCCTCATCGTTATAGGCATCCATCATATTCCTCCTGTTGATTCGCAAGTTTGCCGAGCACACGCCGTATCGTGACCGTGACGGTATTTTCCGGCAACTGAAGGTACTGCGCGATTTCCTTAACACGCCAGCCGACGATATAGCGAAGGACGACCATTTCCCGCTGCGCCTCGGAAAGAGTCTCCAAAGTCTTCCACAACCTGTAGTACTGCTCATTTGCGATGACGATGTTTTCTGGCGCGTCGTCGGAACGGGAAGGGAAGGCTTCGGCATCCGGCACTTCCACAAGCGGGTGGCGCTGGCGCTGGCGTTGACGATCAATGACCAGGTTCCGTGCGATACGCAGCAGCCACCCCAAAGCAGCA
>JAEUQX010000121.1 GCA_016788625.1 Anaerolineae bacterium
ATTGATTGGGGCCGTTGGCGTGATCTTCGGTGTGGCGACCATCACCTTCGTTATGGTCTTCCTGATGCCCGGCGATGCTGCCCGCATGTATGCTGGCCCGCGCGCTCCCGAAGAAACCGTTCAGCGCATTCGCGTGCTGTGGGGGATGGATCAGCCGCTGCCCGTGCAGTACATCCGCTATCTGGGACGGGCCATACAAGGTGACCTGGGCGAGTCCACCCGCGACAGGCGTCCGGTGCTGCGAGCGGTGGTCGAGCGCCTGCCCGCCACAGTTCAACTGGCGCTGGCGGGGCTGTTCGTGGAACTGGCGATTGGCGTCCCGTTGGGCATTCTGGCGGCTACCCGCCCCGGCTCGTGGGTAGACCAACTGACTACCCTGGTGGCACTCATCGGCATTTCCGTGCCGCAGTTCGCGTTAGGGCTGGTGGCGCTGTACTTATTCGGCTTTGTCATCCCCATATTCCCCTTAGGGGGATACGGCACGCTGATGCACCTGATTTTGCCATCGATTGTGCTGGGCATTGGCGGGTCGGCCTTTTATTCCCGCGTGCTGCGCAACAGCATTCTGGATGTCAGCGGTGAAGATTACATCCGCACCGCCCGCGCCAAAGGACTTTCGCCCTGGCAAGTGCTTACCCGTCACATCCTGCGCAACGCTCTGCTGCCGCTGGTCACGCTGGCGGGACTCGACCTGGCGCTGCTGTTGGGCGGCGTGGTGGTGATCGAAGCCGTGTTTGGCTGGCCGGGCGTGGGCTTGCAGGCGTGGACAGCCATTCGCAATCAGGATACCCCGATGATTATGGGGACGGTGTTGTTCGTTTCGGTGTTCGTCGTATTCATCAACCTGCTGGTGGACATGCTGTATATGTGGCTTGATCCTCGCGTGAGACTGGTCTACAAGAACTGAAATGGCAAACTCAAAGGCTGCTGCCTCCAACAACACATTCTGGGCTATTCTGCGCCGGATGCCGCGTACATGGGTGGGCGCGGCGCTGGCGGCTGTCGTCGTACTCTCGGCCATCTTCGCGCCACAGCTATCGCCAGCAGACCCACTGAAGCAGTTCCGCGAAGGCTTGACCGACATGGGAGTTCCGATAGGGCCGAACGACCAGTTCCCGATGGGGACGGATCATCTGGGGCGCGATATGATGAGCCGGCTGCTGTACGGGGCGCAGGTGTCGCTCACGGTCAGCTTCGTGGCGAATACAGTTGCGGCCATCTTCGGCACGCTGGTTGGGCTGCTGGCGGGCTATTACTCTGGCAAAATTGACTGGGTCTTGATGCGCGTCACGGACGTGATGCTGGCATTCCCGGCGATTTTGCTGGCGTTGGGCTTCGGGGCGGTGCTGCGCCCCAGCATCCCGACCGTGCTCATCATCCTCACGCTCATCAACTGGCCGGCGCTGGCGCGGCTGGTGCGCAGTCAGGTGCTGTCCGTGCGCGAACGTGCCTTCATCGAAAGTGCTCGCTGCATCGGCGCGAATGACTGGTACATCATGATTCGGCAAATACTGCCGCAGATCACCGCGATCACGGTGGTGTGGGGGACGCTGAACTTCGCCAACACGGTGCTGATCGAATCATCGTTGAGCTTTTTGGGCGTGGGCGTGCCGCTGCCGCTGCCCAGTTGGGGCAACATGATCGCCGAAGGGCAGAGCCGCTACCGCATCGCCCCCTGGATGATTCTCGTGCCCACCGCTGCCATCCTCATCACCACATTGGGATTCAACCTCTTGGGAGATGCGATTCGCGACGCTCTTGACCCGCGCACCGGCCAGCGTACCAGGTAAGCGCTGCTTTTTCTTGTTCGATGTTTCGCTAAAAGGAATACAGCTATGGGACATTCCATTCGAGAAGGCTACATCCCGTTCAAAGGTTACAAAACGTGGTATCGCATCGTGGGCGAGGGCGAAGAGCCGGGCAAACTGCCGCTGCTGGCGCTGCACGGCGGGCCGGGCGCGTGTCACGACTATCTCGAATCGCTGGACGCGATGGCTGATACCGGGCGGCGCGTGATCTACTACGATCAACTGGGCTGCGGCAATTCGCACAT
>JAEUQX010000130.1 GCA_016788625.1 Anaerolineae bacterium
GTGCAGATGCGGCCCGGTCACACGCCCACTTGAACCAATTGTCCCGATCACCTGCCCAACCGAGACGACATCGCCAACCTGAACGTATTGATCTGTCTGATGCCAGTATCCCGTGAAAATGCCCCAACCATGATCAATCACGGTCGCTCGCCCACGGACATTCAGCGTATCAGCCAGCACTATGACGCCAGGCGCGGCGGCCAGCACAGGGCTACCAGGCGCGCCCGCGAAGTCAGTTCCAGAATGAAAACGGGTGATTGGCCCACCATTGTATGACCGATTGCGACCAAACGGTGAAGAAATGCTCGCCGCCGCTGGCAGTCCCATCGGCCCTTCAAAAAAGCGTGTTGGACTCAACTGGTTCATCACGCCCTCGATCAGGCTTTGCTCAGCGGCCTCGACATTCGTATCAAGCAAATCAGTCCGGTCAGCCAGAATCGTAATGGTCTCGCTGCCATAGCTGCCGGACAGCACCTGAACGTTAACCTGCATCGTGGACACAGTCCCAGCCGCATCCGTCAACGACAAGTCCAGCGGGTACACGCCAGGTTCGGTGAATACCGGAATGCCGATGAAGATTGTGTGGACGACGCCCGTATCCGTGAAACTGACGAGACTGCGCCCAAGAAACGTGCCGCTAAGCGCCAATGGTACAGCCGTCGTCAAACGCAGCCGGCCAGTCTGGCCCTCTACGAGGATGAGTGGGGACAAATCAATACCCGTCACATTCGGCGGGAGTTCCGCAGTCAGTTGCGGTGGTTCAATACCCGGAATGATGATCTGCTGCCCACTAAAGATCAGGGTCGGATCGCTGATGTTGTTCGCCCGCGCCACGTCGTTAACTGTCAACCCATAACGGGTAGCGATGCGGAACAGCGTCTCTCCCGGTTGAACCGTATAGACCAGGTTCACCCCGGACAGCGGCACTGCCTCGACCGGCGGCGGCGGGACGCTGGTCGGCGCAGCAGAGGCGACAGGTGCGCTGCTGATCGTGAGTACTTGCCCCACGAAGATCGCGTCGATGTTAGTGATATTGTTCGCAGCGGCCAACACTTCAACGGCCAGCCCATACAAATCAGCAATGCCTTTCAGCGTTTCTCCGGCCTGCACAACATGAGTCTCTGGCACAGCCGACGCCGTCTGCCCTCCCGGCAGGGGTATCAGCAAACGCTGCCCTACCTGGATATTCGTTGGATCGGGAATCGCGTTGAACTGCGCCAGATCGTCAACCGTAAGTCCATATTGCAGTGCAATCCGGTACAGGCTCTCTCCACGCTGTACCACATGTACGGTGACGTCAGCGCTCTGCTGACCTACAGCAAAAGCGGGCAGCCCCAGGAGCATACCCGCGAAACAGCACATGATAAAGAAGCGAACCATCACGCCCCCACAACCTCATCAAAGTGTAGGACATCCCCGATATTCACCCGCTGCAGGATACTCGTGTTCGCCTCCACATAATACTGCGCAGGCTGCCGAGGGGCATACAGTGGCCGCCAAGGGCGCGCCAGGCAGGTATCAACAACCTTGCCCGACGCATCCATCCAGATTACGCCAATGCTGAAGCGCATGAAGAACATATGGATAGCGCTGTTCGTAACGCTCTCTTTTGAGGTCACGAACAGCAGCCCTTCATCTTCCGGCAAATGCCCAACCAGTTGCAGGCCGCGAAAATGACACCAGAAACTGGCGCACCAGCGCGCGCGCGCCAGCACAACGGCGCCAGTTTCCGCATTCCTCAGCACGCGCCAGTTCATGGTATTACAAGCACCTGGCCGACATACACACGGTTCGGATCATTGATGCCATTCGCCTGGGCAATGCGACTCACAGACACACCGTAGCGCAGCGCGATGCGGAACATCGTCTCGCCAGCACGCACGGTATGAGTACGCGTGGCTGCAGCAGGTGTGGCCGTCGCGGGCGCTGCGGCTGTCACAACTACAGGCGGTGCGCCACCCCCTGTCGGGATGGTGATCTGCTGTCCGACGCGGATGATGTTCGGATTCGTAATGCCGTTGAGCTGCGCCAGCGTCGCTGCAGTTGTGTTAAAACGCGCCGCAATCCGGTTCAGCGTATCGCCCGCGCGAACCACATAGACCGTGGTCACAGGTGCTTGCGGCGTCACTGTAGCGGCAGGTGCAACAGGCGTAATGGTCGGTGTTGATGTTGCGGGAGCAGTCAGTCGCACTGGGATCACTAGCGACTGTCCAACCCGGATAAACGCGCTCGCGTTCAGGCCGTTCGCAGCGATGACCGCCTCAATCGTGCTGCCATATAGCGCCGCCAGTTTACCAACCGTTTCGCCAGCGCGCACCGTGTGAATAACCCGTCCTGGCAGTTCGGCGTTGATCGGCGCGCTTGTCGTCGCGGTCGCTACAGGTGTAGCCGAAGCAGTGATCTGCTCCTGCGTAGGGGGCACGACCAGCGTATTGGTAGCTGTAGCGGTCGCCGTTGCCTGCGGCGTTGAGGATGGCACAGCTGTCGCGCTTGGGGACGTCGTGTTGGTGGGCGCAGTGGTGTTCGTCGGAGCTGTCGTGTTCGTCGGCACAGCCGTAAAGGTTTGTGTCGCAGTATTGGTTGGCAGCACTACAGGCGTATTGGTCGCCACAATACCCAGATCGCTGTCTGTGGGAGTAATGGTCGGCACTGGGGTCTGTGACGGAGGAACGCGCGTGTTGGTCGGGACAACGACGGGTGTGTTCGTAGGCGCGCCGCTGGTTGAGACGGTAAGGCTGGCATCATCAACATAAATGTTGCTATAGGCAACCGGGACGCTGACCGAGGAACGCACGAATACCGTCACTGCAGTGCCAGAAGCGCGCGCAGAAACAGTGTACTGATTGTAGGCATCGTACTGCACAGCTGCCGGAGACCATACGATGTTCGTGCTGGTGCCATCGGTGCCGCCCGTTGGGTCGATACCAACCTGCACGGCGACACTGCCATCACCTTCGCTCCGGTTTACATCGTCGAATGAGCTTGACCATACGTACACATAGACGCTGAATTGCAACTGCGCGTTGCTGCTTACCCCTGTGACACGCTGATACAGGCCGCCGTCATGGGTCGCAAAGTATGTGTGGTACTGTTGAGCATCATTACCACTACGAATACGCGGCACACCCAAACCGTTCGTCACATCCGAGGCCGGATAATACTCAGGCTGCACCAGCTCGGAAAGCGACTGCCCGCCGCCGATATTCCACGGTGACCAGCCTTGCGCTACTTGCAGCAGGGAGTTACCACCGGCATTCTGGAATGGCTGCTCAAGCCCTGGATTGGTCAGCAGATTCGCGCCCTGGGCTTGTGCCAGACCGAGTGAACAAGTGAGCAGAATCCAGAAGAAAACTACCCCAAATAATCTTTTCATGATGACTCCCACCGTCACAGGTTGCGCTGCGCCGGGCAGTCACATGACAGGTGCGGGCGCAGTCCAGCTTCAAAGAATCGTTGTCATGATAATAGCATATCGCGTCAGAAGGCGACACAACAAACGCCATTAACCATCAGGACTTTGCGGCCAATACCCGCGAGACGCTCTTCATCAGCTCCGCAGGGCCGAACGGCTTGGTGATGTAGTCATCAACTTTCGCGATGTGCAGCCCCAGCACTTTATCGATGCTCTGCGCTCGCGCGGTCAGGACGATCACAGGGATATTGCTGGTATTGGGATTGGCCTTCATGCGCTGATAAACTTCCCAACCATCAATGTCCGGCATCATCAGATCGAGCAGCACCAACTGCGGCTGCAAATCCTCAACAGCATGAAGCCCTTCCATACCGCCCGGAGCGCCGATAACCTCAAATCCTTCACGGGATAAGATCAAACGAACAAGATCAATCATTTCAGGTTCATCTTCAATGCAGACGACACGGATCGTCGCCATACGGCTATCTAGCCTCCATGTTGGCTGGTGCGGAAACCAATATTCACTCAGTCTACCATAAGCGTTTTCACGCCGTCTATTAACCTTTTCACAGACGAATATTTGAAACAATCGGAAACCTCATGAGTTTTCCATCAATTCTTCGCGTATTCTGGTGGCACATCACACCGCAATGTTATACTAATTACTGCTCATCTATCGCCTTGAAGACGGAGGTCAATCCGTGAATCTGCACGAATACCAGTCGAAATTCCGTTTTGCCGAATTTGGCATCCCAATTCCACGCGGCAAAACGGCCACCACTCCCCAGCAAGTCTACGAAATTGCCCGTGAAATCGGCGGCCCGGTTGTGATCAAGTCCCAGGTTCTGGTTGGCGGGCGCGGCAAAGCGGGCGGCATCAAGCTGGCACAAAACCCGGAACAGGCCGAGACGCTCGCCAATACTATTCTCGGCATGAATATCAAGGGACTCACCGTTCGCAAAGTCCTGGTAGATCCGGCTGCCAACATCCGCACCGAAATCTACCTCGGCATCACCAACGACCGCGCTGCGGGCAAAGCGGTGATCATGGCCTCGTCCGAAGGCGGTGTCGAAATCGAGCAAATTGCCCGCGAAAAGCCCGATGCGATCATTCGTGAACACATCAATCCGTTTCTCGGGCTGCTAGAGTATCAGGCGCGCAATCTCGCCAGCGGCATCAACCTGCCCCATGAGCATTGGAAGACCTTCACAAAGATCGCGAGCAACCTGTACCGCTGCGCGCTCGCAAGTGATGCGGTGTTGGCCGAGATCAATCCCCTCGTCATCACGGGTGACAACCAGCTCGTTGCGCTCGATGGCAAGATGATCATCGACGACAACGCACTTTATCGCCATACCGACATCGCCGAGATGCGCGACACCGATGCTGAACCCAAAGAAGAGACCCAGGCACGCGCGGCAGGCATCAGCTATGTCAAACTAAACGGGCAGATCGGCTGCATGGTCAATGGCGCTGGTCTGGCTATGACAACGATGGACATGACACGCTTGTATGGCGGCGAGCAGATTGGCCCGGCCAACTTCCTCGACATCGGCGGGGGCGCACAGGCCAGCAAAGTTGCGGCAGCCCTTCGGATTATCCTGGCAGACCCTAATGTGAAATCGGTGCTGTTCAATATTTTCGGTGGTATCACCCGCTGCGATGAAGTTGCTCGCGGTATCCTGCAGGCACTTGATGAGGTCAAGACCACCGTTCCGATGGTCATCCGACTGGCAGGCACGAACGCCGAAGAAGGGCGCGCGATTATTGACGCCGCCAACATCAGCAATATATCCAGTGCGGCTACCCTGACAGAAGCCGCGAAGAAAGCCGTGGATGCGGCACGAGGAGCGAAGTAGAAATGGCTATCCTGGCAGATAAGAATACACGACTGCTAGTGCAGGGCATCACCGGACGCGAGGGCAGCTTCCACACCCAGCAGATGATCGAGTACGGCACCAACATCGTTGGCGGTGTGACACCAGGCAAGGGTGGTGAATGGGTACACAGCAAACCCGTCTTCGACACCGTGAAGAAAGCAGTCGATGCGACGGGTGCCAATGCCAGCATCATCTATGCGCCCGCAGCAGTCGCGCCGGATGCCATATACGAAGCAGTTGATGCGGGCATGGGGCTGATCGTCTGCATCACTGAAGGTATTCCGATCCTCGACATGATGAAGGTCTACGACTACATCAAGCGGACGTCGAGCCGCCTCGTCGGCCCTAACTGCCCCGGACTCCTCACCCCCGGACAAGCCAAAGTCGGCATTATGCCTGGTTACATCGCCAAACCCGGCAATGTTGGTGTTGTCTCCAAAAGCGGCACACTCACCTATGAGGTCGTCTATGCCCTCACTCAGGCGGGTATGGGGCAGTCTACGTGTATCGGTATCGGTGGCGACCCCATCATCGGCACCAACTTCGTCGAAGTTCTCAGCATGTTTGAAGAAGACCCCGAGACCGAGAAGGTCGTTCTCATTGGTGAGATTGGTGGACGTGCCGAGGTTGACGCCGCTGAATACATCAAGGCACACATGACCAAACCGGTAGCAGCCTTCATCGCAGGCAAGAGCGCTCCTCCGGGCACACGCATGGGTCATGCTGGCGCGATCATCGAAGGTGGCGAAGGCACTGCTGCCGAGAAAATCGCCGCGCTGCTTGACGCTGGCTGCAAGGTGGCAGATAACCCCGAACAGATACCCAGTCTGCTGAACTGATCGGCTAACCATTCCGCACGTAAGTTATGGGAGGATTGACGCGGTGCTGCGTGCTTCCTCCCTGACACACCACGGCAGATAGCGATGCGATTTACGTTAAACTCAACGGAAAAGCGCCTCAATCGCATTTGCCGACATCCACCCTTGTTGACCATCTGCCAGTCCGAACCGCACCCACCCGCCGCGTTCCTCCAGGATGTAGACCTCAGCAGCCTCAAACAGATCATACAGGCGCAGGTAACCCTCGCCGGGACCGCTCATCACAAGGGACTGATCAACAACCACGACGCCAGTGGGCTGAGCCGCTTCGAATGTCATGCGGGCGACCAACAGCAGAACTGCTGCACTAAGCACTGCACCGGTTCCAAGCAGGACACGCTGACGCCTGCCGCGTCCGAATGCTCCGTTAGTCCCAGGAGAACGTTCTGACCGACGCACAACCCAGGTCATGGCGAGTGCACAGAACAGCATCCAGAATATCAAGGTTACCCAAGCCAGTTCCTGTACAGTGAGAACCTCAGCCGTCAACTGCGCCGCCTGTGCGAGCAGACGTGGGTCATCGCCAATTACGTCCCTGCGCTCACTGACTACACGGGCAACAGCTGCGTCAATATCGCTATCGCGCGGAAGATACCACTGCGCACGACGGTAGTTGAGCAGCGCACGCCCCATCTGTCCCGCATGGAAATAGGCGTTTCCCAGGTTGTAGTAAAGCGCCCCGCTGGCCTCGCCAGAAGCGACCATGCTCTCATAGATCTGAATCGCCTCACCGTAGCGCCCCCCAGAGTAAGCGTCTGCCGCCTGCGCTGCCACATCTTCTGATTGAGCGATGACAACGACAATCATCCACATCACAACTACAGCAATCATCGCCAAGATGACCGCCCAGCGCATGAACAAGGCAGTGCCGCAACGGATCACCACAGCTTGTCAGCCTCAATCAGCACATCGCGTACATGCTTCAGAATCGCCCCAGCCTCAATACTCTCGGCAGGTGCATACATGCCCTCCCGAACAACCTCACAAGCCGCGAGCAAGCGCTGCCTTACCCCATCAGGCAGTTCATTCGTCGTCTCAACAATGTGAGCATCCATTCCAACCAATTCCTTCAAGATGCCGGTTTTTGCATCAAGATACTCATTCAACACCCCAATGAGTCTACCGAACACGAACCCTCGTCCCTGGTCATTTGTGTTGAGTAGATTCTCCAATTGCCGCAAAGCAATTTGCAGCGCCTGCTGCCGTCGTTTAGCAGTACGGTACTTTTGCATCCAACGCCGGGCTATTTGTGCGCCCCATGCAGACACCACAAGCAGCGGCGGCAGCAGCCATAGCAACCAGAAACCAGTACCCAGGGTTGGTTCCATCTCACCAACATGAATCCGCTTTAGAGGCAGCGGGGTACTCGCAAGGGCGGGCGCACTTTCAGCGCTGGCTGAACGATCAGGATCGGGCAGTGCTTCGATAGCGATGCTACCAGTGCTGATCTGTCGGAAAGACGCGCTAAGGGGGTCAAAGAAATGCAGCACAATCGCATCGAGGGACGACACGCCAACAGTCTCGGCCAGAAGAACGAAGGTGAACACCTTACGTCCGATCACGACACCGCTGTCAACCGTCGCAGCGAAGCGTGCCGGATTCTCAACCATGCGCCATCCGATTGGCGGAGTGACCAGCGGCGCTGGCAATTGTTCGATATTGCCGTTGCCACTGATCGCCACTTCGAGCGTTAGCATCTCCCCGACCTGCACCTGATTGCGATCGATGCTGGCCTCCATCGCAAACTGTCCCACCGCACCTGCAAATCCGGAGGGCACAGCCCCTGGGAGCGATCGTACTTGAACCGTGACCGGGTTTGACAGGATAACACGCTCAGGCGCGAACACCGTCTCCGGCAAAACCAAGCGAGCTGGATCGATCACGATGTCACCACTGCGCGTTGGAAACAGCGTGGTGCGCAGCTCTGTAACCGTATAGGTCTGATTGTTGATTACCTGTGTGGTCTGCGACACATCACCCACATCAAGACGCCAGAATCCTTCAAACGGCGGCGGCTCATATAAGGGATTATCCAGCGCCACCGCATCAAACAGGCGAAAAGTGTAGCGCACTTGCTGCCCAACATACGGTTGGCTGTTATCCACGTCGGCCTCGACAAAATACTCCGGTATCTCCTGTGCGGCGGTGGGTAGCCAATGCAGGAGCAGCGTCATGATGACGCCCAGTGCCACAGTTCTTGTCACGACATAGTCGCACAGAACTCTAGAGTTAACCGCACCACAGGATCGGATCATGCCATCACCAATCCCGCTCATTAAGGGTTTCACCCGCGCTTGGAGTTGGAAGCCCCTGACTCAATGACTGCTGGCTGCGCTGGGCAGCATCCAAAAGCTGCTCGGCCTCATCGCGGCTTAGGCTCTCCAGCGGTGCTTCTTCGACACGGTTCTGATCGGCAGCTTCCGATGTCGGCGTTGGCGAACCACCCAGTGAGTCGGGTATCTCTGTGGCGGCAGGCGGAAGAATGCGCTGCAGCGCCAGTTCCAGATTGTGGCGCGCATCGTTATCATCGGGCTGAAGCAGCAGCGCTCGCTGGTACGCAAACACTGCCTGTTCAAAGTCGCGCATCTGGAAATACACATTGCCCAGGTTATAGTAGATTTGGGCGACAAGCCCAAGATCGGCGGTCTTGAGCGCCTGCTCAAGGGCTAACACGGACTCATTCCATTCACCCCGTCGCGCCAACGCCAACCCCGCATTCAGATATGGAATGCTCTCATCTGGATTGTTCACCTGCGCGACCTGAAACAAAAGCAGCGCGGCCTCAAAATCCCCCTGTTCGTAGAAAACAATGCCAGCATTGTTACGCTTAGCCGGGTCAACCGCGCCGAGCGACGCCCACATTATCGCGCTCAGGAAGACGCTGACCAGGCACCCTGTGACTATATACCATCTACGCTGCACGTGGTCGCACCTCGCTCAGGAGTATCTCCAGACTTAGAAAAACCAATGCCAGTGCTAAAAAGACTGCAAACCGCTCAACAGGTTTACCACTTGCCGTGCTGGAGAGCGCCGCAGGTTCATGCACGCGCAGCTGTTCAACCAGTGATGCAATGCCATCCTCAGCCACAGCCCAGTACCCGCCACCGCCCTGTTCTGCAATGCGACGCAATTCACTATCATCCAGCCGCGTCGTAACAACAGTTCCGACTGCATCAGTTTTGACGCCGCCACCTGCCAAGGGGATCTCTGCGCCGCTAGCTGTGCCATAACCCAACGCATAGACCGTGATGTTTTCGTTTGCGAGTTCAGCAACCAAGGTCAGCGGGTCACCCTCGAGATCTTCGCCATCGCTCATCAGGATGATGATCCGCTTACGCCCATTCACTATGCGAAACCCATCCAATGCCACCTGTAAAGCTGCCTCAAGATTCGTCCCCTGTCTGCTGATGCTGTCGCTGCTGGCCGCTTGCAGGAATACCTCTGCCGATGCCAAATCCGTTGTGAGCGGAAACTGCAAGAAGGCGCTGCCAGCAAACAGGACGAGGCCAAATTCATGTCCC
>JAEUQX010000135.1 GCA_016788625.1 Anaerolineae bacterium
GATAACTACCCCGGCCAGCGCAACGCGGCGCTGGAAGCGGCACGCGAACGCGGCGCGGATTGGGTGCTGTTTGTCGATGCCGACGAGCGCGTGACGCCCGAACTGGCCGCCGAGGTGCGCGCGGTGATCGAACAACCGGATGCAGCAGGCTGGCGCATCCCCCGTTACAACTACATCTTCGGCAAGTTGACGCTGGGGGCGGGCTGGTATCCCGATTATCAGACGCGACTGCTGCGCATGGGTGCTGCGCGTTATGACCCGGCGCGGCAGGTGCATGAACTGGTGCTGCTAGACGGCGCGGAAGGCACGATGCAGGCGCATTTCGTGCATTACAACTATCGCGACGCCGCACAGTTCGCAGAAAAGCAGCGGCGCTACACTGCCTACGATGCCCGCATCCTCTACGAACAGGGACTGCGCCCGAAACCGCATAACTTCATCCTGCAACCCTGGCGGCAGTTCTGGTGGCGCTTTGTCACGCTCAAGGGCTACCGTGACGGCCTGCACGGGCTGCGGTTGAGTGTCCTGATGGCATGGTATGAGTTTCGCAAGTACCGTCTGCTGCGCGGCTTGTGGTCGGAAAACGTGCAGCGGTAGATTATCCGCTCATGTTCAGAACGGTATCGACTGCTAAATCAATACGGGATACCGTGGGACGCCCAATGGGGTGTTCGAGGCACGTTTCCGGCGGACGTGTCGTTGCATCTTCCTACAATGACATCATCTCTTTTGAAGCAGAGGCAAATCAAGCGTCGCCCCTCACCGCATCCGCCGTTCCTCCGCTCGCGTCGATTCGCGTCCGGTCAGCGCGAATATCCCACCTTGCGCGCAGATCTCGCCATACTGGGGGCTGATCAGCATCAGCGACCAGGCGTACTGCCCTGGCGCACCCAGTTCGCGCGCCGGGAAGTTCAGCCCGATGCTCTGACCGCCGGGCAAATCTGCGCCGATGCCATCCGCGCCGCTTGCTGGTGTGAAGCTGAGGCGTACTGTCAGATCACTGGCGGGGGTGGATGCCAGCACCGTGATCGGCATATCCCAGGCGATGTAGAGCAGCCGCCCCGGTGATGCCACCAGATTATGCACCAGCCAGAACTGTTCGCAGATCGCTTCTGCGCTCAGCGTCGGCGTGACGCTCGGCGTAGGCGTGGCGGTGCGCGTGGCCGTCGGCGGGGCAGGTGTTGCAGTGGCCGTCGGCGTCCAGGTGGGCGGCAGCGTGGCGCGCGGCAGGGGTGTCGATGTAGGGAACGGGGTGGCTGTTGGCGCGGGGGCGGCACAGGCGGCCAGCAGGCAGCAAAAAACCGCAGCGCAAGCTCTGGCTGCGGTTCTCATATACAGCTGCATAGGCGCGATTACGTCCGTTCGCCCAGGCGGCGTTCAGTGCCGGTCAGCAGCGCCTGGATGTTCTCGCGGAAACGGTAGATGATCATCGCCGTGACCATCAGCGAGTAGAAGCTGTACTCGGTGGGCAGAAGCTGTTGGTTGATCAGGACGATGATCCACAGCATCGAGAGCGCGAACATGCTCAGCACGCCCAGCGAGACGTAGCGTGTGGCCGCGATGATCAGCCCGCCCATCAGGCACATCCCGGCGATGACCTGAAACGGGGCAATCATCAGCATCGTGCCGAACCAGATCGCCGCGCCCTTGCCGCCGCGCAGCGTTCCGGTGATCATCGCAGCGAACAGCGACCAGTTGTGCCCGACTACCGCCACCGTCGCGGAGATGGCTGTCGCGGCAGCTTTGTTATCGGGCATCAGCAGGGTGGCAATCACGATCGCCATGATGCCCTTCAGGCTGTCGAAGAACCAGACCATGATGCCCCACCAGAAACCCAGCGCGCGGGTAACATTGGTCGCACCCATGTTACCACTGCCGACCTCAAAGATGTTGATACCCTTGTGACGGGCGATGAGGTAAGCAGTCGGAATCGAACCAAACAGATAGCTGATGACGATGACGGCGACGAGTGGTAGTATTTCGTTGAGGGACATCCCCTGACCCTTTCTAGGCAGATTGGTCACTGCATCATGACAGCGGCCTTTCAATAGTACTTTAAAAAACCCTTAAAGACTGTTGAAGTTGTGGCACTTTGCCAAAGTCTCATTTTCCCAAAGTCTCCCTTACCGCTAAAATAGGCGACATGATAAGACCGATTCACCTCTGGTTAATGATTTTTGTCCTCAGCCTGTACCTGCTGCTGACTGTGCCTGCTGCGGCGCAGGATGTCAGTGGCGACTTGTTGGGGCGCATCAACACGCTGCGCGCCGGGCTGGGGCTGCCCGCCTACTCGCTCAACGGCGCACTGGCATCCGCCGCGCAGAATCAGGCGCAGTGGATGATCGACAATTCCTGTGCCATCGCCCACACCCGCCCGGATGGTTCCAACCCGCGCAGCCGCGCCCAGGCCGCTGGCTATGGCACGAGCGACGTGAGCGAGAACATCTACTGTGGCTCATTGGCGACGAGCGATAATGCCTGGAACTTCTGGATCAACTCTGGCATTCACTACGCCGGGTTGGTCAACACGCGCTACAAAGAGATCGGCATCGGCAGCGCGCGCGGCGAGGCCGGGACGAGTTTCGTGCTGGTTTTCGGCAATCCCGGCGGGCCGGATTTTGTCCCACCTCGCCCTGCGGGTGCCGACTCTGGCTCTGGCGAAGCACAGTCTGCCGCAGCCGGGCCGCCTTCGTTTGTCGTCGGTCAGGATCAGTACGGCAACATCATGCATCAGATTCAGCCGGATGATACGCTCGGCCAGATCGCGCTGATCTACGGTTACACCTGGAGCGACATCCCGGCGATGCTGGCGCTGAACGGCATGACCGAGGCCGATTATCGCAACCTCAAGATAGGCGATGTATTCCTCGTACCGCCCCAGGCCGGAACCTACACGCCCACGCCGGGCGACCCGCCGACGGCCACACCGCCTGCCCAGACCGACATACCCACCACCACCGCGCTGCCGAGTGTCACGCCTGCGCCTGCCGAATCGCCGACCGCGACTTCCACGCAGCCGCCCGTTGTGCTGGCGAACAGCGTGCCAGATACTGCGCTGCTGCTGCTGCCCAGCCTGACGCCAACGGTGGTCATGAGCGCTACCCCGCCGCCTACACAGGCAGGGACGGTCATCGCGCTGGCAGTTACACCCATTCTGCTCAATACACCCAGTGGGCAGATCATCACCAGCAGTGGCACCTCGCCCTGGCTGATCATCGGGTTGGTGGTACAGGTGGGGGTGCTGCTGCTGGCTGGTGCGGAGTTCCTGCGCCGTGCGCGCCGGAGGGCACGATGATGCGTTACTGGCGTGCTTTCTGGGGAGCGCTGCGTCTGACGCTGCGGGGCGAGCCGCCACCCGCGCCCAAACAGCCCGCCATCGTGGTCTGGACGCGCGAACTGGAACGGCGCATGGACGCGGTGCTGCGCGCCGCCGAGCGTGACGGTCTGGACGAGAATACCCGCCGCGCCCTCAAGCTGCGTCTCGACGGACGCCAGATGAGCCTGGAAACTGCCTTGCAAAGCATTCGCTTTCATGCGGCTCAGGAATACCCGTCTCTGCTGCACAACAGCATCGGCGCGCGCAGCCTCAACGCGATCTATGCCAGCAACATGAATGATCGCTACTGGCTGAATACGCTGCTCAGCCACGAGCGTTTGCAAACTCCAACGGTGCAGGCGGCGCTCTCCCGTGTAGCGGAACACATGGACGCTGTGCCATCGCTGGAACAAGCCTGGGCGATGTAACAAAACCTTTACTTCCTTAAGGCCAACCGCGAAAGCTCGTCGTAAGGTGTGCTGAGCTATGCTATATTGACCGTTAGGCATATTGGCGCATCTGCACTTATTGACACATTGCCGCCGTGTCTTCATAAAGAATTGGATGTCGAGCATGGAATCCGACGCGATGGAACATTTTCATAAAACCCTGTTGGTTGCTATGAAAAATGACGCCTTTTTGATGGTCATGGATACGCTGGTTAAGATGGCTGAGGTGATGATCGAGCGCGACCAGAAAGAACGTGCGGTAGAAATCCTGACGATTTCGCTGCAATACCCGCTGCGCGAGACCACCCGCACCCGTGCTGCCGCGCTTTACGATGACCTGGAAGCCGAACTGTGTCCGCGCGTCATCCTGGATGCCCGCCGCCTGTCCGACGAGATCACGCTGGACGATCTGCTGGCCGCCATTCTGGGCAAAGATGTTGTTTGACGGCGCCACAATCCGTTAATGCGCTAACAACCGCGTTTTAAAACTTTCTGGTTATGCTGGCAAGCTGTTCCCACAGAGAGGCTTGTTCCCGCATGACCAAATTGTTTTTCATTGGCGATATTGTTGATGAACCCGGCCTGACGTACCTCGAAGCTCACCTGCCCGCGCTGATCGAAGCGCATCGCCCCGATTTTGTCATCGCGAATGCCGAGAATCTGAACACATCGGACGACGCCTGTGGTATGACCGCCGCATCGCTGGCGCGGCTGTTTGCGCTCGGCGTTGATGCGGTTACGGGCGGCAACCATTCCTGGGACGGCCAACAGGGGCGCACAGTGCACGACGATCCACGCGTGCTGCGACCGCTCAACTATGGCAAACGGGCGCCGGGGCGTGGCGCGACCATCATCGAGAAGGACGGCGTGTGTTTGGGCGTGGTCAACCTGATCAGCCCTGAAGTGTGTTCGTTGGCCGATCATCCGCTGGACGTGATGGAGGCGCAGCTTTCCGCGTGGCGCGGCAGGGTTGATCTGATCGTTGTTGATTATCACGGCGAGTCGGTGATGGAAAAGCTGATCTTTGCCTTCGCCTTCGATGGTCATGTGGCCGCGGTGCTGGGCACACACACGCATGTGCAGACCGCCGACACTCGCCTGTTGCCCTGCGGCACGGCATATGTGACCGATGTTGGTATGACCGGCCCTGGGGGAGGGGTGCAGGGCTACGACGCTGCCAGGTTCGTTCGCAGCGCCTGGGAACGGCTGCCGAATGCGGAGCCGATGCGCATCGCAGAGGGGGCGGTCGAATTCGGCGCGGTGCTGATCACCTGCAACGATGATGGCACGGCGGCGGCTATCACGCGCCTCAGCGCCTGACTCGCCTCTTGACGTGGTTGGCATCCTGGTGATGATTGTGCGGTTCGCCAAACATCGTTGAGGACGCCCGTGAAAGTACGCAAATCTTGGCGCTGGCTGGTCGGGGCGGGTATCACTGCGATCGTCGTGGGGCTTGGCGCGTGGGCAGGGCTGCGCCTGTACAGCATTTCGCAAAGCAACAGCCTCGACCCGATTCGGCGCTGGTTCAATGACCCGGCTTCTCGACCTACTTTAACCACCGTGATGAATGGTCAGGCCTGTCCCGGCGCGCCCTTCATCCTGCCTTCGGACGGCTTCATCGGCCTGCTGTGGAACGACAGTGCTGGCCCATACACGGTGCTGAACACGCATTCCGGCATCGACATCTTCGGTGATGGCGCGCCGGGTACTGTGCCGATCTATGCGGCGTATGAGGGTTACCTGACGCGCCTGAATGACTGGCTCTCGTCGGTCATCATCCGTCATGAAGACCCCTTGCAGCCGGGTCGCACGATCTGGACATACTATACGCACATGGCTTCACGCGATGGTTCGCAGTCCTACGTCGTGCCGCAGTACCCGCCGGGTACATCCGAGCAGCCGGTTGAGCAGGGCGCGCTGCTAGGCTACCAGGGCGAGTATTCCGGCGGGCGCGGGCTGGTAGGCCTGCACCTGCACTTCAGCATCGTGCTGAGCGACGCGAACGGCACGTTTACCAATCAGGATCGCATCGTCAACACGCTCGACCCATCGCCCTATCTTGGCATGGCTGTCAACATTGCTGATCTACCCGTGCGCCCGATTCGCTGCTCCGGGTAGTCCTGCGTCTATCTGCGTGTGCGCCTGGGCTACGCTCAGCCCGTGCTTTCGGCTGGCTTTGACGCCATCAGCAGTTCCAGCGTGCCGGACTGCACAGTCTTGCCGTCCTGGTTGACGATCTTCAACTCTGCCGTCACGATGCCGCCGCCCAGGCGTTTCATCTCTTTCTTCTCTTTCACGGTCAGCCGCGCGTGAATGGTATCGCCAATCACAACGGGCAGACTGAACTTCATCTCCAGCCCGCGAAAGGCCAGCACGGTGCGTTCCATGAAGCCGAGCTGGTAAAGCTGCCCAATCGAGTAGCTGAGCGTCAACATGCCGTGCGCCACGCGCTGCTTCATCGGGTGTGACTTCATGTATTCGGCATCCGTGTGCATCGGGTTATAGTCACCCGTCAGTGCCGCGAACTGCACGATGTCCGCCTCGGTGACGGTGCGCCCGCGCGTCACCAGCGTGCGTTCAACCTCAACCTCTTCAAAGTAATACCCAACCGGGCCGTCATCCTGATAACGCATCTTTTCGCCTCATATGTATGCCAATCATCGCATCAGTATAGCGATTGACCGCGCAGCGAGCTATAGTCATGACATTCGACATGACGGTCGGCGCAACTTACCGCACAGCACTTGCGTATATTCAGTAGTGAACCATCAAACACACAGTCCGAACGGGCTAAATGAGGAGACGCAACCATGTCTGAAGAACAGAAGAATCCCGAAACCACGACAGTTGAAGAGAAAGCCAAGACTTTCAGCGAGCAGATCGAAGTCGCAGGCAATGATCTGGTCGGTCGCGTGCAGGATCTGGTCAAGGAAGGCAATGCCCGCCGTCTGATCATCCGCAATGCCGAGAACGAGGTCATGATGGACATCAACCTCACCGTTGGCGCGGTGGCAGGTGGTGTGGTTGTGCTGGGCGCGTGGTGGATTGCGGCACTGGCCGTGATCGCTGGCCTGGTCGCCCGCGTCAAGATCGAGATCGTGCGCGAAGACCACAGCTAATCATTCACGACTGCTGAATCAGACGGGGCGAGCCAGTGCGGTTCGCCCCGTTTTGATTCCGATCTTATGTCGAACCGGTTGTCGAGCGGCGACGGCGCGGCTTGGGCTTGTCATCGTCGCTGGAGGAACTGGTTGTTGTCCGACGGCGGCGCGGCTTGGGCTTGTCGTCGTCACTACTTGAACTGGTCGTTGTCCGACGGCGCTTCGGCTTGGGCTTATCGTCATCGCTGCTCGAACTGGTCGTTGTGCGGCGGCGCTTCGGCTTGGGCTTGTCATCGTCGCTGCTTGAACTGGTCGTTGTGCGCCGGCGTTTGCGCTTGGGCTTGTCGTCGTCGCTGCTCGAACTGGTCGTTGTCCGACGGCGCTTCGGCTTGGGCTTGTCATCATCGCTGCTTGAACTGGTCGTTGTGCGCCGGCGTTTGCGCTTGGGCTTGTCGTCGTCGCTGGATGCGCTGGTTTTACGCTTGCGTTTGCGCTTGCTGCTGCTGGAACTCGAACTGCTGCTCGGTTTACGACGGCGGCGTTTGGGTTTGCCGTCCAGCACGTCTTCCAGCACCTCGCCTATGGTGTTGACCACCGCGCCGCCCAACACTGAACCCACGACACCGAGCAGGCCACCGCCGCCCTGGCTCTGCTGTCCGCCGCCGAGCAGCGTCGTGACGATATTGGTCGCCTGGGGCTGCTGCTCCTCGCGTTCTTTACCGCCGCCGAGCAGGTTGCCAACGATGCTCAACAGGCTGGCGTTCTGGCTGGACTGCTGCTGTCCGCCACCGAGCAGATCGCCCACGATGTTGAGGATGCCACCCTGCTGATCCGCGCTGCCGCCGCCCAGCACGCTGCTGACGATGCTGCCCAGGTCGATGCCGCTCTTTTTGCGCCGCCCGCGCGTGGCGGGTGCCGCCTCCGCTGCCTGCCGCTGCTTCTCTGCTTCGACCAGCGCGGCCACAACCTTACGGGCTTCTTCCTCAGAAATCTTATACTTTTCGCGTATTGCCTTAATCAGTTCATCCATACAGGTCTATCCCTTCAGAAGCATCATTTGCGATAATCTTAGTCGGGAACTGGATTCGCGCCAGTGATTGCTGGTTCTCGGCGCGCTGCGTTACCATAGCGCTATTTGCAACCCAGCGGGAAGATGACCATGCTGCTTTTCCACAATGGCACATTACACACGATGGACGCGCGCTACCCGAACGCGGAGGCGCTGCTCTGTGGCGACGATGGTCGCATCCTGGCAGTAGGGGCGCTGGCGGAGGTCGAGGCGGCGGCGCGACCCGGCACGCGGCGCGTTGATCTGGCCGGGCGCACGCTGATCCCTGGCTTCAACGACGCCCATGTCCATATCTGGAAGCTCGGACTGCTGCTCACCCGCCAGGTGGTCGCCAACAAAGCCACTGCCCCGGACATCGCGAGCATCATCGCGCGCTTCCGCGATAAAGCTGTCACGCTGCCCGCCGGAACGTGGATTACCGGACGCGGCTACAACGAGGCCGAACTGCCGGAGAAGCGCCATCCGACGCGCGCCGACCTGGACGCGGCCAGCAGCAGCCACCCCATCGCTCTGACGCGCACCTGCGGCCACATGATTGTCGCCAACTCGCTGGCGCTGCGGCTGGCAGGCATCACGCGCGATACGGCCAACCCGCCCGGCGGCGTCGTAGTGCGCGATGAACACGGCGAGCCGACCGGACTGCTGCAAGAGACGGCCATGGGACTGATCAGCAAGGTCATCCCCGAACCTTCGGATGACGAACTGGCCGACGCGATTCGCGCCGCCAACCGCCACCAGCTCAGCCTGGGCATCACCAGCGCCACCGACCCGCTGCTCACACCCTTTCACCTGCGCGTCTACGGGGCGATGGATGCGCGCGGCGAGCTGGCGGTGCGGGTCAACGGGCTGCCCATCCGCCGCCCGGATGGTGGCGCAGAGACGCTGCCGCTGCCAGAACGCCATGTCAGCGATTGGCTGCGCATTGACTGTGTGAAGTTCTTCGGTGATGGCGGGCTGAGCGGGGCGACGGCGGCGATCAGCCAACCTTACAAGGTGACGGGTGAACGGGGCGTGCTGCGCTTCGAGACCGACGACCTCACCAACCTGATGTGGGAGGCACACGCGGCGGGCTTCCGCATCGGCACGCACGCCATCGGGGATGTCACGCTTGATCAGGTCATCGGCGTGTATGAGGAACTGCATCGCCGTCTGCCCAACGGTCTGCGCCACCGCATCGAACACCTTGGCCTGCCGGACGCCGAGCATCTGCGCCGCTGCCGTGCGCTCAACGTGATCGCCGTGCCGCAGACGGTGTTCCTGCCCGCGCTGGGTGCCAGCTTCCGCCGTTACCTGCCGGATGCCTTCGTACCGCGCTGCTACCCGGTGCGCGCCATGCTTGACGCCGGGCTGACGGTCGCGCTCAGTTCCGATGCGCCCGTTGTCCCGGATGATGATCCCATCCTGGGAATCAAAGCCGCCGTTGACCGCCTCGACCCGTTCGGCGAACCCATCGCGCCGGAGCAGACTATCAGCGCTGCCGAGGCGCTTTATGCGTACATAATGGGCGGGGCAATCGCCAGCGGCGACGCCGACAATCGTGGCAGCCTCACGCCCGGCAAATGGGCTGATCTGGCCGTGCTGAGCGGTGACCCGCTGCGGACGCCGACCGCCGACCTGCTCAGCGTGCGTGTTGATCAGACCTATGTGGGGGGTACTTTAGTCCACGAACGCTGAACGATTTACGTATTCTTCATAAACCATCAAGCTTGTGTTTGCCTGATGAAAGGTACATGCCCGCAGACTAAGGGTATTGCGAGGTGTATGTTAGGGTACGGAACAATGGTCAAACACAAACTGCTGCTGCTCCTGGTACTCATCAGCCTGTCTCTGCTGCTGCCATTTACTGTGCTCGCACAGGCTGTCGCGGACTGCGACGAGACTCCCAACGCGGCAGGTGGGCAGGACATCACGTGTGAAGGCGATCATCCCGGCGTGGTGAACGGCTCGAACGGCAGTGACGAGATCGTCAACAACGGCACGATTGATGGCTACATCTGGAGCGGCATCATCGGCGCAGTTTCCGATACCCAGAACGACACGATCATCAACAATGGTACGGTTGGTGATGGCGAGGTCAACGAGTACACGGGCTTCGACGATGATGGCATCTGGGGCGCGGCAGGCAACGACACGATCATCAACAATGGTACGGTCAACGGCGGCGCTGTCGGGGCGATCTTCGGTGATGACCTGGATGGCAACGGTGACGATGACACGATCATCAACAACGGCACATCCAACGGGGACATCAATGGTGATGTCGGCGGCGCAGGTAACGACACCATCATCATTAACGGCACGGTCAATGGCAGCGTCTACGGCGATGCCTCTGAACTGCTCATCCCCTTCGGCGGCACGGCTGACGGCGGGAATGACACGGTTGAACTGCAAAACAATGCCGTCATCACAGGCACGATCTTCGGCGGCCTGGGCTTCGACATCCTCAGCTTCGCCTTCGAAGTCGTTGAGTGGACGATCTTCACGCAGCTTTCCGACCTGATCGCGGCGGCGAACCCGATGGTTGG
>JAEUQX010000736.1 GCA_016788625.1 Anaerolineae bacterium
CCGCGACTGAAATGGTCGCCGGATGCGACACACCTGGCGCTGGGCGGCAATGTGCCCGGTGATGAGCGCGGCTACCTGCTGATGGCACTGAACCTGGAGACGGGAGTGTTCACAGAGTTGAGCGAGGGTATTTATCCCACACTGGGTGGTGCCGACCCTATCGCCTGGGGGCTTATGCCATGATGACCTGGCGGCTCTGGCGTGCTTTCCAGTATCCTCCAGTCGCCCATCCGTTATTTAAGCGCGTGATTTCCGCCAGCTATGCGGATACGGTCGATTGGCCGCCGCTGCTGCAAAACCTCCTGATCCAAGGGCAGGTGTGGTTCTGGTCGTTGATGTTCGTCATCGATATGCGCCTGCTGTTCCTGATGCTCTTCAGCGGTACGCTCTATGGGGCAATCTGGGCGATCAGCGTCAGCCGCACGATCTGTGGCGAGCGCGAGTCCGGCACGTATGACCTGCTGTGCCTCGCGCCGCACGGGATGATCGGCACAACCTGGGCGATCTGGGCGGGCTGCCTGCACCGTAACGATCTGTTTCGGCATGTCAATTCACACGAGTCGTGGACTGTGCGTGTGGTGTTGTTCCTGCCGCTGATCATCTCGGCGCATCTGATTCTGCGGCACTTGTCCGGAGCGACGGGTGCGATGACGGTGATCTGGATCATCGTCCTTCTGGTGATCTTTTACCTCGACCATGTGCAGTCCATCCTGATTGGTGGGCTATTCGGCGCGCTGGCGGCGCATGACATACAGCAGCGCCTGGATCCGCGCTTGTGGGCGCTGGCGGGCTTCATCGGCATCCAGTTGGCGACTTATACGGCCCTGGTGCTGAGCGGCAGGCTGATGGCCGGCATGGGCGTTGTGGGGCTGGTGGCAGATGTGGCGCTGCCGCTCGTATCAGTAGTGATCTTTTACGGCCTGCGTGAGTATATAGTATGCCGCTTATGGCATTTGCTGCTGGAACGCCTGAACGCCGCGCCGACCGAGACTGATTCGCTGCTGCGGCAGGCTGCCTGACAGGGACAGGATATTGTGCAGAGAATCGCTACCTTCAGACTTTGGGCTGCGCTGAATCATCCACCCGCGACACATCCGATCTTTCGCCGCACGGTGCTGCTGCCAGGCAGTACGCCGCGCCGCTTCATCAGTTGGGCCAGCGTGATGATTATGGTTGTCGTGCAGCTTGGCGAGATGATTCCCACTGTCTTATTTCTGCTGATGCCGCTGCTGTTGGGTTTCACCGGGCTGCTATATGGTGTTGATTGTGCCCTGCGCGTCAGCCATGCGATTGCCCGTGAACATGAGAACAACACCTATCATCTGTTGGCGCTTGCCCCGGCTGGCCCGTTGGGTCTGAGCTGGGCGATCTGCACCAGCGCGCTGTACCGCAACCGTGAGTTCCAGCAGTTCCGTGCGATCGTGCGCGTCTCGCTCATCATTGGGCTGATCGTCAGCGGGTTTCTGGCCGTTATGGTGATGATCGGTCAGTCGGAAGTCTTCGTGCGTTTTGCCCAGCCCGCGCATCCCACCATCGCGCATTTTCTCGGCATTGTTGGGTTGTGCGCGGTGCTTTATCTGGAATACGTGCAGTCAGCGATTCTGGGCTGCATTGTCGGCATGATCATCCCGACCTATACGGGGAGTCGCCTGGATGCCAGTTTGTTCGCCTTTGGTGTGTTCCTGCTGCTGCAAGTTCTGGTGTATCTGCTGGCGTTCTTTGGCGCGTTTGTCGTGCTGCCATCGCTCTATCACTCAGCGGGCGCAACTGGTTTCTATGCCGACATCAGCCTGACGGCGCTGCGTGTAGGGTTGTTTTTCGCCGTTCGTGATGCTGTAATTACGCTGTCCTGGCGCTTGTTGATCAGCCGATTGAACGTGATGGCAGCAGATCAGGACTTGAACCTGCGGATGGCGGTGTGACGGAATGCTGACTTGGAAATTGTGGCGTGGCCTGCGGAGAGCGTTCCCCGAGCATCCGCTTTATTCCCGTGTGATGGGCACATCCTTCAGACCGATGGGCTGGGCGATGGCCTGCGCGATTGTTCTGGTCGCGCCTTTCTTGCTGCTGCCGGGGCTGCTCTTCATGAGCGCGATCTATGCGCTGCGCTGGGCGGTGCAAATCGCCAGCATCATCGCCCGTGAGCGCGAAGCCGGGACGTATGATCTGGTGGCGCTCTCGCCAACCGGGCCGTTCGGCTGTAACCGGGCGATCAGCGCAGCTTGCCTGCACCGCCACGAATCGCTGGAGCAAATCCAATCACCCGGCGCGTGGATCATGCGCTTGACGTTCAGCCTGGTGCTGGTCGTTTCGGTGGCGGGCTTCACCGAACCGATTCTGAGCGACCAGTACGACTCCGGGTTGAATACCTTCATCGCCTTGTTCTACCTGGGCACGATGGCGCTGGCGATCATGCTCGATCATGTACAGTCTATTGTGGCGGGTAATCTGATCGGGATGCTGACGCCGCATTATGTGCAGGGTCGGTTGGACGCGGGTTTTGTGGCCTTCGCCGGATTTGTTGGCGTGCAGCTCATCACCTATGTTGTCACGCTGCTGGCGGGTTTCCGCGTGCTGCCGGATGTGCTGCTGGCCTTGAACGCCGCGCCAGTGTTGATCACGCTGATTCTGCCCGTCATGCGGTTGGCGCTGTTCTACGCGGTGCGCGAGTTTCTGATTCAGGTATTGTGGCGCGCGCTGCTGAGCGAACTCAACGTGACCACCGCTGAACTGGACTTCATGACGCGCCATACAGCCTGAGCTATAATCGACAATATGATGTTTAACCGAGTGAATTCGAGGCTTAACTTGAGCAGCTTGATTGATCCCAATGCCATCCCGATGAACAGTAATGAAGGCTGGCAGCCAGACCCACAGCACCCGCGTCGTCGCCCACCTTGGATCAAGGTGCGCGCGCCGGGCGGCGAAAACTACGAGGAAGTGCGTGGGCTGATGCGCGGCCAGACGCTGAACACTGTTTGCGAAGAGGCGCAATGCCCGAACATTGGCGAGTGCTGGGGACGGCGCACGGCGACCTTCCTGATGGGCGGGAGCGTGTGTACGCGCTCGTGCGGCTTCTGCGACATCGCGACCGGACGACCCAGCCCGCTCGATTGGGCCGAGCCGAATCGCGTGGCCGAGGCGGTGCGTGCGTTGGGGTTGAAGCACGTGGTCATTACCAGCGTAAACCACGACGAGCGCAAGGACGGCGGTGCGCCCCTCTTCGCGATGGTCATCAAGCGTATTCGTCAGCTTCAGCCGGGGTGCAGCATCGAAGTCCTCATTCCGGACTTCAAGGGCAGCGAAGACGCGCTCAAGATCGTCATGGATGCGCAGCCGGAAATCCTCAACCACAATGTCGAGACCGTGCCGCGCCTGTTCAGGAAAGTGCAGCCCCAGGATAAGTACGAGTGGGCGATGAAGACTCTGGGTAACGCCAAGCGTATGGACGCGCTGGTGCTGACCAAGAGCGGCATCATGGTTGGCCTTGGCGAAACCTTCGACGAAGTGGTCGAGGTGATGCGCGATCTGGCCGGGCAGGGTGTGGACATCCTGACGATTGGGCAATATCTTCAGCCGAGCAAGCAGCACCTGGCGGTGGAGCGCTTCTATCTGCCGGAAGAGTTCGACGCATTCCAGCAGATTGGCAAGGAGCTGGGCTTCAAGTGGGTCGAAAGCGGCCCGCTCGTTCGCAGCAGCTACCGCGCGGAAGCCCAGGTGCGCGAACTCTCCAAGCTGAACTACATCAAGCTGCGCGAACCCGCCTGATCGCCTGAATAGGTACTTACGGATTATTCAGCGGCAGCTTCAGCCACTCGCGCCACACATCAAGCGAGGGGCGAGGGCTGCCGTTTTCGTCGTATAGACCTGTGTCACGCCAGATGATGGTCAAATCCTCGCGCCCGCCGATGTCTCGCCAGAGTTGATCATAGTCACGGATGATGAAATTGACCACGAAAAGGAACTGGTGTTCCGCCGCCGAGTCGAGCAGGTAGCGTGTCCAGTCGGCCTGCTTCTGCGCGTCGGAATCGAACTCGATGAATCTGCCGCCTGCATCGAACCGGAAGGACTGTGCCGGGTATCCCGTCTCGGTCACAGCCAGGGGGTTGTCGGTCAGTGCGGCCAGCGTGTCGAAGAGTTCGGTGGGGATGCTGTCGGTCATGAAGCGCGTGTGGTAAGGATATACGGACAGGCCGAGTATATCGGTGTAGTCGATGATGTCATTCAACGCGCGCATCTGGTCATCGTGATTCGCATCCGTATAGCCCTCCACCAGATCAATGCCCGTTACCGAGACGAAAGCAGGCAAATCGGGGTAGGTGGCCTTGAGATGAGCATAGACCGCGCGGTGCAGCGTCATATAGGCATCCCACTGCTCCGGCGCATTCTTCATGAGCAAGTTGACTTCGATGCCGAACATGAAGTAGTCCGGCTGGAAGTAGGCGATGATGGTGTCGCAATAATGGATGAACGCGGCTATAACATCGGGGTGATCGAAGGTGTAGCTGTCAAAGGGAGCAGGAAGCGCCTGCTCGTCCGCCGTACCGCGATACAGCGCCAGCCCGTCGCGCAGCAGGCGGATGGGCGTGACAGTCAGCAGCAGTTCGTGTGTTTCCGGCGTCAGTGAGCGGCGGAACGACCAGTCATCCATAACCCACTCACTGTAGGGTTGCTGCGCCAGCGCTTCCGACCAGGGCACGCCGTTATCGAAGTGGTGAACGATCAGGTCGCCATCTTCGCTGATGTGCTGGTAAGTATCCAGGACGGCATCAACGCTGACTTCGTATGGGAACGGGGTGAAGCCGAGCTGGAACGGGCGAGAGTCTGTATCCTGCGCGTGAGCAGTGGATACAACGAGCAGAAGCAGGATAGCAATTAGCTTTTTCATGATGACGCCTCCGTATGATGCGTTTACGGCCTATACGCAGGTGCTCGCATGTTAGGTGCGGAACCGGGAAAACCAGCCTATTCGTAGCGCGCGAGGATGCGGGCGTAGGCGTCGTTGATCTCCTGCATTCGGGCGGTCGCGCCGGGGGATTTGTCAGTGTCCGGGTGATGCTGCCGTGCTTTGTGGCGGTAGGCACGCTTGACCTCATCGAGCGAGGCGCTGCTGCTGATGCCGAGCAGCGTGAAACAGGCGTACAGGGGGTCATTGGGGGCAGGGGCGGGGGGATGGCCGTGAAAAGGCTGCGCGTCGAAACCCGCAATCTTCCGGACGCCGAGCAGGTACTTGTTGTTGAAGGTGGCGTAGTCCCCGCCGATCTGGCGCAGGTTGACTTGTTCGCCATAGGTGATGCGACGGTCGGCGCCGATGAACAGCGGGAAGATCGAGACGCTGCTTGCTTCCGTGCGGAAGACGTAAACCTTACCGCCGTGCGCGTGCAGAATCAGCCGCAGCGCATCACTCATCAGCGCGACCTGCCCGTCATCGGTGATCAGGTCGTGTGCGAGGATATAGAGCGTGTGCATGTCGCGGTCGGTATTGGCGTTGAGCGTCTTCTTGATGAACCCGACCGAGAGTTCCCCGGCCAGCAGATAAACGACAATTTCTTCCTCGAAGGTAGCCTGGGCGACGGTGACGATCATCGCGCCCTCATCCAGCACGCGCACCGAACGGACGTTTTTGACCTCACGCAAATTGTCGACAAGGTAGCGAAATGCGACCTGAAACCCGCTCACAGTTTTCTCCTGAACGCTGCGATTATAGCATAGAGTCGATAGCTGATAGTCATCAGTCCATAGTTTTTAGTGCCTCATACGCAAAGGGAGCATCGCAAAAGAGGTACGCATTAGTAGGGACACAGCGTCGCTGTGTCCGCTGCGGGGATTTTCAGGACGCGGCCTGTCCGATGATCCTTTATTGAATGACAACAGCCGCTCATCTCCAGGCGCGAAGCGAACGGCTTGCAGCTATTGACTATCGGCTGCCTCACCATAATGCAGCAGGGTATGTACGGCGACGCCCGCCACCAGCCCCCAGAAAGGCGCGCCGATGCCGAACAGCGAGAAGTTGGCGGCGCTGCACAGGAAAGCGACGATCGCGCCGTCACGGGTGTGCGTTTCCTTGAGCGCGCTGGTCAGCGAAGAACTGATCGTGCCGGTGATCGCTAGTCCGGCGACGGTTGCCACCAGCGGCGCGGGCAGTCCGGCGAACAGGCTGATCACTGTTGCTCCGAACAGGCCGAACAGCATGTAGAAGAAACCGACGGCCACGCCTGCCGTGTAGCGCTTATTCGGGTCGGGGTGTGCATCCGGGTTGGTGATGATAGCCGCCAGCAGCGCCCCCAGGTTCATGCCATGCCCGCCGAAGGGCGCGACGATCACCGACCCTAAGCCCATCGCCATCAGGATGCCATTGATCGGCGGACGGTAGCCCGCCGCCGCCAATACCGCCACGCCCGGCGCGTACTGCGAGGTGAGTGCCAGCACAAACAGCGGCAGCGCCAGCGTGAGCAGCGCCTCGACGCGGAAAACAGGCGCAGTGAAGATCGGCGTGGTCAGCGCCAGCGTGACATTCTCAATATGGATTTGCCCACTGAAAAAGGCGATTCCGATGCCGACCAGCAGGACGATCAGTGTTGGCGCGCGGAATTTGAGGCGGCGCAGGATGAAGAAGACGATCATCATCGTCAGCACCAGCGCGGGACTCTCCTGTAGTTTGGCGAACATGTCGATGCCGAAGCGCAGCAGGATGCCGCCCAACATACCCATCACGACGGGCTGAGGCACCAGTGCCAACGCGCGCTCGAACAGGCCGGAGTAGCCCAGCAGCATCGTTGCTGCGCCGACGATGATATACGCGCCGATAGCCTCTGCCAGCGTGAACCCCGCCAGGCTGGTGACGAGCAGCGCTGCCCCCGCTGTTGACCAGGGCGCACTGATCGGTTGGCGGTAGTAGAGTGAGAGCAGCATCGCGGTTACGCCGCCGCCGACTGCAATCGCCCACAGCCACGACGAAGCCAATGCATCGCTCAACCCGCCTGCCCGCGCCGCCTGCAGGACGATCAACACTGGACCGCTGTAGCCCACCAGCACATTGATGAACCCGGCAACGATTGCAGAGATCGCAAGGGAGTCGGGCAAATCGCGCAGATTGCGCCAGAAATTGGGCTGGGGAGCGAGCATCGTATTGTCCTTGTCGCGATTGATGAAAGACGAGAGTGTATGTCCTGGTAGTAATGAGCGTCAATGTCCACTCAGGCATGGACTCGGCTGTGCGGAATCGGACATAGAGCGGGCGGTGGCAGGGGTTACAATCAATACATTCTGCCAACGTTCAACATGAGGACAATCCTGTTATGCCTGATATCACGCTCGATATGTTGTTGTTCGCCGGTCTTATTTTTGTACTGCGCGTGCTGAACTATTCCGTCAGTACGATTCGCACGGTCGCTATTGCGCGACAGCAAATCTGGCTCTCGTCCGCGTTGGCCTTCCTGGAAGCATTTCTGTTCGCGGTGGTGATTGCCAATGTTGTGCGCGACCTGAACAACATCATCAACCTGTTGGCCTACTGCCTGGGCGCCGCTGCCGGGGGTTACGCTGGGATGGCGCTGGAAGCGCGGTTCATCACCAGCTACCGCGTCCTGAACATCATTGCGCATGACAAAGGGCCAGAGCTGGCGCAGGCGCTGCGCGAGCACGGCTACGGCGTGACGCTGATCGAAGGGCAGGGGCGCGACGGTATCGTCAACATGCTGCGCTGTGTGGTGGTCAACCGTGACGTATCCAATGTGAAGCGCATCACGCACGAGCTTGAACCGGAAGCGTTCATCGCCGTCGAAGAGGCGCGGGCGATTGAACGTGGTTGGATGCACTCGCCATCCATCAGCCGCCGCCAGGGTGGTTGACGAGCAATCCTGAACGTTCGCGGAACATCGTGAGTAGTTCAACCAAAGCGAGAATATGCGGGGGGACGTTATGCAGACGCGCGACGGTTGGACACGGCGGGATTGGCTGAGGGTGGCGGGGCTAGGTGCTGCGGGCGTTGGACTGGGTGGGTTATCCGCGGTCGGGCAACCTGCACGGGCACAGGCAACGGAGCGTGTATCAGCGCTTTACACCCTGCCCATCGGCGATCTGGAGCTGACGATCATTCAGGAAGGGACGGTGATGCTTCAGCCCGCGTCGTTCGGCTTGAACGCGCCTGCTGCGGCTGCGGCTGATTTGCTGATGGAGAATAACCTACCGAGCGACCGCATCAAGGTGACGATTAATACGGCGCTGCTGCAAACGGGCGACCGTATCGTATTGCTCGATGTGGGTGGTGGTTCGCTGCCGTTCGCTGCCTTCGATACCGATCGCTTGCTGCCCACACTGGCGCTGCTGGACATCAGCCCGGACGCCATCACTGATGTGGTGATCTCACATTTCCACCCCGACCATCTGGGCGGTCTGACGGATACCAGCGGCGCGGCCGTTTTTCCCAATGCCGTTCATCATATCTCAGACGCAGAATACGAATTTCTGACCAGTACCAGCGGCGGCAGTATGCGTGATGTCATCAACATCGGCCTGAAGGCGCTGCAGCCTGCCGTTGATGACGGGCGTCTGATGACGTTCGCCAGTGACGCGGAGATACTGCCCGGCCTGACTGCGTTCCCCGCGCCGGGGCATACACCCGGTCATGTGGCCTTCAGCCTCGCCAGCAGGGAGGAACAGCTCTTCGCTGTATCCGATGTGGCAAGTCATGCGCTGCTGATGCTGGCGCGCCCGGACTGGCATGTGAGCTTCGATGTTGACCTGGAACAGGGTGTTACGACGCGGCAGCAAATCCTGGGGATGCTGGCCGACGAGAAGCGGCGCGTTTTCGGCTATCACTTCCCGTTTCCGGGTATAGGTTATATCGACCGGGATGGCGAGGGATTCCGCTATCTGGCAGCGGAAACGTGATGTTTCGTTTCATTCTGCTTGTACTGCTATTGCTGACCGCCTGTAGCATTCAGCCGGATGTTGGTTCAACCACAGCGCCTGTTGTCGTGCAGTTCGTCGCGCAGCCAGAGGCGGTAGAACGCGACGGGCTGGTGATGTTGCGGTGGCAGGTGCGCGGCGTTGACGAGGTAGCGATTCATCTGCGCTATGGCAGCGAACGTGTAACGGCGGATCGCATTTATGAAGACCTGCCAGCCGAGGGCATACTGGAGGTTGAACTGCGGCGAAACAGCGCACCGTTCATCCATCCCGTGACGTTTCGCCTGCTCATGCCCACCGAAACTGAGTCGCCTCTCACGCCCGGCTACGCATTTCTGGCGGATGTTCAGGTTGACATCACCTGTCCGTTTGAAGGCTTTTTCTTCGGTGTGGATGCCGACTATACCTTCTGTCCGCTGGCTGAAGCGTTAACCGTTAATGCCGCCTATCAGCCTTTCGAGAATGGTTTCCTCCTCTGGCGTGGCGACACGGATACGATCTATGTGTTCCGCAGCGACAATCACGGTACAGGCGTACAGGGCAGCGCGTTGGATTTTTCACAGTCAGGTGGGGAAGATGACGCGGTGTTCGAGACCGTGCTAAGCAGTCGACACGGTATCATCATTGGAATTGGCCAGCCGACCGCACCCATCGAACGCTATGACGCAGTAGTGCAGGACAGCTACAACGACTCGCTCACCAGTTCGGTGAACTATGTTACGCTGCCGGATGATCGGGTTGTGCGCTATCTGGAGACGATTTACGGTGCGGCGTGGAAATGCATAACCTGTGAAACTCTAGACGGTTCGAATGGATAGCGGGTTTGTTCGCTGCCAGGAAATGACTTAATGTGGTGACCCAGGCGCAGCACCGCTCTAAGCAGGATGCCGAGAATCGCTGCGGTGAAAAACGGCATAGGCACATGAATCATAAATAGGGGTGAACTTCTGCTTTTCACCCCTTTTGTCTGCATATCACTCAGGCAGATCGTTAGTTGATGCGGTAAGCTCGACTATCCCTTGTTGGCTTCAGCCCAGTGTTTCCTGTCCCGCGATCAGGCGCTTATAGAACAGTGCGCTTTGCTTGGGTGTGCGCTTCTGTGTCTGGAAATCGACATGGATAATGCCGAAGCGTTTCTCGTAGCCGTAAGCCCACTCGAAGTTATCCAGCAGTGACCAGACGAAGTAACCCTTGAGCGGGACGCCCTGCGCGATAGCCGCCTGTGCCGCCGCCAGGTAGCCGCGCAGATAGGCGACGCGGCGCGGGTCTTCGACCACGCCGTTGTTTGGTTCGGGGTCGTCGAAGGCTGCGCCGTTCTCGGTCACGTAGATGTCAATCGGCCCATACTCACGGTGGATACGTGTGAGCATATCCGTCAACCCCTGCGGATAAATCTCCCAATCCATCGCTGTGAATTCGGTACCGGGCGGAAATCTGTTGACAGCTTCTTCTGGTTTGCCTGGCACATGAGCGAGAATCCAGCGCATATAGTAGTTGATGCCCAGGAAGTCGCATTTGACTGCCGCTTTCTGGATCGCGCCCAGGTCAATGCCGTCGACTGCCTGACCGGCAATCTCGATCAGGTCCGTCGGGTACTGCCCTTTAAACACGGCATCGAGGAACAGGCGATTGGTCATAGCATCGCCACGCCGCGCCAGACGCACATCTTCAGGGTGGTCAGTAGCTGGAAGCTGTGGCGAGGGGTTCAGCACAATCCCGGCTTTCGCGCCGGGCACATTGCGCCGGATGACCGGGACAGCTTCGCCGTGCGCGATCAGGGCATGATGTACGGCCAGGAACGTCGCTCGCGTGTCGGTCAGGCCAGGAGCGTGCACCCCCATCATGTGCCCAAGAAAAGCAGTGCAGAACGGCTCATTATGCGTGAACCAGTTCTTCACCCGGTCGCCCAGCCGCCGTGTAATCACATCGGTGTATTCCGCGAACCAACCGACGATCTCCGGGTTTGTCCAGCCTCCGCGATCTTGCAGCGCCTGTGGCAGATCCCAGTGATACAGCGTCGCCCAGGGTGTAATGCCTGCCGCGCAGACGCTATCTACCAGGCGGTCGTAGAAGTCCAGCCCGGCAGGATTGAGCGCACCTGTTCCAGCGGGTATGACACGCGGCCAGGAGATCGAGAAGCGATATGCGCCGACGCCCAGATCGCGCATCAGGGCCACATCTTCCGGGTAGCGGTGGTAATGGTCACAGGCTACGTCGCCCGTGTCGCCATTCGCGACTTTCCCCGGCGTGTGTGAAAAGCGCGTCCAGATGCACTCGCCGCGCCCATCCTGCAGCGCCGCGCCTTCAATCTGGTAACTGGCGGTCGCTGCGCCCCAAATGAAATCTTTCGGAAATGCCATGATAGAGTCCTTCATTATTGGTTGTTGGTTTTGTGATGAGTGATAGGTAATGCGTGATGAGTTAGGAAAGACCCCATGCTGTGTTTTCTCATCTGATAGAAGTGCCGGGTGGTGCGCTTCTACTCATGCTTGGCTTTTCTGCTCTCATTACTCGTCACTCATCACTCATTACTTTTCCTACGCCACCCACATATCCCACGAGAACAGCGCGGTTTGCATCGCCAGCAGCAGCACGCTGACCAGTACCCAGCCCCGGTCAAACACGGCGTTACGCCCTAACCGCCCCAGGAAGATGAACAGTGCGGGCAGCGTTAGCACGTAGCGGATCAGGCTTTGGGGCGCGCCGCTGGTCACGATGATGAACAGCGCGGCGAGGCTGAAAAGTGCCACAAACGGATAGCGCCGCGCGACAGCGATACAGCCCACAAGCGCCAGCAGTACACTTAAACCTTCTAACACGTAGTACGTCATCATCTGCGTATTGTCGCGGTTTGTGAAGGCGTTGTTGATCTCGTTGAAGCCATATTCCAGACCGCCCCAGTTCAGGATGCCGCGCCCGAACCAGATGGTTTGTACCTGGTCGAACGGCTCGCCCAGCGCCGCGCGCCAGATCAGATAGGCCGCGATGGGTAGGGTGACGGCCAGCAGGCCACTCCCGGCCCGCAGCAGCGCTGTGCGGTCGCTTTGCAGTCCCTTCCAGTCCGTATTGCGCAGCCAGACAATCAGCAGCGGCACGGCCAGCGCCAGCCCGACCGAGCGTGTCCACACGGCCAGCGCCGCCAGCACGCCCGCCCAGAGCAGTTGCCGGCGATTGATCAACGCCAGGCAGCCGAATGCCAGCCCGATGAACAGGCCCTCGGTGTAGACCTGCGCCAGGAAAAACGCCGATGGGAAGATCAGCAGATAGAAGACCGTTCGCAGCGCGCCATCTTCGCCCAATTCTTCGCGCGTCAGGTCATAGAGGGCGAACAGCGCCGCCAGCGTGCCAACCAGCGAGATCAAAACCCCCGCCAAAGCCGTAGTGGCAATGGAGTTCATGCCCAGGATGTTCAAGGGGACGGCGAGGGCGCGCATGAAATAGGGATAGAGCGGGAAGAAGGCGTAGTTCTTGGCTAACGTGCGGCCATCATCCGTATCGACCGTCTGGATTTCCGGGTCATCGTAACCCACGATAGCAATCGATAGATAATATTCGGAGTCCCATGAGACCTGGCGGTTCATGAACGGTTCGAGCAGGTAGATCTTGCCCCGCTGGCTGGTGCGTGCCGTCTCGTTGGGCGTCCAGGCTGTCGCGCGGTCGGGACGGTTGGGCTGGTAGCGCCAATCGACGACGGCCTGATAGCCGATGATGACCACTGACCACACCAACCACATGCCTACGATGACCCGCAGCGGATGCTGATTGAAAATCGTCATGGATTCTCCATCACGCCGTTGAAAATCATCGAAAATGCCAGCGGTTCCTGCAAAGTGCCGCTGCACCGGTTGCTGACGATGCTCTGCTGCCCGACACACTCTTTATCACGGCTGAACGACCACATCGCCAGACGACCGATGCCGCGCTCGCGCGCGAATGCGGTGACGGTTTTGGCGTCCTCCAGCGTGAACGTTTCGGGGTGCACATCGTTCAGGCCGATCATCGGCGTCAGCCCGACCATGCGCCAAACAGCTTCTTCGGATTTGTCTGGGTAGAGTTCCTGGAGCTGTGCGAACAGGCTTTCAGCCGCTGCTATTGTGTTCGCGCCCATCTCGTCTGGGGAGTACGGCTCGCCAAAGTTCATCGTCATGATGTTGACGACCTCGATTTCGACGCCTGCGTCAATGGCCGACTGCACCAGGGCCAGGCCTTCGTCCGTCAGACCAGTGGGCAGGACGGGCAGGGTGAACGAGACGCGTACATCATGGCTGGCTTGCAGCGCGGCGATGGCCTGCGAACGCACGGCTATCGTGGTCGCGTCGCGGATTTCGTCCCCTTCGATGTCAAAGTCGAGCTGCGTCACATTGTAGGTCTCAATGACGGCCTGATATGCGGCGGTCAGGCTCTCCACATCAGGGCAGTGCAGCGCCAGTTCGTCGCCGCCCGCGCCGCCGAACGATATGATGACATCGCCGCCCACCGCACGCAGACTTTCAATGTCACTTGCCAGGAAGGGCGTGTTCTGCAAGCGCGCCGCGCCGCCCCAGGCCGGTTCGCAGGCTTCGCTCGCCAGCACGAAGGCCAGCGTGAAATAGCGAATGCCGGTCTGCTCGGCGGTCACGGCTAAAGGGATCACCCCTGGTTCGACATAGGGTGCATAGATCGTGCTGAATCCGGCAGGTTCAGGTGTGGTCTCCTGCGCCGCTGTGATGACTACCGCGCACAGGCAGATCATGATGGCGAGAATTGTTGTGGTCAGGGGCAGGATATGCCGCCTCTCACCAGTGCTACCCATTGGCCTCATCATGCCTACGACCCTGGTACGATGTATAGCGTGACCGATTGGCCGGGCAGTGTCAGCGCGCTGCCGTTTGCGATGGACTGCGCATCGAGCGGCTCGGCGTTGCGTTCGGGGTCGAGCCGCCAGACCTCTGCGTCGCCGCTGGGCGTGAAACCGCTGAGCAACAGGGTGCGGTCGGCTTCCTCCTCGCCCATGTTGATCACGATCAGCGTTAGTGCCCCGTCGTCGCGCCGCGCCGCATAGATGCGCACAATATCATCAGGCGACTCGCTGAGCAGCAGTTCCTGCCCGAAGCGCTGATAGAGCTGATAGGTGTAGTAAGTCGGGCGCACAACGTAGCGTTCTAACAGCCCGAATGCGCCGTTCGCGCCGACCGATTGGAAGGCGAAGTAGGCGACGATATCGACCTTCTGCGTAATCAGCCGCCCCAGCACATCGGCCCACCAGATCGCATTGTAGTATGAGTCTGGCGTGGCTTCGCCGTTGCCGCCGTTTGACCAGTGCGAATTAACCTCAGTCACGGCAATAGGCATATCTGTGCCCATCACATCGCGAATGACCTCGCGCAGGTTTTCGATCAATACATCCCACTCAGCGGCATTGGCCTGGAGTTCCTCGCGGGTTGTTGCCTGCCGGTTGCGCGGGAAGGGGTAGCGGTGAATCGATACGATGTCCACCAGATCGCCGTTGGCGCGCAGGAATTCGCGCACGAACTCGCGGCGTACATTGTTGTACGGATCGCCTTCGGGCGTGGGCGGGAACTGGCTCACATCGGGGCCGACAAGCACAATGTCCGGGTTGACGGCCAGCATTGCTTCTGCAACGGCGCGCCAATCACGGTTGTAGTCGTCCATCTTGAACTGCGAGAAATCAGTGTTGTCCTCACCCTGGTAGGCGTCGATCAGGTCGGGTTCATTGCCAATCGCCCAATAGCGCACGTTGTAACCTTTGTCCAACGTGTACTGCACCTGTGCGGCGCTCTTTTCCGGCGACCCACCTGAACCGGGCAGCCGGGTGCTGATCGACAGCTCCATGCCCCACTGCTGCGCCTGGCCATAATACAGGTCAATAAACTGCGTAGTCAGGTCGTTGTCATCGCCCCATCGCCCTGCAGGGATGCGGAAGTAGGTCACGCCGGACACTTGCGCTGCTTCGATGAGGTCAAGGCCGACCAGTGCGGGGGGGCCGTAATTTGCCCCGTAGACAAACGGGTTAATCATGCCCAACGATTGGCTGGCATCTACGCGCAGCTCGCCAGCATCCTGTGCCCCAACGCCGCCGAAAACAAGCAGTGCAAACAAAACCACGATCACGAGTCGTTTGAACATAACACCTCGCGAGAGATTATGAGTGAGACGATATCTAGCATTCTCACCCCTCTTTTGCCTCCCGTAGGGAAAAGAGGGAGTGCGGCGAACACTGGGAGTCCCCTCTCCGTGTGGAGAGGGGATTTGGAGGTGAAGTGAACGGTTTGACTTACTTCTCCACGCCCGTGATGACCAC
>JAEUQX010000170.1 GCA_016788625.1 Anaerolineae bacterium
TGGCTTTGCCTGAGCAAAGGCGCGTTCACCGCTCTCCTTTCTCAATCTTTACACCGTTCGCTCGCACTACGATGTATTCGTCGTGCATTGACGACAAGGTTTCCTGAATGGATTCTACCATGTGTAATTACATTCAAAGCATAAATTTGGATCCCAGTTCCAATGCACAGAAGCCCAGCCCATTCGATTGAGAGATGATTGCCGCAGCGTTCGTTATCCGGTTGCGACTTTGAATCCATTACAGCAGCAGGACATACAGCAGCGATATTCGTTGAGCGTTATACTTATACAATGCGGCTCGATTCAGTTGTGCTTTTCCGCTGCACTACTCGTAAGGATAATGCTCATGATTCGACTCACCGTACTGTATAACCTGCCCCCGGGCACCGACGAAGCTGAATTTCTGCGCTGGCGGACGGGCGAACACCAGCAGGAAAACGAATCGATGCCGGGCGTCATCACAACCGACTTTGGCCGCATCGACCAGCACTGGACGCCAGAAGGAATGCAGAATGGCGCGCCCTACCGCTTCATGACGATTGCCGATTTCCCAGACCGCGAGACGTTTGAACGCGCCTTTTTGTCGCCAGATGCACAGGGCGACCTGAACAACGACCTGAAGCGCATCCATAACCCGCTGTTCCTGGTGAGCGAGATCCTGATCTCCAGTGAGAAAAAGGGTTAAGGTGTATTTCATTTGGGACAGCGGGAGGATATACGGCGCAAGCGCCTAATCCTCCCCTACGGCAGGTCGTGTAGGGCAGGATGAGCCTCGGCCAGGGCGTATATCCTCCCAATAACTTGAAATGCACCCGAAGGATTCCTGTTTGGCGTGATTGCAGCTTGTTTTCAAGGGAAGAGGGAGGGGGGAAGAGCCTCACCCCCAGCCTCCTCTCACTCGGAGAGGAGGAATTCTCTGAGGCAAAAGTGGCGGCTTACGAATAGGTTCTGTGCTCCCGCCTGTCTCGCCCTGAACAGGAGCGACTGACGACGAAGAAAATCCATTGCTTGCCCCGCGATCATTGACAAGCTACAATTTCTGGGAAGCTTCCCAAGGCTGATTGTATCGGCTGTGTGCCACGCGTTTCTCCTGCTTGTCGTGAGGCAGTCATGGTCACCATGCAAAGCAATGTCCGTCCGACCATTTCGAGCGATGATGCCGGGCAAATCGTCAGGGAATACTATGGCCTGCAAGCGGCGGTCATCAAAGAACTGACGGCTGAACTGGATCGCAACTTCTACGTCCGTGCCGCCGATGGCAGCGCCTATATTCTGAAGATCGCCCATCAGGATTGGGAAGACGCGGTTCTGAACTTGCAGAATGCCGCCCTGACCTACCTGGACTCACGGGTTGATTTCTGCCCGACGCTGGTACGAACGCTGCAGCAGGACAACATTGCGCTGGTTGTCGATGCCGCGCAGAGACGCAATCGCGTGCGCCTCCTGACGTATCTTGACGGTCAGCCGCTGGTGGACTTCCGCCCGCATTCGGCAGACCTGCTGCGGCAGATCGGCAGCCGTTTGGGGCAGCTTTCGTCCGCGCTGCAGGATTTCTTCCACCCCGCCAAACGCCAGGATTACCGCTGGAATATCACCAACGTTCCGCAGGTGGCGCGTTATGCCGACGACATGCCCGCCGAAAAGCGCGAACTCGTGGAGCATTTCGCGGGGCTGTACCGCGAGACGGTCATGCCACAGTTGAGCGGCCTGCGCCACAGCTTCATCTACAACGACGCGAATGACCATAACATCCTCGTGAAGCCGCTCTCGCCAGAGCACATCGCCGTCACGGGCATGATTGACTTCGGCGATATGACCTATGCGCCAACGGTGGCGGAATTGGCGGTAGCGCTGGCCTACGTGATGATGGGCAAGGATAACCCGCTGGATGCCGCTGCGGCGGTCATTCAGGGTTATCACGAGCAGTTCGCGCTGACCGAGCAGGAAGTCTCGCTGCTCTATGTGCTGGTGGCGGCGCGGCTGTGCCTGAGCGTGTGCATCTCGTGGTACCAGCAGCGCCAGGAACCGGACAACCAGCACCTGAGCATCAGCGAGGTGGCCGCCTGGGACTTGCTGAAGCGCTGGCGGGACATTCACCCGAACTTCGCTCACAGCGTTTTCCGTAACGCCTGCGGATGGTCGCCACATCCCAACGCGCAGGCTGTGACCGAGTGGCTGCGGCGTGCGACGGCTCAGCCTATCCTGGGCTATCCCCTGACAGCAGCCAACACGGTCTTGTTCGACCTGAGCGTGGGCAGCAGCGAACTCGGCACGATGGACGAGTTCACGAATACAGCGTTGATGACCCGCCGCCTGTTCGAGCGGCTGGAAGGCGGCAAAGTCGGCGTCGGGCGCTACGACGAAGCCCGCCCGATCTATACAACCGATAAGTACGCGGTCACGCACCTGGAACGGCGCACGGTTCATATCGGTGCTGACCTGTTCGCGCCACCGGGTACGCCGATTTACGCACCGCTCGCTGGCGAGGTGTTCAGCGTGCGCGATAACGGCTCGGAACAGGATTATGGCCCGACGCTGATCCTCAAACACGAGCCAGAAGCGGGCGTACGCTTCTATACACTCTACGGTCATTTGAGCGAAACGGTGCTCGACCAGTGGCGCAGCGGCGATACGGTCACCGCCGGGCAGGCGCTGGCCGCGATTGGCGACTACCCGCGCAATGGTGATTGGCCGCCGCACCTGCACTTCCAGATCATCACGGATATGCTGGACTACCAGGGCGATTTTCCCGGCGTGGTGTCGCCGTGTCATCGCGAGGTGTGGCTGTCGCTCGCGCCTAACCCCGATCTGATCCTGCGGCTACCGTGCGAACTACGCGCGCAGCGCAGCGTGGATGCCGCAGCCCTGATCAGCGCCCGCCGCGAACGCCTGAACCCCTCGATGAGTGTCTCCTATAAACGCCCGCTCCAGATCATGCGGGGCTATCTGCATCACCTGTACGACGAGAACGGGCAAACCTACCTGGACTGCGTGAACAATGTGCCGCATGTCGGGCATTCGCATCCCCGCGTGGTGCGGGCGGCTCAGCGGCAGATGGCGCTGCTCAACACCAATACGCGCTATCTGCACCCGCTGATCATCGAGTACGCCGAACGCCTGCGCGCGACTCTGCCGGAAGCGCTGTCGGTCTGCTTTTTCGTGAACAGCGGCAGCGAGGCTAACGAACTGGCAATCCGGCTGGCGCAGACCACCACAGGCGGGATGGATTTCATCGTCATCGACCATGCCTATCACGGACACACAACCTCGCTCATCGACCTCAGCCCGTATAAGTTCAACGGACGTGGCGGCAGGGGAAAGCCCGATCACGTCGAAATCGCGGCGCTGCCGGACGGCTATCGCGGGGCGGTTCGCGGTTTTGACGCCGAGACCGGGCGCAAGTATGCCGAGTCGGTCAGGCAGGCAGCGGAACGCATCCAGCAGCGCGGGCACAAACTGGCGGGCTTCTTCTCGGAGGGGGTACTGAGCTGCGGCGGACAACTGACGCTGCCGGATGGGTATCTGCGCGCCGCATTTGAGCATATACGCGCGGCGGGCGGCGTGTGCATCGCTGACGAAGTGCAGATCGGCTTCGGGCGCGTCGGCACACACATGTGGGCGTTCGAGACGCAGGGTGTCGTGCCGGATATTGTCACGATGGGCAAGCCGATTGGCAACGGCCACCCACTCGCGGCGGTGGTCACGACACGCGCCATCGCGGATGCTTTCAACAACGGTATGGAATATTTCAACACCTTTGGCGGCAACCCGGTATCGTGTGCTGTCGGGCTGGAAGTACTCAAGGTGCTCCAGGAAGAAGGCTTGCAGGAAAATGCCCGTGTCGTCGGTGATTATTTCCAGGAGCGCCTGCGGGCGCTGCAAAGCCAGCATCCCATCATCGGCCATGTGCGCGGCAGTGGGCTGTTTCTGGGGGTAGAATTCATTCGCGATCAGGACACGTTGGAACCGGCTGACCACGAAACCGCCTATATCGCCGAGCAGATGCGCGAAAGAGGCTTCCTGGTCAGCACCGAAGGGCCGCACCATAACGTGATCAAGATCAAGCCGCCGCTGATCTTTCAGAAGCAACACGTTGATCTCTTCACGGCGGCGCTCGATGACGTGCTGTCTCACACGGTCTTAAAGCAGATTGGAGCCGTTCGCCTATGATGAGCCAAGCGCTAGAGTATCTCAAGAACCGCATCACGCTGGACGCGATACCCTTCACCGAACGGGGGTCGCGCATTATGGTGCTGCGCCGTGACCGCGCCTTCCACGTTCAACTGGCGGAGTCGTGGGCAGAAGATCATCCGACGACGCTTGTCACGCTTGAACTGCTGGATGAGCAACGCGCGCCGCTGGAGGTCAGCACGACGAGCTACCCGCACCGGGTAGACATCACGAGCGCAGGCGGCAGTTTCGTGCTGGGCTTCGCGGATACCGAGACGTTGATGTTCAAACTCCCAGCCGGGCGCTGCGGCATTCGACTGGTGGTACAAGGGGATGCGCCGCAGCAGGATCGTCGCGGCGGCGTCTGCGATCTATCAAGCGACCTGCCCCTGACTGCCGCTTACAGCACCAATGCCGTGATCGCCTCACACGACATCGAGCAGGCAGACGGCACATGCAGCGTGGTCCTGATGCTGGACTGCGGCGCTGCGGGCGGCGTCTTCACGCTGAACCTGACTCGCACGCGCGCGGTCAATCGCTACATCCCGGATTTCGAGGCTGTCGTCACTGCGGCACAAGCGCGCTGGCAGGCCTGGCTCGATGCTGTGCCAGCCGTGCCGGAAGTCTATCGCGGACAGTACATATTCGCCTGGTGGGTGCTGGGCGTTAATCTCGTGCGGGTTTACACCCACCCACAGCGCGAAGGCCTGATCCCATCCAAGCGCGGCTATATCGGCGTGTGGAACTGGGACTCGTATTTCCACGCCATCGCCCTGCGCCACGTCGACCGCGACATTGCGCGCAACCAGTTCCGCATCCTGCTCGACCACCAACTGCCCAACGGCATGATCCCCGACGTGATTCAGGATCATCGCATCATCTCGCACACCGACCATTACGGGATTGATGCCGACATCACCAAACCACCGCTCACGGCCTGGGCAGCCTGGAAGCTGTACGAGGTAGACGGCGATAAAGCCTTCCTGGACGAAATCTACGACGCGCTGGTGCGTTCGCAGAAGTGGTGGTTTGCCGAACACGACAGCGACCACAACGGCCTGTGCGAATACGCACACCCGTACTCGTCGGGGCTGGATAACAACCCGCTGTTCGATGACAAGCGTGTGCCGCTGGAGACGCCCGACCTGAACGCCTACCTGGTCTTGCAGTACGACCATCTGGCGAAGATCGCGCAGGTGTTAGGGCGCGGCGATGAAGCGCAAGTGTGGACAGACGCGGCGGAAGCCCTGGCGCGGCGGTTGGTGGACATGCGCTGGGATGCAGACGCGGGCTATTTCTGGGCACATCACAACAACCAGCCCGTGCGGATACGGACACCTTTCAACCTGTTCCCGCTGATCACGGGCAGGCTGCCGCACGCCATCGCGCAGCGCCTCGTCCAGCACCTCACCGACCCGGCGCAGTTCTGGACGCGCTACCCGGTGCCCACCGTCGCCCAGGACGACGCCAAGCATGACCCTAATGTGATGTGGCGCGGCCCGGTCTGGATCAACGTCAACTACCTGTTGATCGACGGGCTGAAGCGCGCTGGCTTCGCGCAAGTTGCCAGCGAACTGCGCCGCAAAACGCTGGACTTGATGCTCAGCCAGCCGGACATCTGCGAGTACTACAACCCCAACACGGGTGAGAAACCGCCGCGCGCGGTGTCGGCATTCGGCTGGTCGGCGGCGCTGTTCATTGATCTGGTGCTGGATGAGCGACTGGCTGAGTGACGCCCCGGCTGGCGACCTGCGCCACGAAGTAACCGCTGTTTTTGATGATGCGCTGCTGCGTGGCGTAATCGACATAGATCAGCCCGAAGCGTTTGCCATAGCCATAAGCCCATTCGAAGTTGTCCATCAGGCTCCAGACGAAGTAACCGCACAGCGGAATGCCGTCCTGAATGGCGCGGTGTAGCTGCCTAAAATGCTGTTCCAGGTAGCGCACCCGCGCGTCATCCTGAACCTGTCCATCCGGGCTGACTTCATCCGGAAACGCCGCGCCATTTTCCGTGATATACAGCTTCGGCAGACGGTAGTGGTCATGCACAAAACGCAGGATGTCGTAGATGCCGTGCGGCGACACTTCCCAGCCCATCGCCGTGTATTCGCCGGGCGGGCTGACGCGCCGGTAGTTGACCGGGGGCACTTCCGTCCCGGCGGCGATTACCGAGCGGCGGTAGAAGTTGATCCCCAGGTAATCGATGGGCACGCTGATCTGTGCCATATCGCCGGGGCGAATTTCCGGCACGGCGTCTCCGTACAGCGCCAGCATATCTGCGGGATAGCTGCCCTTGAACAAGGGGTCGAGATACCAGCGGTTCTGGAAACCCGCGAAACGCTCGGCGGCAGCGGCATCCTCTGGCGCGCTGGTGGCTGGCTCCGGCATGTTCATGTCCAGCACGATGCCGACCTGCGCCTGTGGTACGTTAGCGCGCAAAATCGGCACGGCAGCCCCGTGCGCCAGCAGCGCGTGATGCGTGGTGGTGAGCGCGGCCTTGACCCCGCCCTGCCAGCCCGGCGCATCCTCGCCGAAGTAATAGCCGCTCCAGCTAAACACCCAGGGTTCGTTGAAGGTCGTCCAGTGCTTCACCCGGTCGCCTAACGCACGGCTGACAATATCGGCGTAGCGCGCGTAATCGTCAATGATGCCGCGCCGCTGCCAGCCGCCGCCATCATCCTGCAAGGCCTGCGGCAAGTCCCAGTGGTAAAGCGTGACAAATGGCGTGATGCCCGCGTCCAATAGTCCATCCACGAGGCGGCTGTAAAAATCGAGGCCGGCCTGGTTCACCGCGCCGCGCCCCTGCGGCAGAATGCGCGACCAGGCAATGGAAAAGCGGTAGGCTTGCAGGTTCATACGCCGCATCAGTGCGATGTCCTCGCGCCAGCGGTGGTAATGATCACAAGCCACATCGCCCGTGTCGTGGTTTTCAATCTTGCCGGGGGTATGTGAGAACGTATCCCAGATGCTCGCGCCGCGCCCGTCCGCGCTGACCGCACCTTCGATCTGATAAGCTGCCGTCGCAGCGCCCCAGATGAAATGGTCGGGAAAATTCAGATGAAATGGCATGAGTTCCTTCAATGATTGGTTCAATAGCTGTAGAGTTAGCGCACGTCACATATGTTCAAATTACTTCACCCAGATTGTGTGATTACCCACTCCTGGGAGAGGGTCGGACACAAGCCGGGGTATTTATTCACCTATCCATGAGATGTGATTTCGGCGGACACGGCACTGCCGTGTCCCTACGGTTAACAGGATTTGATTGTAGGGACACGACATGTCGTATCCGTCTCTCAGGAATCGCCGCTAGGTGGATAGGATACGTCCGGGGCGAGGTTTGCGCGGATTGGTATCCGATCATGGTGCATAACACGCTCTAGGTATCCAAATCTTCAAGGGCGGGCAGGCGTTCCAGCGACTCGATAGGTTTGATCTCGTCCGGCGCTGCCCAGAACGCGGCGTTCCGGATCACCTGCAGGACTTCGGCCTGGAAGTAGATCGGGTACACCTGGTCGCCGGGGCTGAAGTAGAACACCCGGCCACGACCGCGCCGGTAACAGCAGCCGCTGCGGAAAATATCGCCGCCCGCGTACCAACTGACCAGCACCAGTTCGTCCGGCGCGGGAATATCGAAGGGTTCGCAGTAGGCTTCGGAATGCGGAATCTCGAAGTAGTTGCCCAGCCCTTTGACGATGGGATGCCCCTGAGCCACGACCCACAGGCGTTCTTTCTCGGCCACGTCGCGCCAGTTGAGCGAGCCGCTCGTGCCCATCAAGCGCCGGAAGATTTTAGAGTAGTGCGCCGAGTGCAGCGCGATCAGCCCCATCCCCTGTAGCACGCGCTTCTGAACGCGGTCAACCACCGCATCAGCAACTTCTTCATGAACCGTGTAGCCCCACCAGATCAGCACGTCCGTCTCGGCCAACACAGCTTCGCTGAGTCCGTGTTCCGGCTCGTCGAATGTCGCTACGCGGACTGCTACCCCATGTTGGCGCAGATTATCCGCGATGGGTTGATGCATCCCGTGCGGATACACGGCGCGAACATCCTCGCGTTCCCGTTCGCAGCGGTATTCGTTCCAGATCGTCACGCGCAGCGCTGCTGTCATGATTGCACCTGTATTGGCTTGCCATTCTGAGCTGAAGAAGTCTGAATCGCGTCCCACAAGCGCGCCATCCGCAGACCCACTTCCGGCGGGCAAGGGTTCGGTAGTTCGCCGTTACGAACGGCCAGGAAGTGCAGCCAGGTCGATTGGCGGCGCGGAACGCTGACGGGGTGGAAGACTTCTTCACCTGCGCCCATCTTCTCCAGGAACTCGCCCCAGATTCCGGTACGCAGCATCCCCTTTGTACCAAAGACGCGGATTTCGGACTCGCAACCGCCCACGCCCGTATCACCGCAGCCGTTCATCGTGATCAGCGCCCCGGAGGCCAGCCGAGCGATGATCAACGCCTGTGCATCAACCGGGCTGTCCAGGTTCTCCACCCAGGCCATCACTTCCGTGATCGGTTCGTGGCTCAGTTCGCAGATGGTGTTGAGCATGTGCGCGCCCGTATCGAACATGAAGCCGCCGCCGGAAATCTCAATGCGCTGCCGCCAGGTACCGACGGTGATGGCGCGCCAGTTCTGCCAGACCACCCCGGTGATGCGCCGCACCGTGCCGATCTCGCCCGCGCGCAGCAGCGCGGCTGCCGTGTGAATGTACGGCGACAATCCGCCATCAAAGGCGACGACCAGCAGCTTCCCTGTCTCGTCGCGCACGTCGATCATGCGTTGTGACTCGGCAGCATTCATCGCCATCGGCTTTTCCAGCAGCACATCCAGACCCGCCTGCATACACTGCACGGACTGGTCGCAGTGATAGACGTGCGGCGTGGCGATCACCGCGACATCCAATTCGCCCGCGTAGTCGCTAAGCAGCTTTTGCAGGTCAGGCTCATTCGGCGGCGGCGCGACCCCGCACTCCTCAAACACGGCTGCCGCAGCCGCGTAAGAGTCCGCAGAAGGTTCACAGACCACCTTGAACTGCACTTCCGGGAATTCCTTCAGCGGCCTGCGAATATGATAGTCACGCGCCGCGCCCCCGCAGCCAATCACCGCCACCCGAACCGTTCGTTGATGTGTCATCGGCATTAACCCTTCAAGCCAGAAAGTGTGAAACCGTGGATGATGCGCCGCTGGAGGATGAGGAAGACGATCAGCGTGGGGATCACGGCCAGAGTGGTCCCGGCCAGCGCGCGCCCCAGGTCGTTGAAATACTGCCCCTGGAAGAACGCCAACCCCAGCGGAACGGTGTACAGGTCATAGTCTTGCAGCACGATCAACGGCCAGAAAAAACTGTCGTAATTGAACATGAAGGTGAAGATCGCCAGGGCAGCCAGCGAAGGCCACAGGTTGGGCAGCACGATGCGGTGATAGATGCCGATCTCCGACGCCCCGTCGATACGCGCCGCGTCCAGCAGTTCGTCCGGGATGGTGTGCATGGCCTGTTTCATCAGGAAGATGCCGAAGCCGCTGTAGAGGAACGGCATGACCAGCGCGACGTGCGTATTCAATAGTTTCAGGCTGTTGAACAGATCCCACAGCACGACCATCGCGATCTGATGTGGCACGAACATGGTCGAAATGATGGCGAAGAACAGGATGCGCCGCCCAGGGAAGGCGATCTTTTCCAGCACATATCCCAGCAGGCCGCTGGTGTAGATCACCGAGAGCGTGATCACGCTGGTGACGATCAGGCTGTTGGCGAACAGGCGCGGAAAACGCAGCGTGTCCCAGGCCCAGATGAAGTTATCCAGCGTCCACTGTTCCGGCAGGAGGGTCGGCGGGATGCGCTGGAGTTCGCTGGAGTCCTTGAAGCCGGACAAGACCATGAAGACGAACGGCAGCAGCGATGTCAGCGCGCCGATGATCAGCACGCTGTAGCTGAGGAACTGACCCAAATCGAACGGCCGCTGCTTCGCGGAAGTTTGAGTGGTCATCGTTAGTACTCCCACCGTCTGCGGCCCAGCCACAACTGCACGATGCTGAACGTGGCGACGATGACGAAGATGATCACGGCAATGGTCGAGGCATAGCCGAACTCGAAGTTACGGAACGCGCTCTGGTAGAACAGCATGACGATGGTCAGCGTCGAATTCGCCGGGCCGCCCAACGAGGTGCCGGAACCGCGCGACACCATGACGAACGCTTCCGTGAACACCTGAAGCTCGCTGGCGATTTCCGTGACGAGCACAAAGACCAGCGTCGGGCGCAGCAGCGGCAGCGTGATGCGGCGGAACAACTGGAAACGGCTCGCCCCGTCGATGCGCGCGGCTTCATAGAACTCGACCGGAATGCTGCTCAGCCCGGCCATCAGCAGCACGATGACGAAGCCCAGCCAGCGCCAGACCGACATCACGCCAATGCTCAGCAGCGCGAGGTTGGGGTCTTGCAGGTAGCGCGGCAGATCGAAGGACACGCCCAACACCTGCTGCACCAGCAGCAGAATGGTGTTGAGCACGCCGTTGCGCGGCAGATACAGGAAGCGCCAGATCACCCCTGCAGCGATCACCGAGGTGACGACGGGCAGGAAGTAGACCAGGCGGAAAAAGCTGCGACCACGCCACAGGTTGGTGAGCAGGATTGCCAGCGGCAGCGCCAGCGCCAGCCGCAGCCCGACCGTGAAAATGGCGAATTTCACCGAGTTGCCGATGGCAATGCCGATCTGCCGGTCGGAAAGGGCGCGTTCGTAATTTTCCAGCCCGATGTATTCCGGCGCGCGCACGGACATCGGACTCCAGTCGGTGAAGCTGCGAATAAAACCCACGCCCAGCGGATAAATCCAGAAGACCGTGAAAAACAGGATGGTGGGGATCAGTGCATAGGCCAGCAAAGCCCTGCGCCCGCCAAAGAAACGCCCCCAGTCGATCTTGTTCTGCGCGGGATTCAGTGATGGGTTGTCTCGTCCTTCAATCAAATTGCCCATAAAACAACCTATGCTATAAGTATGTGCGAACGCGCCAGACAACAGAGGGACTGGTGACGATCACCAGCCCCTCCCCTGCGTTAGCTCAGAATTTCAGGGTCGCTCATGCTGCCGGCGTTCGGATAGGCGCGTTCCTGGAAGCCCCAGTACACCGTTTCCGGCCTGCTCAGCACATCATCGGCCACCGCTTGCGCTTCGGCCAGCGCTTCATCAACGGTTGAGGTGCGGGCGACGAACAGCAGTTCCGTGATCTGCGCCAGCGCACCTTCAAAGTCCGACGGCGGGAAGCCGTAGCGCGGCGACATGTCGATGTTCGCCATCATTGCGCTGACGACCGGGGACGCCATAATGTCCGGGTCTTCGCGCAGGCTGCGCAGCGCGGGCACAGAGCCGCCGAGCGCGCGGAACTTCATCAGATCGGGGTCAGTGCCATACCACTGGATGACATCAAAGGCCGCCGTCTTGGCAGCATCCGTCGCCAGCGCGCTGACACCCAGCCCCGTCCAGCTTCCGGCTCTGGCGACCGCGGGCGCGCCTTCGATGCGCGGCACGGGGAACGCGCCCCACTCGAAGTCGGGATAGTCGCTGCGCCAGTAGTCCGCGAACCAGCCAAAGCC
>JAEUQX010000177.1 GCA_016788625.1 Anaerolineae bacterium
CGGACAGGTGATCTGATCCCGGTAGAAACGTATGTTACCCAGGGAAGATGGGATGGGCAGCCAGCTTTGTTCGGCGTGAGCCAAGACATCTCTGCGCTAAAAATGTCGGAAGAGAAATTCGCCCGCGCTTTTCAGGACAGCCCAATTCTGATGGGCCTTAGCAGGATTGACACGGGCGAATATATCGAAGTCAACCGGGCATTCTGCGAAAGACTCGGCTTCACTCCACAGGAAGTCATCGGCCAGAAATCAACCGATGTGGTCAGATTGGATCCCCTGTATCGGGAAAGAATCATTCAGAAACTTCAGCACAATGGACACATCGAAGGCGAAGAAGCTGTCCTTTATGCCAAAGACGGAACGCCTGTCACCGTGCTGCTCACCGCGAAAACCCTGACGCTGAACAACGCCCAGTACAATTTCACCACTGCGGTAGATATCAGCGACCGTAAACGTGCCGAGGCCGCTTTACGGGAGAGCGAGTCGCGCTTCAAGATGACGCTGGAGGCGACTGAAGCGGGGACGTGGGAATGGAATGTGCAGACCGGCGCGACGCGCTTCAACGAACGCTGGGCGGAGATCATTGGCTATACGCTGGATGAACTGTCACCCGTCAACATCCAGACCTGGGATAACCTGGCGCACCCGGATGATCTGCGGCAATCCAATGCGCTCCTGGCACAGCATTTTGCCCGTGAGCTGCCCTACTATGAATGCGAACTTCGCATGAAGCATAAGGATGGGCATTGGGTGTGGGTATGGGATCGCGGCATGGTGCTGGAGTGGGATGCCGATGATCAGCCGCTGCGGATGTTCGGCGTCCATATTGACATCAGCGAGCAGAAGCAGGTTGATATGGCGCTGCAGGCGCAGGAGGAACAGCTCAAGAGCCTGATTAACTCGCAGACAAATTATCTGATTCGCACTGACCTGGACGGCCGCTATACCTATTGGAATCCCAAGTTTGAGCAAGACTTCGGCTGGGTGCACGGGTCAGATGGGCTGATGGGTCAGATTTCGATTGAGTCGATTTGCTCCTATCACCACCAACGCACGTACGACACGGTCGAAAAATGTCTTGCGAAACCGGGCGTACCTGTCCAGGTAGAACTGGATAAGCCCACACAGGCTGGCGGTGTTCGTTCCGTATTGTGGGAATTCATCTGCCTGACGGATGCGAATGGAATGCCCACAGGCTTTCAGTGTGTCGGTGTTGACATAACCGCGCAGAAACAGGCGCTGTCAACCGTGCAGCATCAGGCCAATCTTCTGCAGTGGGTTTCGGATGCGATCATCGCCACCACGAACGACCTCACGATCACCACCTGGAACCGCGCCGCGACGGAAATCTATGGCTGGACAGAGGCCGAAGCGATTGGTCAACAGCTTGACGCTCTGCTCAGGACGGAATGGATCAGTAATCTCCAGTCGGCGGCACAGGCCAGTCTTGAGGAGACGGGGCATTGGCACGGTGAACTCCGTCACACGGACAAAACCGGCAAGCAGCATTACATTCTTGCGGCGGTGAACCAGCTCTATGACGAGCAGGGCGCCCTGATTGGCAGAGTTACCGTCAACCGTGACATCAACGTCGAAAAGCAGCACGATCTTTTGCAGCAGCGCATCAGCCAGATTGTGGAAGCAATCGCACAAAGGCAAGCACTGCCGGCTATTCTGAGCGATCTGGTCAAGGCCATCGAAGAATTCAACCCGGACATCCGAGCGTCTGTGCTGCTTCTCGATGCCGCAACCAACCAACTGCGACACGGGGCAGCGCCCAGCCTGCCCGACGCTTACAATGCCGCTATTGACGGGTTAAAGATCGGGCCAGGCGTTGGGTCGTGTGGTACTGCTGCCTATGAAAAGCGCCTGGTGATTGTCGAAGACATTAACACGCACCCCTTCTGGGTCGATTTCAAAGCCCTGGCAACCCAGCACGGCTTGCGCGCCTGCTGGTCACAGCCAGTGAGAGGACATGCCGAGCAGGTGCTGGGTACGTTTGCGCTCTACTACAGCGACGTTCGCCGGCCAACCGAGGCTGAACTCGAACTGATTCGTCTGGCCGCGCGAATTGCCGGACTCGCCATCGAACATGCACAGGCAGAAACCGCCTTGCAAAACAGCGAGGAAAAGTATCGCAGCCTGGTCGAGAGTTCCGATTCGATCATTGTCGTGTTTGATGAGGCCGGCAC
>JAEUQX010000180.1 GCA_016788625.1 Anaerolineae bacterium
CGGCGTGAAGGGTGTGCAATTCGCCGTTTGGGCGCCCAACGCCTTCCGCATGAGCGTCGTGGGTACATTCAACAACTGGGATGCCCGCGTACATCCCATGCGCCAGATCGGAGACAGCGGCATCTGGGATCTGTTCGTGCCTGGCCTGGCACAGGGGGATATTTACCGCTACGACGTGCGCTCGCACAATCGCGGTTACCACGCGCTCAAGTCCGACCCGTATGGTTTTTACAGCGAAGTGCGCCCACACAACGCCTCGGTGATCTACGACATCAATACGTACACCTGGAACGACGATGGCTGGTTGGAAGCCCGCGCCCAGCGCAAGCCGCTGACCTCGCCGATGTCGATCTACGAGGTTCATCTCGGCTCGTGGCAGCGCAAGGATGGTAACGAGTGGCTGAGCTACCGCGAGCTGGCCGATAAGCTGGTGGCCTACGTGCGCGATATGGGCTATACGCACATCGAACTGCTGCCCGTGATGGAGCACCCGTTTGACGGTTCGTGGGGCTATCAGGTAACGGGTTACTATGCGCCAACCAGCCGCTTTGGCACGCCCGACGACTTCATGTACTTCGTCGATCAGTGCCACCAGAATGGCATCGGTGTGCTGCTGGACTGGGTGCCAGCGCACTTCCCCAAAGACGGGCACGGACTGAGCTACTTTGACGGCACGCACCTGTATTCCCACGAAGACGCCCGCAAGCGCGAACACCCGGATTGGGGCACGTATATCTTCAACTACGGGCGCAACGAGGTTCGCAACTTCCTCGTCTCCAACGCGCTGTTCTGGCTGAAGCAGTATCACCTCGACGGCTTGCGCGTGGACGCGGTGTCCTCGATGATCTACCTGGATTTCTCGCGGCAGCCAGGGCAGTGGACGCCGAACAAGTACGGCGGGCGCGAATATCTGGAAGCCATCGACTTCCTGCGCGAAGTCAACATGGTTGTCCACAGCGAATGCCCCGGCGCGGTGATGATCGCGGAAGAATCGACGGCGTGGCCGATGGTCTCGCGTCCGGTGTATGTCGGCGGGCTGGGCTTCACCTTCAAGTGGGATATGGGCTGGATGCACGACACGCTCAAATACATCCAGCTTGACCCGGTCTACCGCCGCTATCACCACAACCAGATCACCTTCTCGATGTTCTACGCCTTCAACGAAAACTTCGTGCTATCGCTCTCGCACGATGAGGTTGTGCATGGCAAAGGTTCGCTGATCAACAAGATTCATGGCGACTGGTGGCAGAAATTCGCCACGCTGCGCCTGCTGCTCGGCTACCAGTACACGCATTCCGGTAAGAAGCTCAACTTCATGGGACAGGAGTTCGGCCAGTGGCGCGAGTGGAGCGAGGCGCGCGCGCTGGATTGGACGCTGCTCACGCTGCCGACGCACACCGGGGTGCAGCGCTGGGTGCGCGACATGAACCACTTCTACAAGTCGCAGCCTGCGTTGTGGGAACGCGATCTGGATTGGCAGGGCTTCCAGTGGATCGACGCGAATGACGCCGACAACAGCATCTTCTCGTACCTGCGCTTTGCCGAGGACAAAGAAGACTGCATCGTCGTGGTCTGCAACTTCACGCCTGTGCCAAAGCGCAGTTATCGCATCGGCGTGCCCGCGCCCGGCTACTACCGCGAACTGCTCAACAGCGACTCGGCGCTGTATGGCGGCAGCGATGTGGGCAACAGCGGCGGCGTGGAAGCCAAGACCGAGCAGTGGCGCGAATGGTCGCACTGCCTGGATTTGACGGTGCCGCCGTTGAGCATCGTCATCCTCAAGCGCGACCGCCCGGAGAAGGGCTATCAGGAGCCGGACGAAGACGGCGGGATTGGCTGAAGCAGACAGTGTGAATCATGAACGTGGGACAGCGCAGCTTCACGGTTGAAGCGTGTCCATCGGGAACTGCGCCCCGACGATTTCGATGTAGCGCGCGATGTAGCGCAAAAGCTGCTGGCGTTCTTCGGCGCTCAACAGGCTGAACATCGCCCGTACCTGTTCCATCAGGTCAAGCTGCACCGCCAGAAAACGCTCCTGCCCGGATGTGGTCAGGATGACATCGACTGAGCGGCGGTCGGCTGCGCGCTGTTCCCGCGTGACCAGTCCCAGGCTCTCCAGTCGTTTGATCAGCCCGGTCATGGTCGCGTTGGTGAGGTGATGCAGCCGCGCGATTTCACCGATGGGGCAGCGCCCGCCCTGCTCGCCCAGCGTCTTGAGGACATAGAACTGCGGCGGCGTGAGGTGATGCGCGGCCAGATAGGCGGAAAGGCGCTTCTCACCGTCCAGCACGATGGTGAAGAGCAGCGACCAGAGCCGTTGAACATCAGAATCGAAGTCATCGTGAGCAGTCATGTTGACGGGCAGCCTCTTGTTACACGTTTCTAGAAGTGTAGCCGCGCCGCGCCATCGATGCCAGAAAGCGGTTGCGCGGATCATGAGACCCGCGCAACGCAACAAGGAGGGAATGTCCGGGATATAGCAGTGTTAGAGTGACTCCGCCGTGTCCAGGATGTCCTGGATCTTCGGCCAGACACGATCATCCGGCACGAGCCACTTGTGACGAATGGTGCGGCTGCGGTCGAGCAAGACCATGCCGGGATACTTCGCCATATTGAACAGATCATGAATCTGTCCATCCAGGTCTGAAAGCAGCGGGAATTCGGGCGGCGGCGACATGCTGATGTGGAAACCATACAGCAGGTCGGGCTTATCGCAGCTCAGCAGCGCCATGTTGACGCCTGTGCGGTTGATGTGGTGCGCGTGACGCTGCGCCCAGATGATGCGGCGGGCGTTGGTGGGGTTCCAGATGTTGCCCGTGAAGCCCAGCAGCAGTCCTTTTTCGCCGAGCAGGTCATTGATGTGCTGCGGGTTGCCGGCGTGGTCACGCACCGTGAAGGGCGGAATCGTTGTATTGATGGTTGGCCCCAGTTCGACAGTTGCGATACTGGTGACGGGTCGAGTTGCAACGTTCAGCATGTAGTGTCCATCTTCCTGCATTGATTTATATGCAGTATAAAACAAATTCCTGAGATTTAAATTAAGAAACCTCAATTCTTTGTAAATGCAGCCTATGAAATGACCTTAGAATCCGAACACCAATCTATGATCTACCTGTGTAACTGTGGTCGGACTTCTCCCAGTGATATGGTTTGAAGATAAACTGCCACACGGCAACCAGTGCGGCGGCGCTCATGAGCAGCCAATAGAGCCAGAACCAGCATATAATCCACTGATAACGCCCCGGCTTAGCGTGCTTAAACTGCCCTAACAGCAGTATCAGCAAGTAGATAGCGTTCCCAATAAAGAACATCCCGGTACCCCAGGGGAGAATCCGGAAGAAATGTAGTTCATAAATGAAGCGCAGGCTTGTACGTAAGTCTTCGCCACCTGGAAAAATGTGTGCCCCCAGTAAAGAGAAATAGGTTATTGCTAGTACCCAAAAGTAGAGATTGAGAATCGGTATTAAGAATCCCGAACTGATCACCAACTGAAAGCTGCCAAATTTTAGCCAACTCCACCCCTCAACCTTATTATCAACCGAATTGTATGTACTATTCGAGGGGCGCTGTAGAATAGTCTTCCACACCCAGATTGCTATCCCGCGCAGACTCCACCCCAGATGAACAAAGTAGGTCTGCATATAGCCCTTGATCCAACGTGACCTCTGGAGTATCCAGGGTCGCAATTTTCCATTAACAGTCTCCCATGTGGTACTGTCCAGAATTTCGACCTGCAATTCGGGGGTGCGCGCAATCCACACACCCAGATCGCAATCTTCCGCTACATTATAGGCATCCCACCCGCCTAACTGCTTCAATGTCTTAATGCGAAAGTGATTGGAGGTGCCGCCTAAAGGTATGACATGACCATATCGATGCAACCCAGGCAAGAAAATTTCGAACCAGGCGGAATACTCTGTTTTAAACAAGCTGATAATCCAGTTGTCGTTAAGGTTTTCATAGGACAGCTTTGCTTGCAAACAACCGACCATCCCAGCTTCAGGGTCAGTGAAACGTTTTAATGCTTTCAGAAGCTGATCTTCTTCCGGTCGATCTTCAGCGTCATACACAACACAGTATGCATAGTCTTTGTATTTATCATCTATTGTACAAAAGAGGGCGTAATTGAGCGCGCGCGGCTTTGTTGTGGGTTCTTTTCGCCCCAGTAGGTTCACATAAGCAGGCGCAGGCACTACAACAATCTCAAAGCGACCTCGGATACCTTCATCTAATTTCCTTATGCAGGATTCGGCTTCGTCACGTGTGGTCGGCAAATTTTCTGGATGCGATCCTTGCTTATTCCGTTGATTCTTCTGAGAATCTCCGAATAGTCTGTACTTGATTGCACAATAGAGGTCAGTGAGAAACTGCCCCACACCGTTGCTCTGATCGTCATTCATTTTAGCCGATGTATTGCTTTTGTCTTCCACCTTTTCCGTTTCTTCAACAAGCAACAGAACCTTTAAGCGCTCATTGGGATAAAGGAGTTTGCTAAGATTCTCTATCAGTGTTCCAACGACCGCAGCCTCTTTATACATCGGCACCATGACGATATACCCTGGATAGTCAATGGTTGATGTTGACTCAACCGGGGTAGAAGGCGGATTTGTTGTGCTATCGTGAGGGGCATTTCCAGCACCTTCCGTTTTAGGGTCATCTGTGCCGTTTTCGTTCATAATGGCACTGAGCATAACAAAGACCCGATAAAATAACTGCAATATGTAAATAAAGGTTACTATCAAAGTGAAATACTTAATCAGAACGAGATCATCGATTTGTGATGGTTTGAGGTCGTTCACAAGAAAGTAGGCAACATGCCACACGGTAAACATTACAATCGCGATCAAAAAGAAGGAAACAAGGCAACCAGCTAACCGCCCAGATTGCCAGATCAGACCTGCATTGTAGCTCCCGTATGGACCACGATTTGCATCTGATGAGGGTGGAAAGATGTATCTATCATTGTTTGAAACGCTTTGGGAGGCAGGTTCATGGGAAACTGCCGTTTGATTAGTTTCCAGCCGATGAGTTGCCATTGAAGTAATCCGTGATTCCTTTGTGTCTAAACGAGTATCCGCCCGCGAGCCTGTACATCAGCCCAATGCTCACCAAGTAGTCAAAAACCTGCTCGAAACTGCCAATCGCTTTGTAGCGCGTTCTAACGTACCGAATCATCACAAAATGTCGCAGCAGCAAATGGCAGAAAACAATGCCGCTCAATAGTCCCAGGAATGCCCCCCAATACACGGCGTATGGAATAGCGTTGCTTATCATCGCACGTAAATCAGCTTCATCTAGACTGTAGGCAGCAGCACGCGGCCACAACATGAACATAAAGAAAAACAACACCCAGAATATGCTCAAAATCAGCGACGAGGTAATCAAGAACTGCCTCCCACCATTCGGGCGCGAGACAATCATGAAACGGCGTCCAAAATCGAGGCCGCCAATGATGAGAAATATCAAAAATGCAAACACTGAATACACAAGAGACTCATATTGCAGGCAGACGTGCTGATAAATCTTGCAAGAGGCGTCATGAAACATCAGGCCGACCAGAGGACTGAGAAGAATTGCAGAAATAAGGCCACTGGTGGAATACCACCTGAGTTTAGGATGGATGGTCTGCGAGTCGCTGCAACTGACCCAGCCATATAACAGCCCAAATATTGTTAGAATGATGCTGCCAGCAATGAGTGTTTGATTGTTGGGTTCAACAGGTGAAATAAGGAATACAAACCAGTACAACAGCAGAAACAATACTGCTGAGACAATAGCTACAATGCCACGAAAAATGTGGCTTGGTTTTCCATTTTTAGCACTAATATCAACATTTTCGAGAAAGAACAGGTTTCGTTGCCCCAGTATGCCTCCAGGATTCTCCTCTTTGTTCTCCTTAAGCTCTTTGACTGTAAGGTGCAGCAACTGTTGCAGATCAATTGATTGCGGAAAATAAGGGTCATTAGTTTGATGTCCACTTGGCAACTTCTTCAGTCTTGACTGAATATAGTTTTTTACGAACAAGTCTTTCCATACTTTGATTTCAGTTTTGTCTTCATTGGTTGTTGACGTTAGTGGGCTGACTTCTTTACTAAGCATACTTTGCAAGTCAATAAGAGGTAGAGAATGAAGAACAAACGTATCAGACCTTAAATCTTCAATAATGGATCTGCTTAACACGGATCCTAATTCAAGTCCGTAGAACTCGAGAAGGCGATCCGTAACTTGAGCCTCATTTAGGGGCTCCAACGAAAGAATCTGTTGTAGACGTAACTCTGTCTTGAGTTCCTTGTTGTGTTGAACCAAAAGCCATGTGTTAAGCTGCTTGGGTGTGGAATCTGACTTAATCTCATTGACTTCATTTTCTTTTACTGATCCTGTTGCGATCACAATCGCATCACGCATACCAAGTAGTTTGTTTAGTTTGTTCTTTTCCTCGTTACGTTCTGCGTTACGTTCCCCTATGAATTTCTTCAAAGCCCTTATCAAATGACGGCGATACTTATAGTGGACATCATCAAAACCATCCAATAGAAGGACCAAATGATTTCTTTCAATCAGAACCTGGCTTTCCCACGAGACAATATTATATTCGTGTGCGATTGCTTCTGAAAGCCAGACATCAAACGCTTTGCATCCCGCAGTCCAGGTATACAGGTTCAAATAAAGTATGAGACGCGCATCCTGCCGGGAAATCAGACTATTTGCCAATTGGAGCAGTTCAAAAGTTCGTCCGCTGCCACGACCACCCTGAATAACCAGGCAGGTAGTATCAAGAGCAGTTTTTTCTGCCGTCTCGAAGAATTGTAGAAGGGTTTGCGACTCAGAGTTTCCCTCAAAACTTAGACGGCGTTCAATCAGATTGGGTTTCTGACGCTGCCCGTTGTCTACCGTGGCGTCCGCCCAATTCTCGCCTTCACGCGATTGGAAGATAAACTGTTTCCAATATTCCTGAACGCGTTTCCGAACATAATAGGCACTTGCACCGCGCTCTTCAAACAGAGTCTCGAGCCACTCGTCAATCGGTGGGCTGGTGAAAATAGCAAGACATACACCGAAGAAAGCAACGATGCTTTCAAGTGCTTGGTTCTGAATTCCAGCTATCGCCAGAACAACAGTACTGAAATAAGCAACGATGACAAAGATCCGGATGATGATTCGGCGGAGTGCGGGTGTCATTTTTGCTCACTTTTATAAAACCATTACGATCTTGCAGGAGACCGACTGAAAACTCCAACATAATTCAGGTGTCGCCGCACTGGGGTGAACGGTATATTTCCTGAGTTAGATATTGCAGTTCATCTGAAGTGAGTTGCGACAGATCAATGGTAGGTAATATTGCCTCAGAATTATTTGGGCGATCTGCCTGTTCTTTGGCAATCAAGCCAACACCGTGTTCGTACCAGGCAATATAGTATTTGTTATCATGCGTCTGCGCCAGAATAGGCAGAATTCGTCCAATAAACAACAAGCTGTTCTGGGGCAACTCTACGCGCCTTGTCAGCGAATACATGGATTTATACTCGTCGTTTAGGATCAAATCTGGCCGCTCGGGCGTTTCGCCGCAATACCGTTGGGTATAAAGTTGCGTCAACTGAGTGAAGGCATCTGACCTATCTGGTCTTGCCGTGAACCCATCCAGTGACAGGTTCCAGATTGTGAAGGCAGTAGCACTCGATTCCAGCTTAGGAAATCTCGCATCCCAATCCTTTGATTCTGTGATGAGCAAAGCGGGGTATTCAACCAATGTAGGCAGAATTGGCAGTCCTTTTTCCACATTCCATAATTGCTGTGGGCACAGATGTTCGCCGTAACCCATACGCTCGATCTGGTACCAGACCAATGGGTCTGTCGTAAAGATTCGCATTTTCGTCGCGGGAAACTGCTGTAGATGATCTTGCACAGCTTGGGCAACTGTGTTGGCATCCTTTTCTCGATCTGTGATTTGGATTGACCAGGGATTAGGTATGACCTGGAACCCTAAAATCGCCCCTAAGACTAACATAAAGCTAACACTTTTGATAAATATTTGAATTATCCGGTTGGGCACCTTTTTAATCAGGCTGAATGTTCCCACGGCGCAGATGGCAAAAGCTGGTGCCAACGGTAGCAAAAAGTAGATATAACCTCCCGAACCCAGATCATTTCTTAGCAGAATTACAGCGTGTATAGCGAAGTAAACAACAAATGCAACCCACCAAATGTATGGTTTTGATTCTTCTTCACTCAGATCTTCTGGGGGATTTTTTCGAGAGATTGTCATAAAGAAACGATACGCGCCATAAATAATAAATATGCAGGATATAATGAATATTACCCACCCTACACCTATAACTGTAGGTTCGATAAAATGGAGGATACTACGAGGTGGATAGCAATCCTGTGTGTAAGGCACCAAGCCTAGCACTTTGAACACTGGAATTTCATTCAACCAGGCACCAGCCAGGATATTCCAGGTGAAATAGGGCAATAAACTGCATAGCACCAGCCAAAAACGTTTGATCTTATTCTCGGGTTGTTCGGGTGGTGGGGTTGCCGCTACATTGACGGGTTCTTCTGATGCGGTTGCCGCTACATTGACGGGTTCTTCTGGTGCGGTTGCCGCTACATTGACGGGTTCTTCTGGTGCGGTTGCCGCTACATTGACGGGTTCTTCTGGTGGTGGGTTCTCGTTGACTGAACGCTTGTCGAAGTTTTGAATCCACATGCGGTGAAGAAAGGCACGGAAGGTGTTCAGCGCATTGGGGTTATAGAGATAGATGCACCAAAGCAAAACCAAGGGCAGTGATTCGTGGCGCACTAAGGGCAGCATCCCAATCAGCAGCGAAGCCCAACGCATCTGACCGATGAGCCAGGCAAGAATTCCTGCAACCAAGAATAGAGTGAAGGGTATTACGGTCAACGATTGAAAAGCATATTGGTAAAACCAGGGTTGAAACCACAACATCAATGGAACGAGCTGCCAGGAAAGCTTCAGGCGTTTTGCAATGAGGGTCGTAAAAAAGACGATTAGCGTGCTGAAGACATAGAGAGTAGCAAGCCGCCGCTCCTCAAAACCGAAGCTTGATGGGATAGCATAGGCGAGAGTATTGCCCGGCCGCCCCCAGTCATTAAGGAACAACAGCGGTTCCTCAATCGCATCCCGCGCGATGAAGTAGTGTGATAATTCGTCACTGAATTCAATAGCTGGCGAGTTTATATAAAAGTTACCCGCCCACCATAACCCAATAGTAAATATTAGCATAAATATGAAATAGCGAATAACTTCTGGTGATCGTGCAGGCGAGGAATTTGTATTTGGATCTGCTCCAACAGCCATAAATTATTTCCTTGACGTATGGATGAATCTTATAAAATGAGCGCATGAAACAGGCATTATTCAATCTTGCGTTAATCAGATGAATTACACTTAACAATCACCCCATCTCCAAAACCCAAGACTTCTAATCACATACGTTAGAAACAATCGAACGTGAATATAACACATTTGTGTATTTACGCAAATTACCAACTTTTACCCGATCAGGTTATCGTTATCTTAACAATTCAGGGGGTAATCAAGAATCTAAATCAACCTTCAGGAAACGAATCAAACAGGCCGGGGTTGCGCGCCCGGCCTGCGATATACGGCTCATGCTGCGGTGGTCGTCCGCTGTTACTGCCCCATCGTATCCCATACATCGAGCTTGGACTGCACGCGGCGAATCACCTCGTCGGTGAAGGCGCTGGTGCTGGCGGAACCGGCCAGGTCGTTGGTTCGCACGCCCGAACTGACGGTTTCCAGCGCCGCTTCATAGATCGCGCGGCTGGCGCGGGTACCTTCTTCCGTGCGGGTGTAGCGCAGCGCTGCCCCGCCCGCCAGGATCATCGCCAGCGGGTTCGCCAGGTTCTTGCCGAACAGGCTGGGCGCGGTGCCGTGCGGCGCTTCCGTGAGGGCTACGCGCACATCGAAGTTCTCGTCAAAGCCCAGGATGACCGACTCCGCACCAGCAATCGTGCCGAACATCTTCAGCACCAGGTCGCTCAGGTTGTCGCCGTCGCGGTTCAGCGCGGGGATGACCAGCGCCTCGCCGTTGGATTCGAGCAGCAGCGCGTAGGCCGCGTCGATCAACTGCGGGTCATAAACCACATCAGGGTGACGCAGATGCGCCTCGTCCAGCTCTTCCTTGAACATGCCTTCGTACACCGGGCTGACCGTGTACTTCGGCCCGCCGAACACTTTGGCATTGTTGCGCCGGGCATAACGGAAAGTGTACTCCGCCACCGCGCGGCAGGTGCGGCGGGAGAGGCGGCGCGTGCTGTAGGCGACTTCGTCCAACCCTTCGCCCTCGCGCCATTCCTTCGCGCCGTACTCACCATCGACGGCCATGCGGACGACGGCGATGGGCGCATGAATGCCAGGGAACGGGCGCACGGACGGAATGCGCCGCCCGACGCGCAGGATCACCTGCCCATCAATCCACTCGCGCAGCAGGGCGTTGGGGCTGCCCACATCATCCGCGCCCGGCGGCGTAATCGTCGCGGCTTTGATACCCAGCCCTGTCTCCTTCACCCGTTCAGCCGCCTGCCGCACAACTTCATTGTTGGTCGCGCGGCGGTTCTCCAGCGACAGGTCGAAGTACTCAAAGGCCACATTGCAGCGCGTCACCGAAGGGTCGATCACCCGCAGCGCTTCGTCCAACAGCTCCTGTCCCGTCTGGTCACCCTTGAGAACCACCAAAGTCTTCTGACTCACAGCCCCACCATCCTTGTATAACATCTGCTTGTGAATAGGGTGCCATTCTACGCCAGATTGTGGACAGAACAAACGCTCAATCGAACACCAGGGATGGAAGATTCCACACACCCGCGTGGGCGAGCAGGCGCATCAGCATCTGGCATGTACGTGATGTTTTCATAGGTTGCTCGCGAAATCAGAATGGGTTTCCGCAGTTCGCTGCAGGTGCAACGAGCGCGCAGCCGCCAGGGCGAAACTAGACGGATCGCCGCTGTGCGTGGTATCGTGGCGCAGGAACACGTCCTATTGGAAAGGAACGAGCATGAAGATTGCAATTATCGGAGCGGGCAACATTGGCGGCAGTCTGGGTAAGGTCTGGGCAGCGCACGGTCACAGCGTCATCTTCGGCGTGCGCGACCCCAACAGCGAGAAAACGCGCAAGGCGCTGACGGAGACGGGTGCGACCGTGCAGGCTGTCGACATCACGGAAGCCGCCGCGTTCGGCGAGGTAATCGCCATCGCGCTGCCCTGGGCGGCGGTGCGCGAGACATTGGCGGCCATGGGCGACCTGAGTGGAAAAATCATCATCGACGCAACCAACCGTTTTGCCGCCGCGCCTGGCGATGCGCCCTCGGCAGCCGAGGACATTGCCCGCCTGGCACCCGGCGCGAAGGTCTTCAAGGCCTTCAACACGATGGGATGGGAGACGCTGCTCGACCCGATCTTCAGCGGCCAGCCGGCGACGGCTTTCGTCTGCGGCGATGACAGCGCCGCCAAACAAGTGGTGATCGGGCTGGCGGCGGAGATCGGCTTAGCGCCTGTTGACGCAGGCCCGCTGGAAAACGCGGCGGCGGCTGAGGCAGTGGCACGGCTGTGGGTCTATCTGATGCGCAGCGGGATGGGGCGCGAGATGGCCTTCGCGCTGCTCAAGCGCTAAGCCGTTAGTCGATAGCTGTTAGTCATTAGCCCTGCGGTTAGACCATATGTGGAAAGCTGTGTTCGCTCGGCAAATGGCTTGGACGATGCGCCAATGACTGAACAGGCCGTAACAGGCCGGGGGACTGTGATGCCGCACAATCCCCCGGCGGACACAGAAAACTACATCTGGCCGAGCGTCTGCTTGACCTCGGCGTTCGTCCAGAACAGGTAGACGATCACCGCGTTGAGGACGGTGAAGACCAACGAAATGGCCGTGAAGCCGTTGTTCAGCCAGCCCAACACCGACAGCACCACTGAAATCCCGAACAGCACCAGCGTCAGCCGCCATGACCAGGGCTTGGTCTGGAACAGGCCGATGGCGTTGACCAGCAGCGCGATGGCGACCACGAGCGTCACGACGCCGAGAATGGTCACCAGCACACCGCCCACGCCGCTGACGGCTGCAATCGCCTGCTGCTGTTCCGTTGTCAGGTCGACCCCTTCTTGCGAAGCGAGCTGACCGAAGCTGCCCGCAATTGCCCCTACGCCGAGCAGCGCCAGGGAACCGCACAGGCTGAAGATCGCATTGATCAGCGACCAGACTGCTGTTGCCGTAACAATCGTCGATTTGGAAGAACCCATACCAGCCTCCGAAGTTCATCAATAATGAGAATTATTCAGGCAAATGCCCTAAGGGTAGCATAATGGATTCTGCATAAAGGCGCAACGCACACCCAACGCATGTAGCAGCACATAAAACGTGACTGCTACATGCGGGAGCATGTCGCACTATCGATCAGCTATGGCGCGTTAATGATGAAACTCGCGTAGGGACTCCATAATCCCCAGCTCGTCTCCGTCCATTTAGCGCGCACGCGCCAGTAGTAGGTACCATCACTGAGTTGCGGCGTTTGAATGCTGTCGGCCGTCTCTGGCAAGGTATCGTCCTCGAAGATGATGTTGCTGAAGGTGGTCGTGGTGGATACCTGCACATGATAACCCAATGCCCAGGATGTTCGCGCCCAGGTCAGCGTGATGACCGGAGTCTGATAGAAGTTAATCCCCGGCGCGATACCCTCCGGCGAAATGATCACAGGCGCAGGGTAGGACGCAAAACCGCCTCTGAGACGCAGCGATGAGCCGATCAACACACCTGCATCCGGTTGGCCGATCGAACCACGCAGCGTGAATTTGGGACTGCTGCTGGTCATGCCTCCGCCATCTGTGGTGTACCAGACGATTTCAAACAAGCTGCCCTGCGCCCGCACAGCAACCATGCCGAGCAAGCACAGGATAACGGTCACAGCGATACGTTTTTTCATGCGCGCTTCTCCTGCCGGCGGTTCCACAGCACGCCGCCAACCATCAGCGCACCCAGCAAGAGCCAGGGGCTGCCGATTCCTGCTTCAATCGGCGCTGGCACGGCAGTTTCAAGCGCGTTCAGGCGCGCTTCAAAATCATCCAACTGCTGTTTCAAAGCATCATTCTCTGCCTGAAGCGTCGTCACACGATGATACAGACCTTGGATCGCCGCCAACGAGACGCCATCGATGTCAACGCTGCTGATGGTGGTATCCCCTTCGCCCAGGCCGAATGCAGCATAGAAGTCCTGGGCGACCGGACCGATATGGCGTGTATCGGTGCCGATGAATTCCCATGTCGAAATCGGCATCTGCGCCACCTGAGTCAACACATATTCGGGATCAACATCCGCAAAATTCTCTTTAGAATTGCGGTCACTCGTGCAGGCCCATGTGCCGCTATTGGCTGCCAGATTACAGCCAGTGGAAGCGGTCTGGTTAGTCCGCAGGCGCACACCCCCCGTTCCGCGCAGAGCAACTTCAAATGATGCGGCAGACTCAAATGGGAGAATGATGCTGCTTGAGTCAGAGATGAGGACAGCCCCATTGTGTGTGACATTCACCAGTCCGCCGATTGCTACAGAATAATTGCCGCTGACGACACTCAGGTTGGGACCAATGATCGTTGAGTAATCGCCCGAAATCGTATTCTGTTCCCCTCCAACGATCGTGCTGAAATCCCCGCTGATCTGATTTTCGTACCCACCAGCAATGTTGGAGTTCGCGCCAGTGATGTTGTTGTTGTACCCGCCAGAGACGACAGCATTTTCACCCGATGCCACGTTGCCCTGGCCGCCGCCAACCGTTGCGTTAGGGTCACTGGCTTCATTCAGCCGCCCGCCCGCAATCGTCGTGTAGGCAGCATCCGTGTCATTCTGGAACCCGCCGCCAATCGTGGCATAGGGATTTTCAGCAGCATTCTGATACCCGCCGCCCACGGTGGCATACGGCGCGCTGTCAAACACAGCCCCGCCATCGCCTGCGCGGTTGAATGCGCCGCCGCTGATTACGCCGAAGTTATCGGTGATCGTATTGGTAAACGATGCCAATCCACCCCCGGCGATCACCGCGCCCTGCACCCCTGTGCTGATCGTATTGCCGTTGAAACCGCCGATCAGCACCGGACTGGTTGTTTCGGGACGGTAGCGCATCACCCGCAAATTATTGACGCGAATATCAAAAGACTTGTTGTCTAATGTACCGAGGAACTCGTTGGCGGCAGTGGCGCTGTTGCCATTGAGATTCCAGAACGGGCCACCCAGGGCGCGAGTGGCGTCTCCGGCATTGGTGGCATAAACGGCGTAAGGCGCAGGCGTGACGGCCTGACGTGGAGTGAGCGTATTGAATGTACCCGTGCCTGCCGGGCAGCGCACGCCGATTTCCAGATAACGGTCGCTGCCATCGAAGGCGCTGTTGCCGAAGTCCAACTGCACACTGAACACACCGTTGTCAACCGTAACATTGCTGAACTGCTGCGGGCTGCCGATCTGTGTACTCCCTGCTGCCGCGCTGTGCAGAACAAAACGCAGATCGCACAGACTGCCGATTGGATTGCCTACGGCATCAGTCAGATAGCCCTGGTACGTGAAAACGGAATCCAGTGTCGTCGTTTGGGCGGCAGCGCTGCCGCTGATCAAAACAACGATGGCCAGGAGCAACACTGAAATCAGGCGTGTCTTCATATTTCCTCCAAATGACTGCGACTTATTGTTCAGCTATTATACGATTTTCATGGAGGACGTAATAAACACTGCCGCTGCTGCCCCGCAAAATAGCTAAGACACAATAGCATATATTTACTTACCGTTTAGATTGTGTTTGAATGGAAGTCTGTGGAATGCCGACGCCCTTACGGAATCACCCGGTCGTTGAGCATGGTGTTGACGGCCTTCACCAGCCGCCGCAGTTCCGCTTCCAACTCCTCGGTGATGCCATCCTGCACCGCCGCATCGCGGAACAGGTCGCGCGCCTCGCGCAGTTCCGCCTGCCCACGCCGCAGCCGGGCTAACCCCGCGCGCATCTGCGTACGGGCATCGCGGCTGGCCGGGCTGGTATACAGGTTGGAGAAATCCCAGCCGTGCAGGGAGGCGACGCGCTGCAAGCCCGCGATGAACTGTTCGACGTTCTCGATCTGCATCGCTGCCCCATTTTGCAGCAGGTCTTTCAGCGCCTGGCTCAGGGTGGGTTCGACGCCGAAATCGAGCGAGGTGACGTCACGGTAGCGCGATTCGGCTTCGCTGGCCGTGCCGGGTTGTGGGCGCAGGGCGCTCTTTTGTGGGGAGAGCCCTGTGAAGATCGGGTAGAGGATGCCCACGCACAGGTTGTGAATGTCCATGCGGAAGAACTGCGCGTTGGCTGCCGCGCCGTTCTCAAGCTGGCGCGAGCTGTTCAGGTCGATGATGCGAAGCTGCGCGCCGTCCCAATAGACATGCTCCAGCTTGTGATCCATATAGACCACCTGCTTCTGATGCGCCAGCCGCAGCACCTCGCTGAATTGCAGCGCCAGCGCCAGCCCTTCCTCGCTGGGCAGCCGCCAGCGCGAACCCGCCTGATTGGGCTTCATCAGATAGAGCAGGTTGTGGCTGCGCGGCATATGCTGCAGCGCCAGGTAGGGACGCCAGCCCTGCGCGGCATACTGCGCGCTGGCTTGTATGAAGCCCATCACATCCAGTTGGAACGAAACCAGTTCGCCCCCGTGCGGCGCTTCACCCTCGGCGGAAAGATAACCACAGTCGAGCAGATCGACGATATACGGGCTGCCCGACAGCTTCATCAGCAGGTCGGCCTCGTTGGCGAAGGCGCGGTACTCCCAGCGCATTTCACCATCCGGCGAGAGATGCTCCGGGCGCAGCACCTTGAGCGCGACCATCTGGCCGCTGCGACGGTCGAGCGCATCCAGCACGCGGGCGTAATGCCCTAGCGCGAAGGTGTCGTTGAAGTGATCAATACGGTAAATGTCGTCCAGGTTGTGCATAGCGCCCCTCAAATATCCCAAATCAGACCGCGATGTATTTGGGATAAAGCAGACTCTACCATGACAGCCGCGCTGCGGACAGGGTGCATAGCTGCCGAATGTCCGGCGTAATGCTGCCTCGCTGGGGGCACACATTACGATTTTCTTGCTTGCGTCAGCTTGGGGGTTTCGTACAATTGACGTTATAATGGGTCAAATCCAATGCTCAGGAGTCCGGCGATGCCTCACCCCGAACAAGGAATCCGCCTCCGCAGCAGTGCGCGAACCAGCGTCGGGCAGGTGCGGGAAAATAACGAGGACAACATTCACCTTTGGCCGGGTGATGATTTTGTCCTGGCTATCGTCGCGGACGGTATGGGCGGCGCGGCTGCCGGAGAAGAAGCCAGCCGCCTGGCGGTCGAGGCCATTCGCAGCGGGTTTTCTCCGCGTGAAGTCCCCGCCGAAGTGCGCCCCACTACACCTGAAGATGCCACCTTAACCGACAAACTGCGCGACGCCATCCAGGATGCCAACCTGCGTATCTTCGAAAAAGCCAGCACCTCGCCAGAGATGCGCGGCATGGGCACGACCGTCACGCTGGCCTTTGTGCGCGGTACACACGCCATCGTCGCGCATGTAGGCGACAGCCGTGCCTACCTGGTAGACGGCGAGGATGGGAATATCACGCAGATCACCGCCGATCACAGCTTCGTCCGCGCGCTGCTGGACGCCGGGCATATCACCGAGGAACAGGCCGAAGAACACCCGATGCGCAACGTGCTCTATCGCGCGCTGGGGCAGGCCGACGATATTGATGTCGATCTGTACTTCAAGCGCCTGCACATCGGGGATCGCCTGGTGTTATGCTCCGATGGGCTGACACGGCACGTAAAACCCAGTGAGATCGCGCGTCTCGCCCTTTCCGATCCTAACCCGGATGTCGCCAGCCAGAAGCTGATTGACCTGGCGAACGAACGCGGCGGCGAAGACAACGTCAGCGTCATCGTCGTCTCGGTTGAAGCGACGCGCCCCGCGCCGCCCGCACAACAGGTGGCGCAGATTGCCGATCTGGACGACGACAAGACCCTACTGCTCAAGGATCGCCAGTCGCGCCTGATGACCACTCTGACCGACCTTGAGATCGATGACCGAGAGACGGTAGAGACGCAGCGCCCACCGCTGCCGCTGGACAGCAGCAAGATGGATGCCGAACGCCTGAAGGACGTGATGGACGACGACGACATAGAAGATATCACTGAAGACTCGCCGCCGTTCAGGATGGAGAATGGCCTTGATCGTGCCATCGCCCGCCGTGCCGACGCGCTGCCTCAACCGATCTCTGCGCCCGTGCTGGAGGCACACGAGACCCAGGCCGAGGGACGCGACAATCTGATACCCGACCAATAATGACTGCCCGACTACCCGCTCTGCCGCTGGATAGTGGTCGTCTGCCGGAAGGTCAGTTCGATTGGGTGCGCAATCTGATCGCCAGCCTGAATGCCGTGCTGGATACCGTTTCCGACGAGGAACGACGCCTGTACCGCCAAATCTGGCAGCACCTCGCGCGTTACAACTCCCCCGTGCCAGTGCGCCAGTTCCCCGGCATCAACCGCCACCTGTTCGTCGTGCAGCAGATGATCGCCAGCCTGAAAGACCGCTCGCTGCTGTGGTTCGATGATGACCTGCGCGCCATCCTACAATGCCCGCCCTTCTCTGTGCTGACCACCGCGCATCAGGTCAAAGTCTTTGGCTGGGAGCGCGTCTACACGACCAGTTTCGTCGATACTCCGCTCACGCTGCTGATCTATGGCCCGAACGTCTGGTTGGAAGCGCAAAGCACCTGCCCTCGCAGCGGTGAGGTTCTCAGCTACCGCGTCATGCTGCGCGATGACCGCACGCTGCGCTACGAAGCGCCCAATGCCGCGCAGTCGTGGTGTGTCTGGCTGCCGTCGGACTCTGCCAGCCCGGAGACCTACAGCGCCTTTCACCAGACCCGCAGCCGGATCAACGCCTTCAATTCGCAGGAAGACTTAACAACGCATTTACACTACCAGGGCAATTCCCAGGGTGTCATCTACAGCTTTGAGCAGGCGCTCTACCTCAGCCAGTGCCTGCTGCAATCCTGCTGGCCGCTCATCCAGGGAGATTAAGCTGTCCCTCGATCAGCGTCTTGGCCGCGCTGACATCGCCATACTGATCCGTATGATAGTTCAGCCCGATCAGCCGTTTGTGATTGTGGTCGAAGATCACCAATTGGATTATGTTATCGCCCGACAGGCGCGAGGAATACAGACGTACTTCAGCGATGTCTTTCAGGGAGATAATCTGTTTGGGGTGCAGCAGTTGGTTCAGGGCGTCGTTGAACAGAATCTCCAGGTGGTCGGGGAAAATTGCCAGTTGGTGAGTGCTGCTGCTCAACGTTGACAGTGCTTGTGGGACGGGGTTGGTAACCATGACGAACCTCCATCTGGACACTTGCGCTCATACCGCTGCTTCCAGTATAGCGCGCGCCAGCACAGTCAGCGCGTGTTAATTGACCCCTTCTGCTGCTGCCGGATGTCATATCGAGGAATACTGCCATGACGCTTTTACGCACCCCGGATGATCGTTTTGCCAACCTGGCCGATTGGCCGTACCCACCGTGCTACATCGAGGTCAACGGCGTCCGCCTGCACTACGTCGAGGACGGAACGGGCGACCCGATCCTGTGCCTGCACGGTGAACCGACATGGAGCTACCTGTATCGCAAAATGCTGCCGACACTGGCGGGCGTGGGACGTGCCATCGCGGTCGATATGGTTGGTTTTGGCCGCTCGGACAAATACGCCGAAATCAGCGATTACTCGTACCAGATGCACTACGACATGCTGGCGGGTTTCATCACCGCACTGGACTTGCAACGCATTACGCTGGTCTGCCAGGATTGGGGTGGCATCCTCGGCCTGCCGCTCGCCGCTGCTATGCCGGAGCGTTTCGCGCGGTTGGTGATCATGAACACCGGGCTGCCGGGCGGCGACACGCCCATCACCGAGGGCTTCATGCAGTGGCGCGCGTTTGCTGAACGCACCGGGCGCGACATCGAACCCGGGCGGCTGATCGCCATCAGCCACGTCTCTGGCCCGCTCGCGCCGGAAGCCATTGCCGCCTACGACGCGCCTTTCCCGGACGCCAGCTACCGCGCGGGCGTGGCAGCTTTTCCGCTGCTCGTACCGCTCCAGCCTGACGACCCTGGCACGGCAACGGTTCGGCAGGCGCGCGAAAGCCTGCGGAACTGGCACAAGCCGACACTGGTCATATTCTCCGACAGCGACCCGGTGACGCGCGGCGGCGACCGCTTCTTCCGCAAGCTGATCCCTGGCGCGGCTGGGCAACCAGAGATCACGATTCAGGGCGCGGGGCACTTCCTGCAAGAGGAAAAGGGCGAAGACATCGCCGGGCACATCGCCGCGTTCGTAGCGCGGACGTGAGTGTTCGCATCAAGCCACTGCGTTTCCCGTCGCCAGGATGTATAAGCTTTCGGGTGATGTAAAGCGGCCAGCGCCCCTCCCCATGTGGCAATGGGGAGGAAGCGTCAAGCGCAGGGCAGGCAAGGGCGGGTCTCTCAAGACACTCGAGAACCCACTTTAGCCAACATCATTCAGGAATGGATTGTTACCATTCCTGAGATGCCCTTGTCTCAGTTGGCCTGCTTTTCCAGCCACTGCTGGGCTTCGTTGGGGTCAGCAAAAATCATGATGCGAACCCCTTTCTCGCCATAATCATTGATGAACTCGGCCATATTGATCCGGGCGCTCACGCTGTCCGGCACAATCAGCGCCCAGGATTTCCAACCCGCGGCCAGCACGCGCGGTGCCCAGTTGGTGATCGCCCACATGGTATCTTCAAGCGGCAGCGCAGCGTTTTGGCGGTCATCTGACAACCACTTGCTAGCGCCATGCTGCTTCAGTGTATCCAGCCCCGTATCCAGAACCTGCCGGAATGCCTCGCCGCCGATGGGCTTATGAAAGATGTGATGCACGATCCTGTTCTCGGGGTGGTACATCAGGGTCGCGTATTCGTTCGTGAAGATGGTTTGTGTCTGGGTCATATTGTTCTCCTTTGGACATGGATCTCAAATGAAGCTTCCTCTACACCTGATTTTCCAGCCACTGCTGGGCTTCAACCGGGTCAATGAAGACCATGACACGCAGGCGGCCTTTGCCTTTGTTGAGGTTGTCGTCAATGAACTGCTGCATGTTCACCCGCCCCGCGATACTTTCCGGGACGACGATGGCCCAGTATTTCCAGCCTGCCGCATGAGCACGCGGCGCCCAGACGCTCATGCCCCACGCCCCGTCTTCCTGTGGCACAGATGCGTTGAGGCGATCATCCGACAACCACTTATCGGCGCCGTTCTGCTCCAGCACCTCCACCCCCCTGGTCAGCACCTGCCGGAATGACTCACCACCGATGGGCTTATGAAAGATGTGATGCACAATCCTGCTGTCGGGGTGGTACATCAGCGTTGCATATTCGTTCGCGAAGATGGTTTGTGTCGTGCTCATGATTGTGTTCCTTCGTGGGATGATGATTATGCAAAAGGGTCTGCGAATGCATGGAGAAGATGATGTACAGCGGGCGTTGCAGACCTTCTATCTGTACTATATTTCATTTATTACAGATGAAAGGTTAAGAATTCTTACAATGCTCGCGCGCGACATCAGCCCGCAAGCTGAGCGGATGCAACTCTGCCGCATGATTAAGAATGCTTAATTGGCTTGCTTCTGATAGGATGAATTGGTTAGTATGTAATTTCGATGGGAATTGATCATTTCTGGAAGTGGTTATGTCGTCCGCCGCACTGAACGAACCGGCACTGCCGGTTTTGAACCCACAAACTTACCTGAACCGCGAACTCGCCTGGATTGAATTCAATGCGCGCGTGCTGGCATTGGCCCAGGATCCGACGCTGCCACTGCTGGAGCGTATCAAGTTCCTGGCAATCGTCAGCAACAACTTCGATGAGTTCTACATGGTGCGTGTGGCTTCGGTACATGACAAGCTCAAAGCGGGCGTGCCTACTAACCGGCCTGATGGCATCCAGCCCGGCGTGCTGCTCAGCGAGGTGCGCCAGCGGGTGATCGAGATTACCCGCAGTCAGCGCGCCACCATGCGCGAGGTCTTCTCCCAACTTGAGGAGCAGGGCGTTCGTATCGTCGAAACCGCCAGCCTGCCGTCGGAACTGCGGGAAATCGTGCGGCGTTACTTCCAGGCCGAAATCTTCCCGGTGCTCACCCCGCTGGCCGTTGATCATGTGCGCCCGTTCCCGTTCATCTCCAACCTCAGCCTGAATCTGGTCGTATGGCTCAAACGCGCGAACGGTTACGGCAGCAGCAAACATCACGAATTCGTGCGCCTGAAAGTGCCGGATGTGCTGCCGCGCCTGGTTGACCTCAACAAGGTGATGCGACGTTATGGCGGCGATACCAGCATCAAGGATACGTTCGTCTGGCTGGAAGATGTCATGGCTGATAACCTCGATCACCTCTTCCCTGGTATGAAGGTGGTCGAGCAGTATCCCTTCCGCGTCACGCGCAACGCCGACATCGATTATGAACAGGAAGACGAATTGATTGGCAGCGTCAGTTCGCTGGTCGAGGAAAGCCTGCGCGAGCGGCGCTTTGGCTCGGTCGTGCGGTTGAGCGTGCCGGACAACATCAGCGAACGCACGCTGAACCAGCTCATCTATCAGCTCAAGGTCGACCCGGAGCGCGATGTCTATCTGATCGATGGAGCCTTGGGCGCAAGCAGCCTGTTTGAACTCTCATCGATTGACCGCCCGGAACTCAAATATCCCCCGATGATCCCGCGTCTCTCGCCCGCGCTGTCCGAACAGAGTTTGTTCGATACCATCCGGCGGGGCGATGTCCTGCTGCACCATCCATATGACTCGTTCAAGCCCGTCGAGGATTTCTTCCGCACGGCTGCCCGCGACGAGGATGTGCTCGCCATCAAAGTGACGTTGTACCGCGTCGGCAAGAATTCTCCGATAGTCGAGGCGCTGCTGGAAGCCCGTGACAACGACAAGCAGGTAGCCGTGCTGGTCGAGCTTAAAGCGCGTTTTGACGAGGAAAACAACCTGGAATGGGCGCGCCAGCTTGAACACAAGGGCGTGCACGTCACCTATGGCGTCGAAGAACTGCCGATGAAGACCCACGCCAAAGTCGCGCTGGTCGTCCGCCGCGAGGCTGACGGTGTGCGCCGTTATGTGCATCTGGGAACGGGCAACTACAATGCCAGCACCGCGCGGCTTTACAGCGATCTGGGTCTGCTGACCTGCAACCCGGAGATTGCCGAAGATGTCTCACGCCTGTTCAACCGACTGACGGGTTACGCTCCAGCCACGTCTTACGAACGTCTGCTGGTCGCCCCGGAATATCTGCTGAATCAGATTGTCCACCTGATGGACGGCGAAATCGCGGCGGCGCAGGCGGGCAAACCCGCTCGCATGATCCTGAAGATGAACCAGCTCGAAGAAGATGTGATGATCCAGAAGCTGTATCAGGCAGCGCAGGCGGGTGTGAAGATTGATCTGATCGTGCGCGGACTCTCCTGCCTGCTGCCGGGGCTGCCGGGCATCAGCGAGAATATCCGCGTGATCAGCCACATCGGGCGCTTCCTGGAACACAGCCGCATCTTCTACTTCCAGAACGCGCCCCCCGACCAGCGCGTTTACATGGGCAGCGCCGATCTGATGCGCCGCAACCTGTACAACCGCGTCGAAGTGGTCTTCCCGGTACTGGACCCGAATCTGCAAAAATATTCTCTGCGCGTGCTGAACACCTACCTGCTGGACAACCAGTCGGCCTGGGAGATGCAGCCGGACGGCAGCTACCAACGCGTGCAGCCAGGCCCGGATGATGTGTTGGTCGATGCGCAGAACGCATTCATCCTCGACAGTTTTGGGCTGGATGGGTTACCATCGTAATTGGAATTCGTAATCTCAAGCGTGTAAGATAAGTTCGATGGGTGGGCAAAAATGCGGCACACTGCGCGTTGCTCGCCAATCACCGCCAAAATAGTCTGCTCAAACTATGGCTTCTTGGATGCTGACCTCTTTTACGGCTTCACAGTACAGCGAAGGTTATGTTTCATGCATCCAGAAACAGCCCCCCAACTCTGCGTCATTGAAGGCGATGGCATCGGTCACGAAGTCATCCCGGCAGCCATCACGGTCTTGCAGCGTGTCGCACCCGATGTGACGCTGCATCACCGGCAGGCCGGTTGGGAACACTTCCAGACGCACGGCACTTCGCTTCCCACTGAAACGGTGCAAATGGCGCAGCAGTGTGGCGCGGTGCTGTTCGGCGCTGCGTCGTCGCCCGCCTATCCCGTCGAAGGGTACTTCTCGCCGATTGTGCGCCTGCGCCGCACGCTGCAAGCCTATGCCAACCTGCGCCCGGCCACGCATCTACCCGTGCCCACCTCGCGCGAGGGGGTCGATATGCTCGTCGTGCGCGAGAACACGGAAGACCTGTATATCGGCCACGAGCATACCGAAGACGAAGGGCAGGTCGGCATCGCGGAGAAGGTCATCACCCGCACGGCAACCGAGCGCGTCACGCGCCTGACCTACGAACTGGCCGTCCGCAGCAACCGCAAGAAAGTCACGATTGTGCACAAGGCTAACGTGCTGCCGCAGTCCGATGGTCTGTTCCGCCGCGTGGCGCTGGAAGTGGCGGGCTATTACCCGGAAATCACCACCGACGAATTGTATGTCGATACAGCCGCCTACTGGATGGTCAAGGAGCCGACGCGCTTCGACATCATCCTGACGCCCAATCTGTACGGCGACATTCTCTCCGACATGGCGGCGGCCTGGGGTGGCGGCCTGGGCTTAGCGCCCTCGCTCAGCCTGGGCGACAACATCGCCATCGCGGAGCCGGTGCATGGCAGCGCGCCAGACATCGCCGGGCAGGGCATCGCCAACCCGACAGCGGCCATCATGAGCACCGCCATGCTGCTGGAACATTACTGGCAGCGCCCGGAAGCCGCCCAACGCATCACGAACGCCGTCCGCAAGACGCTGGCGGAGGGTGACCACACGGTAGACATCTACACCCAGGGCGCGATTTCGACGGCCAAATTCACTGCCCGCGTCTGCGATAACCTGCACTAGACGCGCAGAGCATCTGTGACTTGTAGGGGAGGATTAGCCCGCCAGGGTGTATCCTCCCGTATGGGAATGCCAGCAGGGAGTTTTTCAGAGCAGGGGCGCAACGCATTGCACCCCTACATCACCTTGTATATCCCCTTGTACGCCCGCTGATTCTTGTCGTGAACGCCGCTATTCCGGCGCAGGTTCGGAAACGATCAGGTGCTCGCTCCGCAGCACACGCGCATACAGCAGCAGCACGGGCGAGAGGATCAGCCCACTGGCGACCAACGCCGCACGAATGCCGAAACGATCACCGAGCAAGCCAACAGGTGGCCCACCCGCGATCTGGCCGAAGGCATCCACTTGCCCGGTCATCGAGATCACCGTCGCCCGCACGCTCGAGTCGATGTGCTGGTTCATCCAGGTCGATTGGAGCGGGTCGATTACTGTACGGAGGATAGTCACGAGCCAGCGCAGCAGCACCGCCACGACAAAACTACCCGCCAGCGCGAACCCGATAATCGCGCCGACCAGCAGCGCATTACACAGGTAGACCACCCGCGCCAGCGCCCGCCCATCGCGCATATTCAGGCGCTTCTCGACGACGCGCATTACAACGATGGCAATCAACCCGCCGACCATGCCGATGATGCCGATCAGCGCGACAGGCTGCACCCCGGCAATCTGCGGCAGCGTGAAGCTCTCCAGCAGATGAGCCGTGTTCAGGCGGTCGAAACCTTCGCTGTACAACCCGACGAACAGCCCGATGCCCAGCAGCGCCAGCAGCACAGGCTGCCCACGCACCTCGCGCAGCCCCGCCCGCAGCGTGGTGCTCATCTCGCGCCAGGTGCTTTCGCGTTCAGCGGCAGGCTTGGCTTTGAAGCCATGCTCCGGCATGACCAGGACGAGGAAGGCGGCCAGCGCGATGAACAACAGCCCGCCCAGCACGATGGGCAGGTTGAGCAGCAGGCTGCCCAACAGCAGCGCGAACAGCGTCGAGGGGATGCCGATGAGGTTGCCAATCTGCGAGGCGCGGATGAAGATCGGGCCGATCTGCCCTTCGCCCACCTCATCCGTGATCCAGGCCTGCTGCGCGCCGCTGGTGAAGGTGTAGCCGATGCCCCACAGCACCTGCGCGGCCAGGATAGCGATGAACGACGGGAACAAACCTTCGACGCAGAAGCCCAGGCCGATCAGGGCGAAGCCGATGATGATCGACAGGCGGCGGCTGTAGACATCGGCCACCACCCCGGTTGGCACTTCGAAGAAGAAGATTGCCAGCTCCAGCGTCGTTCCCACCAGCACCAGTTGCAGCGGGCTGAGGCCGACCGTTTGCACCTGATAGACCATATTGACGGTGAAGACGAGATTGAAGAAGAACGCCGTCGCGCCGCTGATCAACAGATAAACGCGGCGAGCGTCCCATTTACGCGAATACAAAGCAAACATGCACACACGCTTTCGTTGAGATTCAGATGTCTGTGAGGGGGTTGTGGCGGCTGTTGTGAATCAAAAAAAGCCACCGTCACCCGGATGGAAACGGGGGTGGTCAGAGGCAAGCCGGGCAGTGCCGCCCGCGCAGTGTGGCGGGGACAGTTACGCGGCCAGGTGCGCTCCAACACCCAGCAGACCAGCGATGGCGTGTGTGCAGACTGACATGGCGCGCACCTCCTTACTCAAGCCGAACGGAAGGACGCGAGCGTAACATAACCAGTTGGGTAGGTCAATGGCGCAGAACCTGCCCGCCTGAACCAACCCACAACTGTGTTAGGATTGCTGAGGTTTCACGCTTGAGCAGGCAGGATCGGCACATGAACAACCGGGTCGCCATTACAGCCTATGAAGTAGCCGCATTTACGAACCATCTGAACGGCGGCAGCCCAACCGGAGTCGTCCTGGATGCGCAATGCCTGAACAACGCCCAGATGCAGGCTGTTGCGCAGGCGCTGGGCCACTCACACACCGCCTTTGTGATCGAAACTCGTCAACCTGATTACGATGTCGCTGTGCGCTTCTTTACACCGGCGCAGGAGATCAGGAACTGCGGTCACGGCACGATCGCTGCTCACATTCTGCGCGCCATGCAGCGCGACTCTACAGGCACAGGGCGCGTGAAGCAGAGAGTTCTGTCCGGCATTCAGGAGGTTGATGTGTGGCGGCGGGATGGCAGCCTGACCGTATCCCTCAGGCAAGACCCGATCCGTTTTGAAGATGTGCCCGCCCAGGTTGTCTCACGATTACTGACCGCCTTGAACATCACAGAAGACGACCTGGATGCGCGTTATCCCATAATCAGCGCCTCGCCGGGTTCCAATCGCTTCCTGTTGCCTTTGAAATCGGCATCGGTACTTCAAGCGCTCGCGCCTGATTTCCCCGAATTGCGACGCTTGTGTGATGACGTTGGCAGCATCGGTTGTTTTGCCTTTGCGCTGGACGAAGAGACAACAGCCCCACAAACCTCGGCGCGCATGTTTGCCCCCGGCATCGGCGTGGACGAGGACAATATCAACGGCAACAGCAGCGGTTGTCTGGGCGCGTATCTGCTGCGGTTGGATACGGACGGCAGATGGGGTTCGGAATTGACGCTGCATGTTCACCAGGGGTATGTGCTCAAGCGCCCTGGAAC
>JAEUQX010000363.1 GCA_016788625.1 Anaerolineae bacterium
CCGCTGGCGGCAGCCATCGCCAAACTGGAAGGCATGATCTCCTGCTACCGCAATGTAGGTGCTATCGAAGCGCGCCTGTACACGGAAGCGAAACCCAACACCATTATCCCGAAGATTGGCGTGCTGGCGGTGATCAACACCACCCGTTTGCAGCGCAACCTGCTGAGCTGTGCCGTCAGCCTGGGCAGCGAGGGACTGAGCGCGCAGTCGGCCAGCGAGATTCAACTGTGCGCCAGTTCAGGCAGCAAGGAAGTAAACGGCGAATCGCTGCAATACATCTATGCGGCGACCTCACCGGAACTGTGCGCCACGTTCCAGCAGCCCTTCAACTGATCCTCATCTGTCAGCGACGGAGGCGGTCTTGTGGCCGCCTCTGCTCCCCCACTCTGCCAGTTCCCCAACAACCGGAAAAAGTGCAGCGGATTGCGTGACGAATCTCATTCACGATGCGTGAAGATAAGCGCTATGCTCAATACGGTTGGTTGTTCCCGAACGCACGCAAGGGTGTGACACTATGAATGATGATCCCGTGATTCGCGTCGATGCGCTGCTGCCCGCCGAAATTGCGGCACGCGCCGCCGAGGTAGGTGTGAAGAAAGCGACTCTCAAGCCCATCAACACATTTGTGCTGGCCGTACTGGCGGGTGGATTTGTGGCGGTGGGAGCGCTGTTCGCCACGCTGATGACGGCCGGGGCGAGCGGTGTACTGCCCTACGGCGTCACCCGGCTGCTGTTCGGGCTGGCGTTCTGCCTGGGGCTGATCCTGATCATCGTGGCCGGCGCGGAACTTTTCACGGGTAATACGCTGATCACGATTGCCTGGGCCAGCGGCAAAGTCAGCACACGGGCGATGCTGCGCAACTGGCTGATCGTCTACTGCGGCAACCTGGTAGGCGCGCTGATCACCGCCGTGTTGGTCTTCCTGTCGAGCGAACACACCTACGGCGGCGGGACGGTCGGTCAGGCCATGCTGACGATAGCCGCGCACAAAGCCCATGTAGCATTTGGCCCCGCGCTGGTGCTGGGCATCCTGTGCAACGCGCTGGTCTGCATCGCGGTATGGCTGACGATGGGCGCGCGCACGACAACCGACAAAATTCTGGCGATCCTCTTCCCGATCACCGCGTTCGCCGCCCTGGGCTTTGAACACTCCATCGCCAATATGTTTTTCATTCCCGCTGGCCTGCTGATCAAGCAGTTCGACCCCGCATTTGTCGCTGGCCTGAACCTTGATCTGACATCACTGACGCTCACGGGTTTCTTCAACAACCTGATCCCGGTGACGATTGGCAACATCATTGGCGGCGTGGTGATGGTAGGAGGGGTGTACTGGTTCGTCTATCTGCGGGGCGAACGGCGATAAGGACGGCCGGGCACAACCGTGTTACAATCCGGCAAAACGTGAACCACATAGTCACAGGAGTTTCACAATGGGTGTAGTACGGCGGCAGCAGGGCGAATGGCGGTGGGAAAACAGCGAACTCTACGCCTATACCAGCAACGCCGCGACCAAACAGGTCGTCATCGGGCGCGAGGACGGCGCGAACAACTTCGAGGTGCGCGTCTTCACCATCCCACCGCATGGCTTCAGCAGCCTGGACGAACACGCGCACGATCATGGCGTGCTGATTCTGCACGGCCATTCGCGCGTGATGCTCGGTGAGCGCTTTGAGGAAATCAACGCGGGTGATGTAGTCTATATCCCCGGCAACGAACGCCACCAGTTCGAGAACCTGAGCGACGAACCGCTGGTGTTCCTGTGCATCATCCCGCCCAAGCCTGTGCAGCCGAAAGCCGAAACCGCGCCGGCTGCCGAAGGTGTACCCGCGCAGGGATAAGCAGGCCACACCGTGTCAGTGTCGCTTGAGCATCAGCAAGGCAGTGGTCGCGCTGTCGTTCATTTGCTTTTCCTCGCGCTCAGGCGTTCACTTCTCTTGATTGGGTTCGCGGCGCAATTCGCTTCGCGTTAACAAAAGGACTGCGCCCAAAATCAGCCCCCCGCCAATCAAGGTCATGGGGCGGAACGTCTCGTTCAGCAACACTGCGCCAAGGATGACGGTAACAACCGGCTCCAACGTGGATAACATGGCGGCATTGGTGGGGCCAATACGCTCTAACCCGGCGAGAAAGGCCGCGACCGGAAGCACCGTAGCAATCATGACGATTGCCAGAATCGCCGTCCAGCCGCTGGGCGTTGCCGGAAGATGCGGCCCATTCAACAGCATCAACGTGCCAGAAGCAGCCCCTGCGGAAGCAAAGATAACCGCTGTGGACTGGATCACAGAGACACGCTTCATGACGTGTGTGCCAACGATGATGTAGACGGAATAGATCGCGGCTCCGGTTATCGCCAGCACCATCCCCAGGATTTGACCGCCTGCCGGGTCAACGGTCAGCGCGGTGCCGACGAGCGCAATGCCGAGCGCCAGCCCCTTCATCTGGGTGATCCGCTCGTGCAGCAGCAAGCTGGCCAGCAGCGTGACAAACACCGGATACAGGTACAACAGCAGCGCCACCAACCCTGATGAGGCATATTGCAGCGCTGTCAGATACGCGAAGGACTGCCCGACATAACCGAGCGCGCCCATCCCCATAAGCATCAGTAAGGTTGATCCGTTCGGCAGCGATTCGCGCCGCATGATGAGCACGGCGACCATCACAAGTGCCGACAGCGAGAAGCGGCAAAACAGAATCGAAATTGCATCCATTTTGTCGGCATATGCATACTCCCCGAACAACGCCAGAGTGCCGAAACCGGCTGCCGACAAGGCCACTAAAATCATGCCGCCGAGACGATACATGCTGCCTCTCCAAATTCAGCAGTGTGCGCTACCACGCCGCAAGCGGTTATGAGCTGGCGGCAGGCGGAGCGAAGAACGCATTGATGGCGGCGGCCACGTCGGCGGGGCGTGTCATGGCGGGCACATGCCCCGTCCCCTCCAGCACCGTCAGCTTACTCCCAGGGATGAGCGATGCGACGTATTCCATTGCTGCCCGGTTGGTGAAAGCGTCGAGTTCGCCATGAATGAGCAGGGTGGGAATGGCAAGTTCGGGCAGGCGGGCGGCGAAATCGACCTCCTCCGCGAAGCGGATGCCCCAGAGACGGTCTGCCGCCTCCGGTTCGGCGCGCAGCAGCATATGATGTCCCCAGCGCCGGATATGTTCGACATCTGGCTCTGGCGTACACTTTTCGACAAACCAGCGCAGCCGCTCGCTGTAATTGCTGCCGGGCCACGCCTGCGACGGGCGAATGTTGCGCATTGCTGCGGGCACGGGCGACGCATCGGGCGGCAGCACACCCCCAGTCCCGTTCATCAGCACCAAGCCCTCAAAGCGTTCGGGGTATTCCAACACGGCGCGCAGCGTGATCGTCGTCCCGGCAGAGAACCCGCCCAACACACAGCGTTCGATGCCCAGGACGTCCATCACGCGGATGATGTCGTCGCGCAGCGCCTCGGCAGTGATTGACTCAACAGGGACTTGTGTCGCCCCGGAACCGCGATGGTCATAGATGACGGTGCGCCACTGCCCGCTCATGACTGCCAGCGCGGCCAGCCAATCTTCCACGTTGCCAATCCAGCCGCTGTGCGCGAGGAACGTGCGCGGGCCAGCCCCAAAACTCAGCGTGAATACCCGATGACCATCAATTTCGAGGAACATGTCAAACCACCTCAGTACATATCGGTCGCATCTGGCGGCAGAGCGCGAACATAGCGCAGGTGTGCGCTCACCCGGTCGTCATCGCGCTGCGGGTATGTGAGTCCCTGATGGGCGGCTACTTCGTGCGCGGCACGCCGGAACAGCTCGCCCATGACCAGCAGCGCATCCCAGGTGTGTTGATAATCGGCATCCGCGTAGATCTTCTCCAGCAGCACCCACAGGTCAGCGGGCAGGCAGTCCTTGAGGTACTTACCGTACTTGCCGGGGCTGCGCGTGAACCCGGTCTGCACGCCCACATACCAGGTGAGCATCTTCAGCAGTTCCCCGCGCACGATCTCGTCCATCATCGACTTGGCGTAGGTCAGTTCCTGCCGCCACAAACCTTTGGCGACATAGGTTGAAACCCACCAGAATTCGTTGCAGCAGTCCGCGAAGGCGCGCGCGCTGGGCGGCTGCGGCAGGTGATCGCGGTCATCGGGTGGCGGGAAGGGCGCAAACAGTCCGTCTTTATCGAGCAGCAGGACGCGCAGACTCTCTTCCTGGCGGTCGGGCAGCTTATCCAGCGGAAACAGGTTCAGGTCAATGCGGTTGCCGTCCATGAACTGGATCAGATAGGTGAAGCTGCCGTCGCCCTGCGGCGGCGGGTCGCCCATCGTGTCCGGCAGTTGCAGGATCATGCGCTCGCCAAAGCGGTCGATCCAGACTGGGTCATTGATGAAGGATGCTATGTCTCTCACGACATACACGATGTCGTAATCCTGGAAGATGTCGCGGCGGGCGGCAGGGTTGGTGCGTGATCCGTTCATGATCACGGCGCGGATACGTTCGTCGTCCCTGGCCGTGCCCAAGATCAGGTCAAACATGTCCTGTTCGCTGCGCACAGACTGCCCCCATCTCAAGTTGTTGGTAGCCACTTAGCGGCATCGGGAGGATATACGCCCTTACAGGCTCATCCTCCCCTACAAATGACGGATTTTCGTAGGGGAGGATCAGGCACTTGCGCCGTATATCCTCCCGGCATTTATCCCCATGCTGAAGTACACCCCTTCTGCCTGAGGGAAAGGCTGCGAGCGCCCAAGCGCGCGTAGAGTGAGGGTGTCTCTCGTCCTAATTCGCCTTGTTGGCCGCGTCCATCTCCTGGCGCACCGTCTGATAGAGCGTCTCCGCGCGGATCTGCCCCAACGAATAACACGCGCCACCCATGCGCTCGGCCAGCTTGGCCGCCAGCCCCTGATCGAAGGCGACGTGTTCCATGTTGATCGTCACGGTCTTGATGGAGTCGAACTTGAACTGATCGGCGATGCGGTTGGCCTCTTCCTGCGGCGGCAGATTGGCGCTGACCGAGACATTGCCCGCGCCGTCGGTGAGCAGAATCATCAGCGGCACGATGTCCGGGTGCAGTGACTTCTCGCGCTTGATGGTGTCATAGGCCAGCATCAGCCCGGCAGTCAGCGGGGTTTTGCCGCCAACCGGGATGTTTTGCAGCGCGGCCTTGGCCAACTGCACCGAGTTCGTAGGCGGCAGCACCATACTGGCGCGGTCTTTCTGGAAGACGATCAGACCCACGCGGTCGCGGCGCTGGTAGGCATCGGTGAGCAGCGACATGATCGCGCCCTTCGTCGCCTGCATACGCTCCGAGACAGCCATGCTCCACGAAGCATCGACGACGAACAAAATCAGATTGGCGGTGCGTTTCACGCGCACTTTGCGCTGCAAGTCGCGCTTCTGGAGCGCGTACGCCATGCCGGACTCGGCCAACTGCTTGATGCGGCTGCGCTGGTACGGCGCGGCAGCGCGCAGTGTGGCGTCGAAGGCGATGTCGTCGGTGCGGTTGCCAGCGGGGCGCGCCTGGATATAGCGTCCGCGCTTGCGGTCGGTCTTGGTGCGCGAGCGGCGTCCGGCGTGGCGGCGGGTCAGTTTGTCGAGGTTGGTTTGCAGGCGGCGGGGCGTGAATTCGGAGCCGGACTGCACCTTCTTGCCGCCCTCCCACCAGTATGCATCGCGATTGTCGAAAACATCCTGGGGGGTGGCGTCCGTCTGGCCGAAGTCCGGCATCTCTTTCTCAGTGGTCGAGGCTACGGATTGGCTTTTTTTTTGACAGCCGTTTCCTCTTCGCTCTCGGAAGGCACGGTCTGTTCTTCACCCTGACCCCACTCGGACGAAATCTGCTCCATCTGTTCTTCCAGCGCCGTCATGCTCATCTGCGCGTCCGCGAACGGCCCGCGTTTGAGGCGATGCGGCAGCGCCAGTTCGGCAGCCAGCAGGATGTCGCTGTTCTCGACATAAGTACGGCCATGATACGCCGCGTGGGCGCGTGCCGTCTTGAGGATCACCAGATCGGCGCGGTGGCCGTCAATGTGCAGGTTGCTGGTCATCGCCGCGATGGTGTACAGGTCACGGCGGCCATATTCGACCGTATCGACGATCTCGCGCGCAGCGGCGATCTGGTCGGAGAGACGCTGTTCCTCGCTGGCCCAGGCGCGGCGGAAGGATTCCGGGTCGGCCTCGTAGGCGATGTGGCGTTCGAGGATGTCCATACGCTCGGCAGCGTCGGAGATGCCGTGCACTTCCACCGAGAGCGCGAAACGGTCGAGGAGCTGCGGGCGCAGGTCGCCTTCTTCCGGGTTCATCGTGCCGATCAGGATGAAGCGCGCCGGGTGCGAGAAGCTGATGCCCTCGCGCTCGACCACGTTGACGCCCATCGCCGCCGAGTCCAGCAGCAGATCAACCACATGATCATCGAGCAGATTCACCTCGTCCACATAGAGGATGCCCCGGTTCGCCATCGCCAACACGCCTGCATCAAAGTGGCGTTCGCCCTTCTGGATGGCCTTCTCGATGTCCAGCGTGCCCACCACGCGATCTTCGGTCGCGCTCACAGGCAGATCAACGAAGCGGATTTTGCGACGTTCGATCTTCAGTTCCTCGCCTTTAGACTGGCGCTCGCGCACCACGTCTGACCAGGTGTCGGGGTGATGCGGGTCGTCACCAAACGGCGAGTCGGCAATCACTTCGATTTCCGGCAGCAGCACGGCCAACGCGCGCGCGGCGGTCGATTTGCCCGTGCCGCGCTCGCCACGAATCAGCACCCCGCCAATACGCATATCAATCGCATTGAGAATCAGGGCGCGCTTCATGCGCTCTTGTCCAACGATGGCGGTGAAGGGATACACAGGAGGTCGTCTGCTCATGCCGGATTCCATTCCATCTGTGAAGAAATCAACAAGTTCAGATTATACCCCAGTGATAGGACTGGTCAATTGCCAGCGGCGCGTGGTCAGGGCGATTGGTGGTCTTAACACAGGCCATTCATTCCGAACAATTAATAACTATGATTGAGGCACTTCCCCTACAAGAATTGAGAATTGCCTAACAGTTGATACCTTAAGGATTATTTCCATCAACTTTTGTTTATCCTCAATACAAGCGTAATTCAACAGCGTTTATACGCATCATACGGAGTATCATCTACATGGCACATCGTACTCGTTTCGTCGTTATCATTCTCGCGCTGCTCATTGGCAGCATCGTCATCCTTTCAAGCGGGTCCGTCCTGGCGGCGGGCGAACTCATCGTCAACGGCGGTTTTGAGACTGGCGATTTCAGCGGCTGGACCAAGGGCTACACCGGATCAAGTCCGTACTGTAGTGGCTGGCAAATCAACGGTGGTTGCATGGGGCTGACCGCACCCGCCGAGGGCAGTAAGTACGCTATGTCCCCCATCGATGGCGACGGGCCGAACAACTTCTTCCTCTACCAGGATGTCGTCATTCCGGCAGCCAGCAGCGTTTCATTCACCTTCAAGTACAGTGCTAATATTAGCAACTTTGGCAGCCAACCGCGTGTATTTGAGGCGCAGGTACGCGACCCCGGCACGGACAGCGTGCTGGAGACCGTACACACCTTCACCGCGCCTAATGGGGCAACCACTAATACGGGTGGCTATGTGACTGTCAATGCCGACCTGAGCGCATATGCCTGCAACACCGTGCGGATCTACTTCGATATGTTTGTGCCGGAAAACTACACGGGTCCCGCGCAGCTCAACATCGACGCCGTGAGCATGGTTGCGGGTGGAAGTGAAGCCTGTGGCGAAGTCGTCACCACGCCAGTCGTCGTGCGCCCGCCCGACCATCGCCTGAACTGGCAGGACGGCGACCTCGAAGCCGTGGTTTACCCGGCTAATGACGACAATGGCAACCCGTCGCTGCATGTCTACTGTGTCAACGAGACCAGCCAGGGCTACATCGCCATGGTCATCACCGAAGCCGACCTGGTCGACTTCCC
>JAEUQX010000374.1 GCA_016788625.1 Anaerolineae bacterium
GGAAAAAGCTTGGTACTTATTGCAGAAATGAAACGAAACCACTCTCAGGATAAAACAGATGTTCGTAGAACGCCATAGAACAATCCGTACGAACTTGGTTTGAGGGCAGCAGGGCTGTACTGCACAGGCTGGCAACCAGCCCTATGCACCTTTCAGCCGCTGGATCTCGAGACGTAACAGGCGGTTTGTCCGCCGCAGGCGCGCCACTTCCTGGTGCAGTTGACTGATCTCCAGATGGGTGAAGTGTGCGTGCTCTGAAGCAATGGCTGCACGCGCCATTTGCTGCACCTCAACGCCTAATGCCAGGTAGGCTTTGCGGGTCAGAGAGTAAGCGCGGGCACGTGCCTGCTCTATGGACAGGTAGCCCCGCTCCTGCAAATGATCCAGGTGATGTTTGACGGCTGAGGTCGAGCGCAGGCCAATGCCGCTCAGCAGCTCGCGGATGGTCGGCACATAACCGAATTGCATCTGGTAGGCATAGATGAACTTCAATACCGCGTGTTGTCGTTCGGTCAGCATGATAGCCCTCGTGAGATGATTGCCGCATCTGTCCATTATCGGCCAGATCGAATGAAGCACAAGTGTTCTGTATGTGCGGTTTTGCAGTGCGTTTGGCATCCCCATACTGACCACACTTCTGCACAGGAGGTATGGTCAGTATGGTCAGTTGTGGTCGGTTCTCGCCCGTGTTCAACCCTCAGCCACATTGACATCGTAACGGCGCATCATGTCCAGTACCTCGTCACGTGGTATGCTGTACATTTGCCCGCCGGAATACGCGCGGCGGCGGTTGCGATCCGTAAGCTGCAGACGGTTGAGGACATGTCCAACCCACTGTGCATGTCCCATCTGTTCGTTGGAATAGCCCAGCAGTTTAGCAACCTGCTCACGCAGCTCGACGCCGCGAATCCACTCGGGCTGCGTCCGCGTCAGAATTTCCAATGATTGCAGCACAGCCTCTTCGCGGTCACTCAACGCCTTGCCGTCACTGACTTGCTCATCCCAATTCGCGGCATCCGAGATGGCACTGAGCAGGCCGCGCACCTCGCCAAGCTCTTCAAAGAAAGCGGCCAGTGCGACCAATGGTGACCACAATTCGCCGGAACGATTGTGCAGCTTGTGCAGTTCGGGTCGCTCGAAATAGTTACGATAGACCGTTCCGAAGTGCGTCAGCGCCAGGGTGTAGAGCTGGTGGCGCAGGGTCGCGCCATCGAAATCCGGCGGAAAACAGGGCATCTGCTTGTCGGTACGCCGCATGGGTATCGCGATACAGCGGCTGGCGAGGATGTCTTCTAACCCCTGTATTGCGGCCAGAATCTTGGGTGAGTAGACATCGAATGCCTGCGGTTTCATGTCTTCGCCAATCAGACGGATGGCGGGCATCCCTGCCTTGTAGCCGCTGTTGAGCAGTTGTCGAATCTGCTGCATTCCGGGGTCTTTGGGATTGTGGTAGCGCTCCGCCTCATCAATCCCGACGGTGCAGCTTGTGTAGTGGATCAGCCGAAACATGCTCGGCCCGGTCGGGTCTGACGTGCTGACCATGTTGAAGCACAGCGGCTGCAGCACGCGCATCACGGTACTCTTGCCGCTGTTCTTGGGACCATTGAGAGCCAGATAGGGATAGGCCGGGAACAGGGTGTAGAAATACGTGCCAATCGTCCAGAGCGCCAGGATGCGGCTTTCGACCTCCGAACGGAAGTCGATGTAACGGGTCAGCAGCGCATGAATCGTCTGGAACACCTCACCCGGCGCATAGACCTCGCCCGCCAGAAAGCGGCGGATGTCGCTGTAGCGCCAGCGCATGAGAAACTCCGTGCCTTCGGGAATAACCTTAAGCGCCACTTCCTGATCGCGAATCGTCACGATCTGCTCATCCGCCAGACGACGCATTTCGCGGGTGCTCGTGACCAGATACGGCTGTGTGTTGAGTTTGTTCCCTTTCAGGCGCTCGGTGATGGAGACCGTCACCAAAGCCATCTCGCGCTGGAAACCAAGGGCTGGCGACAGGATTGGGATGGTGTCGCTCAGGACTTCGGGCGTATCCGCAGCCGCATTTTCTCCACCTGTTGACTGTGCTGCTTTGAAGAGTTCCTGAAACGCACGCCCCTTCATGCCAATCTTCGCCATCTGCGACTTGAACTCCGTCAGCGCAAAGTCGTCCAGTTCAGTCGCGTAGTGGAACAATTGCCGGATGGCATCCTGTCGTTCCAGCCCTTCCAGGAAAGCTACTCGCCCAACTTCAGCCGAGAGCCAGTGCTGAGCGCGATTGAGCATTGCCGCTGCATCATCTGCTGAGGCTTTTTGCAGCAGCCACTCGTTAGCATCCTTGATGCCGCTGGGAAGATGCGGCAGATAGGTTTGACCTCGCAAGGCCAGGGTAATATCACGGCTCTTGGCTTGAGCCTCATCTGTGTTGTCCAGCGCCACGAACACCCGCGCATGTGTCTGCAATCCCTTCAGGGTGTCGTCCGTCACCTGCATCCCAGCAATTGCGACAGCTGCAATCCCCCATTCCGCGAAGCTGATCGCATCCGCCTGTCCCTCTACGATGACGACCTGTTCTACCTGGGGATGGTAACAGGCATTGAAAAAGGCCCGCCGTTCACCCATGATTTCACGCGGCGGGTTGTAATGACGCTTCCCCTCAATGGAGCGCCCACTCAGATAGGTCAATCCGCCGCGTTCGAGATGCGGATAGACGACCATCGCAGAGGGGAACTTCTGAACAACGGCTCGCCAGCGCTCTGGCAGATTGAGGTCTGCCAGCAAACTGCGCTTATCCGCTGGCATGAACCCCAGGCGTGCCGAACGAATCGTTTCCAACTTCCAGCCGCGTCGGTTGGTGGCATATTCCAGGGCGGCAGGCGTGTTGAGCAAGGTCTCGTGCAGCCGCAGCACCAACTGGCGTTCTGACCAGGCAGGCGATTGCTTGAAAGCATCATTTTCGTCGATCGTGATGCCCACTCGTTGGGCCAAGTAGCGCAAGACTTCGATGAACTGGGCTGCATCACGCGGATTCCACGTTCCGAGGTTCAACAGATGCCGCCCGGCGAAATCGAAGACATCACCATATTCGCCTCGCGAGTTCCAGAAGTAGAAACCTGTGCGTGGTACCACAACCAGGCTGTCATGTTCCACGCCAACGAAACGGCTGCCAGACTTCTTGAGGGTGAATTTCTCGCCAACCACTTCTTCAATGGGGTTACGCGAGCGGATTTGCTCCAGATCTATGTTCATATTGATATTCCTCCAGCAACATGCAAAGTTGAAGAACAACCACATCCACTGATGCGGCAAATAGAGGCAAAAACAGTTGCAGGGGTAGGCGGGACGTGCTATAGTCTGATTACGACGTCAAACAAAATAGTGTCTCGCCAGATCCACTGCCATTCTTGAAGTGGGTCTTTTTTTGTCTTGTACTTAGGTGGTCCGCGTGCAAGTCGTCTCACAGCAATTCTCCAATTTGTATCCGCACGGTTACAATTCTGCGCTTAGCCCAGACATTGTTCGACTTGATCTAGCAAACGCCGAAGACTGATTAGACGTGCCCGGGCCAGATCGACATCCTTCTCTTGAAGCACTAATGCTCGCGCAAAATCTTCTGCCGTCGTATCTTTGACACTCTTCAACAGCTTCGCAACACGTTTTGCATCGGGAGAGATGGGATCGTCATCCTCAACATTAGGTTGTTCGCCTCCGTTTGTGAGCAGCTGCTCAATCTGCCGACCGGTAAGATTGAATTGAATGATTTGCCGAATCATCTCAACCTGTGCATCGCCAGAGAGCGTTAAGAGGTGTCGCAATCTCCATTCGTCCAGATTAAAGCGATCTGCCAGTTCAAGCGCCTCATCCGATAAAGTCAACAGGGCTTTGTAGCGACTAAACTGCATCCTGCCTATTCCGCCCATTGCAGCCAGGATTGCATCTGTGAATTCCCGCTTCCCGCGCAGGTCGAGGCCAAGTGCCTGGCGGTAGAAGTCGTTATTCACTGCATATGCCGGAATCTCATAACCATGAACGGTGAGCAGCAATAAAGCGGCCTGGCGCGCCATTGCAATCGCTGACAAGCCGCTGCGTGCCGTGTTTTCCTTTGCCTGCCGGAACACGGACGACTGCGTTGCCGGAATAACCATGCAGGGGATCATGCCATCACCACTGTACTCTGGAATGAAGTCGCGCAGCAGCCATGTCGCCCAGTAACGTCGCTCACCAGTCTCGATGCGGAACAGCCGTGTCACGCCTTGTGACACATCCACTACCGTCAGCGGGTTGACCTGCCCATCATCCCGAATCGTAATCGCCAGTGTGACCAGATCGTGCAGTAGAAGCTCTTCGGGTGAAAGTTTGATCTCCGGCGCATCCACACCTTCATCGTCTCCCTGCGCAACCAGTTCCAGGACATTGTTGAAAGGTCTCCCTCGCTGCCGGGCAGCGATCTGAACCACTTGCACCAGTTGACGTAGCGCCTGCGTCGGGGTCATGCGATTGTTGTGGAATTCGAAGTGAATATTCTCAGGCAGGACACGACGCGGCTGCACCGGATCCGGTCGGACCATTTCCAGCAGGATTCGTTCCACTCGTAGAGGATTGTCCTTCAACGGCGCAAGATCTGCGGCCAGCAAGTCGTCCGTAATTGAGCCAAGGAGCGCATCCAGGCGTTGAGTGTTGTCACGCTTTGCCATTACACACCACCACCCTTGAACAGGCGCTGAATGAGCGTGCCAACCAGCTTCAGGTAAGCGATACCTGCTGGAGCTTGGGGATCGTAGTTGAAGATGCTCTGATGGTTGCGATGGGCATACGACACCGCCTCATTCGCGGGAATGACGCCGCACAGCAGCTTGCTCAGGGAGGGATGCTGCTTCAGCTCGTCCAGCAGGTAGTTATGCCCTTTTACACGTGTGTCCATCTTGGTCACGATGATGCCGCTGACGCGTAGGTTGGCAACGCGCCAGCCCTCGCGAATCTCGCCGATCTTGTTGATCACGCTCATCAAGCCAACAGTTTCCAGATAACGCGGTTCAACTGGGACCAGCGCATCTGTTGCGGCGATTAAGCCCATCTCGGTCATCAGCGAAAACGAGGGACGTGTGTCGATTACGACGGCGGCATAGTGATGGGCAATCCGTGACAGCGGGTCGGCCAGCCGATAAGGCGCGCCAGCCACACCCATCAGTTCCCGTTCTGCGCCTTCCAGCATTGGCGAGGCGGGCAGCACATGCAGATCGGCATCCCAGGCGCTTTGGACGATGCAGTTTGCCATGACGTGGGCTGCCTGTTGGCGATCTGCCATCAGCACGGCGTACAAACTGTCATCTGCGCCGAAGTCATTGCGACCGGTTGTAACCAGCGTCGCGTGTCCCTGGCTGTCAGTATCGATGAGCAGCACGCGATTGTTGGTCGCACCCATCCTGTGCAGAACCCCACACAAGCCCAGGGCGACGTTGGTAGCGGATGTGGACTTGCCCACACCCCCTTTGTGGTTGGTCAACGCGAGAATACGAGTCATTGCCATTTCCTCCAAAATCGGTCTCACCGGATAGCAATCGCTGGGGCTGGCAAAGACAACGCGGAGGTGTGTTACACTGTCCTGCGGGAGTCTTGCTGGCAACGGCAGCGAGCCTTCAAGGTGGTTGGGGGAGGTTGATGCTCCCCTCAATCACCGAACAGCCAAAAGTAATCCCGAGTTTGTGAAGCGCAGTAGTTTTGCGCGTTGAGGAAATGTAATGTTGTGGAAAAGGTCGAGGGTATTCAGAGGTTTTGATTGTTCGACTTGGCTACAGTCCTCCCAGCTCATTTAGAACCAGTTCAATATTCTGGATGAAAATCGGCGGAAATAACCCGCCGATTTTCATTTCTGGTCTAAACCCTTCGCGGCGGTTCACACCGTGTATCTCGTCGGTCAAATTCTTGAGAGATGCGAATGGAGTCCGCAGCTCCAACGTTAGAACTGAATTCAATACTCGGTTGATGCACCATAGAATGATAGCGACGAGACAAAAGGCATGGTAGATATGCAGATGACGGTCATAGTGCACGACCAGGCGCCAGTCCGTTCATCTGCTAATTCTTACGATTGCCAACCCCAAATTCCAACCGCCTCAGGTAACTCAACAGCCAGGATCCCACCATTTACCATGTCAACCAGGTGCAGTGTGCCAAGAATCGTTCCATGATCTCCGTATACCGGATTCACGTAGACTGGCAAGAGTGCCCCATCCGGTGAAAGTCTGCCGTACCTCGCCGATTCCTGCCCCGGCTCAGCAACCGTGATGAAATTCACCGCGTCTGCCCCGGAAATCAAGTTGTAGTCAAAATAGAAGATGCCAAAATCACCCGGGGTCTGTGAAATGGTTTGACCATACACACGCACCACCTGGGGCGCAATCTCCACCGCCTGCTCAAAGAACAGGATTTCATCGGTCAAATCGGCGAATCTCAAGACTTCGACTGCTTCATTGATCTGGTCGAGACTCGGTGCGATGCTCAACGCTGGCTCACCTGCGACTCCAGTATTCCCGTAAACCAAGGCGAACCCACCATCCAGAGGCAAAATATTGGTGTGAACTTGTCCTTCAAGCTCTACGAAAGCGCCTGTTGCCAGATCATAAACACCTGCGCTATCCCACCCCCAGACTCCGACATCGATCACCAGCTTTTCTACGCGCCCATTCGGCCCCAATACAAACTGTTGAGGTTCGTAACGGCGGAATTCGGAAGGAGGATCATCGGGTCCAGTCAGGTCAACATCGACGAGGAGCTGACGGGTTTCCCGCGTGCCTAGATCCATCAGCCACACGCCGCCATCGGCATAGGCGATATACTGCCCATCTGGACTGAAGACGGGCGGCGAAAAGAACTGGGCAGTCTGCACAGCCGTCAGTGCTTGCGACTCTTCAGTGTGGATGGGTTGCAGCCACAGCTGCCCTTCGCTCATGTATGCGATAGCTAGCCCATCGTAAGCCACCCCAAATGTGATCACATCGCTCGTCGTGTAGGTGATCTGACGTGGTTCGCTTTGCCCGTCTATCAGCACCTGATAAACCTGCTGAACACCGTCTGAGTCTGCTGCGATGAAGTAGGCTGGATTTGAAGTTGTTGCCTGTACTGTGACCGTGAACATCAGCGTCAGTAACCCAACCCAGATTGGCAAGATTGCCCGTTGCAGTACCTTACTCATCGTATTCTCCTGATGCAGTAGCAGTATTTGATTGTTATTACTTGTTAGAAGCAGAGGTGATCTCGGCGTGAGACCACCTGCACGCAAGGCAGAGCCATTAGCTGCCGACTACTGGTGTGAACTGGTCGAACCAACCGAGAAAAACGGCTTCAGTGGATTCCTGCGGCGCGAGACGCAGCACCGCTGGCTCCACAAAGGGCGCAGCCGATGCAGCGTCGTCATACTGCACCTCGCCATTGAGCAGTTTATCCAGCCAGATATCCAAATTGGGCACTTGAGAGAAATAGAGCGCGTCGTCTGTTTCCGCTATCCTGCCGATGGCGTAAGCGTATCCCTCATAGAGCATCTCGTGCGTCTGGTCAACAAGATCGGCGCGGTGAATGGATGAGGTATAGCCATGCAGCGCTTCCATCGTTGTGCCAAACATCTCGTTGATCGACTGACGCTGCTGATCGGTCAGCCCATCAAGCAGATTGGTATCTGGCATTCGGATGGTATAGTAAAGGCTTTCGCCGTCCTGACTCCACGCTAACTGATCTGTCTCTTCCCCCGCAGCTACTTCTACAGCTTCCAGTGTGTCAAGGTTATAGATCAGAATTCGCGCGACGGAATGAACTTCGAAATTTAGTTCTAATCCTGCGGCGTGTTTGCCATCGGGCGAGACGATCACTTTAGCGAAATTCTCGACAATCGGTGTTGATTCGCCCGTCACCGGATTGAGCAACCCGATACCGATGCCTCCACAGTTCACGCTGTGAACGATGCCGTAAGGGGTGTCCGCCAGCGTGAGAAAGAAGCCCCGGAAACCACTGGTTTCAGCCGAATACACGTGATCAGTAGGAATGGGAGAACCGCCGCCACAGCCTGTGCCAAATGCGAACGTACCCAAAACATCAGGTGCAGATCCTGTCTCAGGTGCTACTGCCTGTATATCAACCAGATAGTCACTGCCTGCCGCCTGGTCATTCGCGCGACTGTAAGTGGCGAACAGGATGCGTCCATCCAAAGTCCAGTTTAGATTGAAGCCGTATTCGAGGCGTTCTGTCGAAAACACAGTTACCTCGCCACTGGTGGCATCAACCACGCCGAGTGAGGCGATGTAATCGCTGTCGCGCAGGATGAACGCGAGTTTAGTGCCATCGGCATTCCAGCTAAGATACTGAAAGTTATAGGCGCTAAAGACCTCGCGAGTAGTGCCGAGCGCATCACTCAGTATAAGCGTGCCTTCTTCGACAGAGGCGAAAGCGGGGACATTACTGTCTTGCGCTTGCACGGCTGCCCCGACGAGCATGAGCAGCATCCCAAAAACGAGAAGGAGTAAAGGGCGATAGTTCATGGTTTGACCTCGTTGATTTGTTTTCAATTGGGAACAGACGGTCCAAGTCATTGGAAATCGCGCGGTTGAATATGTGAGTAAGGAGACAACCCCTTGCTCGGACGCAGTGTATTGGTTAACGATCTAGTCTTATACCTTAGGGCTGTGGCACATATTCCCCATCGATCCACTGAAATAACACTTCTGTTGTTCTGCCGCAGTGCAAGGGCGAACCTTCTTCCCCCTCGTTGGTAGGGATAAACACACTGCCATCTTCCCCTATTTCCCAATCAAGCATACGACCGGGATAACACCAGTCATCAAAGGCAACCCGCAGCTCGACATAGGGCGCGCGATCTTCCCAAGTCAACACTGCCAGTTCTTTCGCCTCTCCTGTGCCCGTCAACGAGTGAAGGGTAATAAAAGTCAGGCGCGTATCTTCAACATCAAGTATTTGCACATCAGGCGCGGGAAAGTAGATGAGTGCCTCAGGCGCAGTTTGAGCGCTCAGGGCGTGGTTCTCGCTCATCGCATAGGTCAGTCGTTCAATGGTGGCATCAGTCACGAAATGGGAGATAGGCGCGATAATCTGTCCCACCCAGCCCTCTTCGCCAAAGAAGAAGGCAATGCTCAACCCGCCGCGTATCTGATAGACAGTCTCTTGTGAGAAATACGGCACTTGGGTATGCAGCACTAGCTCATCAACCTCATCGCGGTTCAGATCAATGAATTCTGTGGTCGGCGTGAAGTCACTGCTCAACACCACATCGCCAAAATCACCTCCGACATCAAGTGTTTCAATCGGTGACTGCATGAAACTTGACATCGCAAGGTGTTCCAACAATTCGGCTTGCTCATCCAGCGGTTGGTTCACAATAGCGCAATGGTTCAGGAAAGACTCGCTTGAGAACACCACACGGCGCACGATGTTGTCCCAGTCTGCGCTTTCCCATGCGATGATGCCATCTTCAATTTCAGCCGTCCTGGCGGCAAAAATATCGGCAATGTAGTCGCGGGTGTCAGAAAATCCGGCATCACATTCCGATTGCTGTGCAAAAGATGCCTTCACTCCCAAGACCAACGAAACAATGACGAACCATACAAAGAACTTCATGTTGATCTCTCCTTAGTGAAACGATTGAACAGAACGATCAAGAACTCGCCACCGATATACATGCTTATTGCAGCGAACCCGACATGCCTCGTCTGAGACTTACTGCGCGATCACCGGCGCGGTATTCAGATTGACAGCATTTACGTAAGTGGCGTTGACCCAGCCAATCGTGCCGTTCACGTTGACTTGCACCCAGCTATTGTCTGCCAGCCTGCCGACAACACTGTAGACTTCCTCGAAACGAATGCGCGTCAGAATGTCTGCCCGCGTGCTGGGAGCATTGCGTACATTCAGTACATAAACCCTCACGGTGATGCTTGCGCTTGTATCAATCAGATTTGCGGGTTCGATCCAATAGGAAGCGCCTTGAAGCTCACCTGTCCAGCCTACCATCCCCCCTGAATAGATTTGCCACCATAGGATGCCTTCCGCACACTGAGGTCCACCTGTTACACTGAAAACCGTCTCGCCGGGCAGCGTTCCGACCAGTGCACCGGTTGTTGAATACGTGGAGCGCACATTATTGGGCACGCCTGGTAACACCCGCGCTTGGCTGCCCACACTCACGCGCGACGGCAGAGTTTGGGTACAGCTATTTGCCGTGCCACTATCGATGCTGCCACGCTGCGTGACGATGGGCAGACTGTTGATGAGGGTGCTGTCCATTTCTAAGGTATAGCTCCACACCCAACCTTGAACGTTGGCAACACGGATAAACACCCAGTTAGTATCCTGTGAACGTCCAATCGCAGTCACATTGCCTGCTTGCAGTGGGACGAGTACTACAGAAGAATTTGGGCTGTCATAGACGCTTGTCGCATTTGGTAACCGTACCGTCAGTGATTGCCCCGTTGTCGTGCTGGGCACAAGCAGCATTTGTCCTGCATAAATCAGGCTTGTATTCGTGATACAGTTCTCTTGCGCGAGATCTGTTACGGACACGCTGTAGCGCTGGGCAATTCGGAACAAAGTGTCGCCGCGTACTACGGTATAGGTGTTTGTCCAATCTGCACGCGGGGTACATTGAGCTTGAGTTCCATAGATTGGGATCAACACCGTGAGGATGACAAACAAAAGCCAATGGTGAAATCTGATCACTGATAATTCCTTTCGACACTGTGATCATTTGAGGAGTAGGGGGAGACCTGTGCTCATATTGAATTTATGTCAATCGAGACACAGCATTCATCTGGCAACAGATTGAATTCTGATGGGATCTTTGATGCAGCTAATTTTCTGGAATTTGTCGGAGTACAATTGGGACAAATGTCGGAGGCAGTATTCACTTGCATCATTCAAAATATAAATGCAAGTCCGGTGGCGCTCATTCAAACAATTGGGAGCTGAAACTTGAACTGGAATTCATTACAGGTTTGACTCACGGATACCATTTAAGCAAGCCATCAGACGTTCCAACAAAAGCCCCTGCCGATGTGCGACAAAATCACGATGACAAAAGAGTAATATGAGGATTAGGATGGTTCTCATTAACATTGCTAGTTGGGGATAGAAAGATGCCTATTCGGATTGTGATCGCCGATGATCATGCGATCGTGCGTCAGGGGTTGAAAGTTTTTCTAAGCTTTGACGTTGAATTGGAAGTCGTTGGAGAAGCCGTAAACGGTAAGCAAGCCATTGAACTCGCCCGCACGCTGCATCCTGATATTATTCTGATGGATCTAGTGATGCCGGTAATGGGAGGGATCGAGGCAACCACCGCCATCCGGCGCGAATTGCCAGAAATCGAGATTATTGCTCTGACCAGTGTTCTCGAAGATAACACTGTAGTCGATGCGGTGCGAGCTGGCGCAATTGGTTACCTACTGAAAAATACGCAGGCAGATGACCTAACTCGCGCAATTAAGGCAGCAGCGGCTGGACAGGTTCAATTGTCACCACAGGCAGCGGCACGGCTCATGCGAGAAGTGCGTGCGCCGGAAAGCCCCGAAACGCTTACCCAACGCGAAACAGACATTTTGAAGTTGATCGGCAAGGGCTTGTCGAACAAGGAAATTGCTGCCGAGTTAGGCATCGGCGAGAAAACCGTCCGAACACACGTGAGCAACGTGCTTGCCAAGCTGAATGTGAACAGTCGCACACAAGCGGCGCTTCACGCGGTGCGGATCGGGTTAGTTGACCCACCGAGCACACCTTAGCCAAGGACGGCGAGAGGAATTCACGCGTGACTATGTCCCCAAGTCTGCTCCCAACGGAAATGGATTTTCTCTATCAAACGTCGCAGCAGCTTGTGATCGCCTCAACTCCCGGAGAAATACTGGAGGCTGTGAGCCTTTACGCACGAGCGAAAGGGGCAGTTACTGCCAACTTGGGGTATTTTGACGATTTTCAACCATATTGGTTGGAGATCGTCGCCACATGGGCTGAGGCGGAAGCCTATCTAGCGCCCATCGGGCTGCGTGTTGAAGTTCATAATCGCAAGTTGACACAAGTGGGCTTCGCGACCCCCAACCGCCCGATGTTCGTCAGCGATATTCTCAACTCAGAATTTGTAGACTTTGATACTCAACATCTGGCTAGTCACTACCATGCGCGTGCCTTAGTGACGCTTCCACTATACAGCAATGGGCGCTGGATAGCGGTGATTTCGTTCGGTTGGAAAGGGGTATATGCATTTAACCAGCAGGATGAACGTGTTTACAGCACGCTTCAACAGTATGCGGCATCGGCAGTGGCAACAGCCCGCCTGTTCAAAGACAGCCTGGATCGTGCCGTTGAATTGGAAATCGCCAAACGTGAGATCGACATCCTGTACGAGTTTTCCAGCCAGCTCCTTACCTCATCAACATCCGAAGAGGTGTTGAACGCCGTTAGCGGATATGCCCGCGACAACGGTGCATCGAGCGGTCACCTGTTTTATGCAAACGATACGGATAAAGGATGGATCGAACTTGCAGCGGAATGGTCGCTGCTTGATCATCAGGTCGTGGGCGTTGGACGGCGGTTGGCCGTCCCTGACCGCAGTTTACACGACCGCTGGATCTCCCACCCTGAGCAGCCGACCTTGATTGCCGATATCTTGGATTCTCATCGTCCAATCGTCGACAACAGCCCCATGCTTCAGGAATTCGCAGTGCGTGCTTTTGTGGCACTGCCCCTGAACAGCAAAGGGCGCTGGTTAGGGGTAATCTACTTCTTATGGGACAGCCCTCATGCCTTCGATTCACGAGATGAGCGCATCTTCACGGCTCTACAGAGTCAAGTCTCGCCGGTGGTCGACTCGATCCGACTGCTTGAGCAGTCGCAACGGCGGGCTATTGAACTGGAACAGACCAATCAAGAGCTTAATTTGCTCTACCGCGCCAGTGAGGTGATCAACAGCGCCAACTCTTATGCTGAGATTGTAGAAGCAGTTGCCTACTTTGATTCAGAAGCCGATATGGTGATGCTCCTGCTATGGGAAGGTTTCGATTGGGAAAACGCCACCTACGAGGAAGTCGTTTTCGTATTGGATCGCACCGGGGATGGGGTATTGCAATCCGGTACGCGCCTGATGAAAGAGGATTATCCGATTGCTGAACACATGGTTGGGCAGCGGATCTGGCTGTTTGAAGACGCGCTGACCGACCCGCGTATGGACCCAGTTACGGCGAAAAGTTGGGCAGCGCTGAATACCCGCGCGTTCATCAGTCTTGCGCTGTACGTGGGCACGCGATGGATCGGCGGGCTGAGATTCAACAGCGCCCGTCCTCGGCGGTATTCGGAACGCGAGGTGCGGTTGTTTGCCGCGATTGCCGACCTGGTCGCCGCTGCTGTCGAGCGAACGCGCTTGCAGCAGGAAACCATATCTGCAAATCAGGAGATCGATCTCCTCTATCAGGTGGGCGAAAGCATTAATGCCGCGAACACGTACCAAGAGCTTGTCCATGCGTTGAAGGGAATTATCAGCGGATTGATCACGGTTGGGTTGTATTTTTGGGAAAACTGGGATTACGAGACAGCGTCACATGTGGAAGTAGCGGCAGGAACAGGGACGATGATGGCTCGCATCGGGCAGCAGATTCCCCGTTCTGCGCTGGCATATACGGAAACACTATCGCGCGATTCAATGGTTGTGATTGAAGATGTTGCGCGTGACCCTCGCCTTGATCCGGGAACTATCAGCCGTTACCTGGAAAGCGGTCTGTATGCCGTGATAAGCATCCGACTCTATGTCGGTGAACGGTGGATCGGCGCACTTACCTTTCAAAGTGGCACACCCCGGCAGTTTTCGGTTCAGGAGCGTCGATTGGTGTCGGGCGTTGGCGATTATGTTCGTGGTGCAGCCGAACGCATCCGCTTACAGCAGGAAACCGAAGCCGCCCGACTCGCTGCCGAACAGCTTGCAGTACAGGCGCAGCAGCTTGCCGCACTGGAAGAACGCAATCGACTGGCACGTGAATTACATGACTCCGTTTCACAGGTGCTATATACGATCAGCTTGTGGGGACATTCAGCGCGTGCCTTTTTGAAGCACGACCCAACCCGTATTGACGAGGCGGTCGGCCACATTCTGTCACTGGCTGAGGTAGGGTTGTCAGAAATGCGTGCGCTCATCTTCGACCTTCGTCCCGAATCGCTTGAAGAAGAAGGATTGGTCAGTATTCTGCGTAAACAGGCCCAGTCCCTTCAGTCACGACATGGAATTCAGATCACGACGAGTTTCTGCGACGAACCGAATTTGGCATTGCCAGTCAAGTCAGACTTATATCGGGTCGCACGCGAAGCACTGCACAATGCGATCAAACACGCCCAGTCAACTCAAATCAGACTTTCGCTTCTTGAGCTGCAGGCAGGATACAGTCTTGAGATTAGCGATAATGGCCTAGGGTTTGACACTTCACAAGTATTCCCAGGTCATCTGGGCTTAAAGTCAATGCAGGAACGGGCAGCAGCGCTTAAAGGGTTAATCCAAATTGAAAGCGCGGTCGGCGTCGGAACGCGCATAACCCTTACCATCCCGTCATAACTTGCCATCGATGCCTCTTACTCAGAGCGGGATTGTTGTTGCACCGTGTCGCCCGTTGAAAGCGTAGAGGCGCTGCGTGTGACTGGCGCGGATCACTTTTTTATGCCGGTTTTGCTGCTGAAATGCTGCGTGTTTCCGCTGGAGCAGGGGCAAGCCTGTGCGCGCGAAAGGCATTCTTTATCAGGGTTTTGCATATCGCTTTTGGTCGAGGCTGATTGTGAAATAGTGTTTTACAATCGTCAGCGGCTGCATTCGTCATTAGGCTGCCACAGCCCGCCGGCATTTGAAATCGCCGATTGATCCTGAATGGGTCTCTTGTTTGTCCTCCACCAAAATGGGTCAAAACCATGTCAACGATTAGTGTGCCAACCAGAGAACATCCAGACGCTGCACCGAGTCACTATTCCGAACTTCGTATTTCCTACCTCTACGTTCTCCCTATTCTGGCAAACCTGGGTATGCTGTTTGCCATTTTCGTCAAAACGTCATCGATCACGACCAACCAGCTTCAGTTTCAGGCAATAGGTATTCTCATCTATGTGATGTCGTTTGTCGTTTGGTTAATTCACACCTGGTCGCCAGCTCTTGGACAGGCATGTATGCTTGCCCTGTGGGTGTTTTTCATTTATACGATCTATTATTGGTCAGGCATTGCCACCGTCCTCGTACTCCTCAGCCTACCGGTCATCATAGCGGCAGTTACAGTCCATTTACGCGCTACCCTCTTGACCAGTGTTATCAGCTCCTTGCCCTTGTTCCTGAGCGTACAGGTAGATACCCCGACGCTGTTACTCTCTTTGGTTTCGATCTGGGGAACTGCCGCGTTGCTGGCAACCGGCTACTGGCAAATGTATCGTGTCTCGAACTGGTTTTGGAACCACTACCAACAAACACAATCTACGCTTCAGGCAAGCCGCGACCAGAAAGGCGAACTCAAACAAACACTGCACGATCTTGAACGTGCCAACCTGAACCTGACACGCCTGAATCGACTGGCGGCTGGCCTGCGGTTGGCTGCGGAAGAAGCACATGCCACCAAAGCGCAGTTTGTGGCTAATGTCAGCCACGAACTGCGAACTCCATTGAACATGATCATTGGATTTGCGGAGATGATGCTCGTGTCGCCTCCCAATTATGGCGTTAACATCCCACCCATGCTGCTCGCGGATCTCGCCGTAATTCAGCGGAACGCCGAACATCTCGCCAAGTTGATCAATGACATCCTCGACCTGAGCCAGTTGGAAGTTGACCAAATGGCTTTGACCAAAGAGTATGTACACATTCCCTCACTGGTAGAAACCTCCATTCAGGCCGTGCGCCCCCTTTATCAATCCAAACATCTATATCTGACAACCGAAATCGAAGCCGCTTTACCCCCTGTTTTCTGTGATCAGACCCGCATTCGGGAAGTGCTGCTTAACCTCCTCAGCAATGCAGGGCGCTTCATGGAGCATGGTGGAGCATCGATACGCGTCTGGCAAGAAGCACAGAACCTCATGTTCGCGATCAAAGATACTGGCCCTGGCATCAGCCCTGAGGATATGCCCAGACTCTTTCAACCCTTTCACCAGTTAGATACCTCTACCCGCCACCGCTATGGCGGAACAGGACTGGGCTTAAGCATCAGTAAATACTTCGTTGAACTGCACGAGGGCAAAATATGGGGCGAAAGCGAAGTCGGCAAAGGAGCAACTTTCCTGTTTTATATTCCATTGCAAGGGCTACCCCCTGACTCCGCGCCCAATTTCCTGCCGAAATTTATCATTGATTGGGAATATACCGGGCGAATGCAGCCTTCCCTCGCTCCTAAACCTCAGGTCAATTGGCGCATGGTAGTGCTGGATAGTGAGAATGTAATCCAGCGGCTGCTTTCTCGATACTGGAGTGATGTGGAAATCGTCCCAGCGCGGAATTGGGAGGAGGCCCTGCAGGAGATTTCGCGAGAACCGGCAATGGCGCTCATCGTTAACGAGGCCGTTGTAACCGATAAACTCGACCACCTGAGCCATCCCCCCGCTGCGTTGAGCCACATCCCCATTTTTACCTGCGCGGTTCATGGCGTTTCTCAATCGCTGGCAGAGCTGGGCATTGCAGATCGACTTATCAAACCCATTTCGCGGACAGAACTCCTGGATGCGCTTGTTCGTTTGGCGGTAAAAGAGGGTTTAGTCTTAATCGTGGACGATGAACCCGATGCCCTACAGTTGTTTAGTCGGATGCTCGCTTCCGCAGAGCATCAGTATCGGGTGCTGATCGCACGAAATGGCCTGGAAGCAATGCATATCCTGGGGGAGCATCAGCCTAATGTCATTCTGCTGGATTTAGTCATGCCCAATATGGACGGTTTTGCGTTACTGGAACTGCGAAAATCCACTCCTGCGTGGCAGGCTATTCCTGTTATCCTGATTTCCGCTCGTGACCCCGGTGGTCAGCCTATTGTCAGCCACAATCTCTGCGTGCGACTGAACGACGGTCTATCAATGTCACAACTACTTGCCAGCATTCGTGCGCTCTGCAAGACACTTACTCCGGCTGGTCAAGTTGATGATCCAGTGCCTGCAAAAAACCATCACGACTAACGGGTTTACGAATAAAGCCCGCTGCCCCCAGCGCAAGCGCCAATTCTTCTTGCGCCAAAATTGTGCAAATCAGCACGGGGATAGAGCGGGTATCGGGGTGTTCTCGCAGTTTCCCCAGCAGCTCCCAGCCATCCTGGTCGGGGATCATGACATCCAGCACAATAAGGGCGGGACGTTTTTGTAGTGCTTGCGCGAACCCCTGCTGACCGCCTGTCGCCCCGAGGAAGTAATAGCGCGTTCCTTCGAGATAGCGCTGAAATAGCTGTCGCGTGTCGGCATTGTCGTCAATGATCAGTATCCCTGCCTGCGCCAAAACCGATAGACTGACCAGAGCCGAAAAACTCAATTCGGGGGTGGGATGATACGCTACGTTGATGCTGCCGTTGCACAACTGTACCAGGCGTTCTGCCATTTCCAGGTTTGTCGCAGTCGGCGAATCAGCCAGCTGTGAAGGCGCATCCAGGTGCGCTTCAATGCTTAATAAGAGACGGTCTGATTTGACTGAAAGCTGTATTTGCAGGCGAGCGGGGTGATCGGTGCGCAGCCCCATGCTCAGCAGTTCGATCAGCGCCAACCGTAAGAGCTGTGGCTGGGCATAAACCTGTACCGTAGATTGCAGGCCGTTATAAAGCAGCAGCACACCGGTACTATCCAGCAAAGGCTGAAGGGTTTGCAGGGTGTCGCGCAGCAGCTCGTCAAAATCAGTGACCTGTTGAGAAGCACTTTTCTGGAAATACTCTAATTCTTCTTCTAAGATGGGGATCTCTTGAGAATCATCGATGTCGTCAACGGACTGGATTTTTCCTTCTACTGCAAATTTATCCCATAGATAGTCCGCCAATGCCTCGCGCGCAATCGCCTCATCGCGCTGCAACTGGCGGACACTCAGGTTCAAATTCAGCGCAACCTCCCGCTGCGAAATCTGCTCGACATAACGCTTTCGCAAGATGTAGTAGCTCCGCCACAGTCGCGTATCGCGGGGGGTCTGACTCTGGGGGGAAAGGGCTTCGATAGCATCAACCAGAGTCTGACGCAAAACCGAGATCATATTATGCCTGTTCTCCAGGCCAAACCACGTGACAAGAGGACTCTGTCGCAGAACGGTCGGATCATAGAATCCGGATAATACGCGATGAACCTGCCGAATGAACTCCCGTTTCTGCTCCTCGATGTTTAACCTCATTCGATTTGCCTCACTTACAATATGTCGTGTGGATGTCGTGTGCTTGGCGGAAACGGACACACATCGCCCCTATATTGTATGAAAATAAAGCATAAGTCAGAAGACACCTTTTAGATTGACGAGCAAAAAGGAGCCACCATATATAAAAGCTATTTCACGCTAATTCCCTTCATTACGTCGATCTGGTAGAGCTATAAGGAGAATTTTATGAAAAGAACATGGCTAGTCTTGCTCATTGTAGCGTTAATGGGAAGTCTCATCGGCCTGGTTTCTGTCCAGGCACAGGAAGAAAATCCGTTGGCAGTCGGTGTATCGGATGAATATGCTGGCACCGAACTCCGCTTGATCTTCGCCAATCACCCCTGGAACAACTCGATTCAACGTCTGCTGCCGCAGTTTGAAGCCGTGAGCGGAATCACCCTGCGTGTCGAAAGCTACTTTGAAGATCAGCTTTCCCAGCGGCTTCAAGTGGGTCTGACCAGCGGCAATACGCAGGCTGATGCTTTTATGTTCCGCCCCTTACAGGAAGGTCGCCTGTTTGCCGATAATGGCTGGCTGGGCGACATCACCAGCTTTGCGACGGGCGATTTGGAATGGAACTGGGCAGACTTCCAGGCAGCGGCGGCAAATACGGTTACTTTCGATGAAGCCGTTTTTGGCGTCCCGGTCGTCACCGAACGCGAAATGCTCTACTATCGCAAAGACATTTTTGAGGAAAATGGCCTACAACCTCCGGCCACACTGGAAGAACTCCAAGCCATTGCAGCCCAACTGACCAACACCAGCGAAGAATTTTACGGGGTGGTTATCCGGGGACGGCGCAGCCCTGCTGTGACACAGTTCAGCAGCTTCCTCTACAGTTTTGGCGGCACCTGGCAAAACGAAGACGGCACTTCCGCGCTCGATTCGCCGGAAGCGCTGGCGGCCTATCAATACTATGGTGACCTGCTCCGCAACTATGGTCCCCCAGGGATTACCAATATGAGCTGGCCCGAAGCCCTTGCCGTCTTCCAACAAGGCAAAGCGGCCATGTGGCTGGATGCGGACGTGTTCTATGCCAACGTGATTGACCCCAATCAATCGGTAGTAGCAGATAATGTCGGCTTTGCACCGTTCCCCGCTGGGCCTGCGGGTGCGAATCAGTACAACGTCACTTCCTGGGCATTGGGGATGAATGCCGAATCCGAAAATCAGGAAGCGGCATGGGAGTTCATCAAGTGGGCGACCAGCCCGGCAGTCGTGCTGGAACTGCAAAAGCGGGGTACGCCCGGTGCGCGTATTTCGGTCTGGGAATTGCCTGAAGGTCTGAGCGGCTTCCCCGAAGATTACGCGGCAGTGGTTCAATTGCAGAGCCAGCGCGGCGTCGGTTTTGACCGCCCACGCGTCATCCGTGTTGGTGAAGCACGCGACATCGTTGGCACCCCGATTGTCACATCAATTGAAGGTGGAGATGTGGCGGCAGCGCTCGCTGAGGCCCACGAGCAGTTCAACACTTTCCTGGGATCTGATGGTGGATAAGCACTAGAATCCGTATCGGGGGATGGGTCATGGACTCATCCCCATTACCCCTGTCCCACAGAAAGGCACTTTTCGAATGCTTAGGTTAGGTCAGCGATCATTGCAGACAAGGAATCGCTTTAGCATTGGCCTGCTATTCACCTTGCCTTCTATCGTGTTTGTCCTGCTGATGATAGTCTATCCTATTTTTTATACCTTCACGCTGAGTTTCCATGAATGGAGCGGCTCCGCCCGCCGTGATCCTGAATACGTGGGAACCAGTAACTACGATACATTACTCAATAATGATCCCCGCTTTGAAGATGCCGTCATGCGCACTTTTGAATTCACCTTCAAAGCTGTAGCTATCGAACTTATTCTGGGTTTGGCAATCGCCCTGCTTATCAACGGCGAGTTCCTGGGGCGCGGGCTGGTACGAGTCTTGATTTTGCTGCCGATGGTGGCAACCCCAGTTGCCATATCAATGGCATGGCTGCTGATGTTTGAACCCACCGTCGGGTTGTTCAATGAAGTGTTGACCAGCATCGGATTCGCGCCGCGCTTGTGGCTGGGTTCGCAGGATGAAGCACTCGGCAGTCTGATTCTGGTGGATATCTGGCAGTGGACGCCGATGATGGTGCTGCTTCTGCTGACGGGGTTAACCACCCTGCCAGAAGAACCTTTCGAGGCGGCGCGCGTTGATGGGGCAAATGCCGGGCAGCGTTTCTTCTATTTGACCTTGCCCTTGTTGTTCCCGACGATGGTGACGGCAGTTTTGCTGCGGACGATTGACGCGCTCAAAACCTTCGACACCATTTACACAATGACACGCGGCGGCCCTGGTTACGCTACTGAAACCATCAACATTTATGGCTACGTGCAATCGTTTGAGTATTTCAGCTTGGGTAAGGCATCCAGTTTGCTGGTGATTTTCTTCGCCATCGTATTAGGCATCAGCCTTGTCTTTACTCAAATTCGCAAACAATGGGGGATCCCCTATAATGACTAATACGACCCTGCAAAGGCCATTGAACAACACTCACCCTACGACCAACCAGATACGGTTACGCCGTTTTTCATGGAGACAGACGGCCTTCGTTTCTGCCCGCTATTTAGCGATCCTGTTGGTGGTAATTCTACTGATCTTTCCGTTTGTATGGATGCTGCTGAGCTCCTTTAAGAATCAAATCGATATCACCACCAGCGACAACTTGCTGAGCTTTACCCCGACCCTGCGCAATTACCAGAATGTGTTTGAACAGCACAATTATCTCCAATATCTGCTGAACAGCTTTATCGTCGCGGCTGTCTCCACACAGCTTTCGCTGATACTGGGTTTACCGGCTGCTTATGGAATAGCCCGCTTTCGTTTTGGCTGGCTGGGAATTGTGCTGCTAACTGCGCGCATCATCCCTGGGATAACTTTTCTGATTCCCTGGTACATCGTGTTTGGTAAGATCGGGCTGTTGGGCACCTATTGGGCCTTAATCCTCAGCCATATGTTGGTCGGTTTGCCTTTCATTGTGTGGATCATGATCCCGTTCTTCGAGAGTCTGCCCCGCGAATTAGAAGAGGCAGCCCTGATCGATGGCTCATCGGTATTCAAAGCATTTTTCCACATTGCTCTGCCGCTTTCTGTTCCAGGCATGATTGCGTCTGGCATCATCTCGTTTATTTTCTCGTGGAACAACTTCATGTTCTCGTTAGTGCTGGCAGGCGATGATACCCGCACGCTACCGATCGCCATCTTCAACTTTATTTCCTATTCCAGCGTTGACTGGGGCGGTTTAATGGCGGCAGCCGTTGTCATCACGGTTCCGGTGTTGATTATCACCTTATTCGTGCAGCGCTATATTGTGGATGGATTGACCGCCGGCGCGACGAAAGGGTAGCGCGAACTCGCCTCCCTTCGGTGGAAAATCTAAGAGCCGACAGGTTTTCGCGCGGGATGCCGAATACGAGGCTGTTCAAGCCGTCCGAGAGGTCAGATGACACCCTGTTCGCGCATTCTGGCAATATCGTCCGCAGCATATCCCAGTTCCAACAGCAGTTCCTCGCTGTGTTCGCCCAGCCGGGGTGGGTGACGATCATAACGAAGTGGCGTATCGGACATATGCACTGGAGTCGCTAATGATTTGAGGATGCCGAGGTCTGGGTGCGCCAATTCCACGATGAAGCCGCGCTCCAAGAGGTGGGGGTCGGCTAATGCCTCCGCTACCGTGTTGATCTTGCCTACTGGTACATCGGCATCGCGCAGCCGCTGCATCCACTCATCTGCCCCGTACTGCCTAAGCGCATCGCGCACAGGCGGCATCAACGCATCGTAGTTGCGCACGCGGTCGGCATTCGTCGCAAAGCGTGGGTCATCGGCCAGCGCGTCCAGCCCGGCCACCGCGCAGAACTTGCGCCAGGTGTTGTCCGAACCAACGCCCAGGATAAACCAGCGACCATCACCGGCCTGCATTGGCTCATACGGCGCAATCTGTGGGTGGCGGTTGCCGTGCTGCTGCGGGTTCTCCCCGGTCGCGAAGTACGCACCAGCATAGTTTTCCAGCCAGGTCATGTGCCCTTCTTGCAGCGACATGTCTAACATTTGACCCTGCCCGCTTTTGTGTCGAGCTTCCAACGCCGCCAGGATACCGATGGCAGTGAACATGCCGCAGGTCATATCGGCGATAGGCGTCGGGAAGCGCATCGGGCCTGTGCCTGCGTGCCCAGTGATCGACATGATGCCGGACTCGGCCTGAGCGACAAGATCATAACCAAACTCGTCTGCCCTGCTGCCCATTCGCCCATAACCACTGATCGAAGCATAGATCAGGCGGTTGTTACGCTGTCGCAGTGTCTCGTAATCCAGGCCGTACTTGAACAGAGAGGCGTTTGTAGCGATGTTGGTCATGAACACATCGCTGCTGTCGATCAGTTTATAGAGCAGGTCGCGCCCGGTTGGATGCGTGATATTGAGCGTAAGGCTGCGCTTGTTGCGGTTGACCGCCAGATAGTAGGTACTCTCGCTGCCGATGAACGGTGGCCCCCAGGTGCGCGACTGATCACCCGTGCCCGGTCGCTCGATCTTGATGATTTCCGCGCCCAGATCGCCCAGGATCATTGCACAGTACGGCCCGGCCAGCGCCTGCGTCTGATCCACAATACGGATGCCTTCCAGCGGAGCGCCCATCGGTCAACTCACTTTCCAAATGCAGTAGCCGCGCAGCAATACCCGGGAATAGGGCGATGCTGCGCCAGCGGTCTGAAGCAAAACATCAGGCGAAATCGATAGCAAATCTCATCAGCGAGCCACACCACCCGTTTTGCAGCATCGCCAATCGTTCACGGCGGCTGCCGCTTAACTGGCTGCTTCCAGGCCGCGCAGCAACGCACGCGCAGCCCGCACGCGCTCACTCTCCAGATGATTGAGCAGCGCGGCATTCAAACGGTCAGGAGACTGGCTCGCCAGTGCCTCCAGAATTTGTTCGTGCTCAAAATGCGTCGCTTCAAAGTCACGGTCGCTAAAATACGGCTGCGCCAGCCGCAGATACAGGTGCACATGGGTCTGTTCATACAGTCGCAACATACGCGGTGGCCCGCCGCGTAGCACAAACCGTTCGTGAAGCTGCTGATCAAGCTGTACGTATTCTCCGGCCACCGTCTGCCAGTCGCCAACTTCAGCCAGGGCGTTCATTTGTTCCCCTACCTGCCTGAGAAAGTGGTGATCATCCTGTGTCAGATACTTGAATAGGCACAACGCCACATAAAGTTCGTAGGCACTGCGAATTTTGTACGCTTCCTCGAACTTCTGCGGATTGAGGGCGGCTACGAAGGTGCCGCGCCGAGGGTGAATTTCGACTAAACCTTCCAGTTCCAGGCGGCTCAGAGCGTCTTTGAGTGGGGTGCGGCTGACCTGAAGCTGCTGTTCAAGTTCCTGCAGGTCAAGCCGTTGTCCGGGGACAAACCTCTGCGTCAGAATACGTTCGCGGAGTAAGTCATACACAACCTCATTCAGGCTGGATATGCTGATCGGGGACAAACTATTCTCAGTATTCAACAGTGATTACCTGTATTACCTGACGATTCAGAAATCTGAAATTTCAGTCGAACATTAAGTTATTGGTGTATGGTAGGCGCAATTTGCCTCAATGTCAAGTTGATCGCGTAGGGGATGCCAGCGCGGCTGGTTGACAAATCCCCAATTGGTGTTATGCTAACCCTCAACAGAAATTTTAGATTTCAGATCGAACTAGATCAATCATGCGATCAATCGGTATTGAGATTTTTTACTGGCTGCAAAACTGGTCTGATGACCAACCCTCTGCTTTCAGCAAAGCGCGTGCGATTGGTTTTGATGCGGTTGAGGTCTCGCTGATTGCCGGACCCGATACCCCTATCGCCGCCATGCGTGCCGAACTTGATGCGCTGGGACTGGGTGTCTTCGCCAGCATGGGGCTGCCACGTGACAAGGACATCACCAGCCCAGACGAGTCTACGCGGCGTGCCGGGATTGAGTACCTCAAACGCTGCGTGGAGACTGCCGCACAGCTCGGCAGTCCAATCCTCGGCGGCCTGCCCTATGTGCCTTGGCTGTACTTTCCCCCAGAGCGCGACCTGCGCCCGTTCCGTGACCGCAGCGCGCAGGCCATGCGCGAGGTTGCTGCGACCGCCAGCGATAACGGCGTGACGATCTGCATCGAATTGATCAACCGCTTCGAGACCTTTATTTTCAACACGGTCGCCGAGGGTCTCGTATACCTGAAGCAGATTGATCAACCGGCGGTCAGGCTGCAACTGGATACCTATCACATGAATATGGAAGAAGATGACCTGCCCGCTGCTATTCGTCTGGCTGGGGCGCAGTTAGGTCACTTCCATTGTGCCGATAGCAACCGCAAACCACCCGGCGGCGGTCACATCAACTGGTCAGCGATCAAGGGCGCGCTCGATGCGGTGCAGTACAGCGGCCCACTGGTGATCGAATGCTTTCCCAATCCCGCTGCTGAGACCGGACGCACCGTTAATACCTGGCGTCCGTTGGTGAGCGACTTTGATGACGAAGCGGCGCGTGCACTGTCGCTCCTGCGGCAGCATGTTGCCTGAACAGGGTGCAATCGCTGCGTTACACAGCGTTGACCACAGTCAAGCTCAAGAGTGCTTGTAGGGAGAAGTCGATGGGGTGATCAGTACAAAAGCGCGAATTTACCACTCGTTACGAAAACTGAAACAAACACAAGGAGAACTACTGTGTTTAATTTGAAACGTATTGCCTTCATTCTGCTCGTCCTGACCGTAGCCGTGTTGGGCGTGGCGGGAGCACAGGATGCTGCCGATGAATTGCTCGGCCCTGTGCCGGGTTATGAAACCTGGGCGGATGTGTTGGCGGCTGCTAATGGCACAACGGTCAACTGGCACATGTGGGGCGGCTCCGACAAGATCAACACCGATGTTGACCGTGATATTGGTGAGCGCGTCAAGGAGCTTTACGGCGTCACGCTCAACCGCGTCCCGCTGGTTGATACCGCCGATATCGTTAACAAAATACTGGACGAGTCGGCTGCTGGCGTTACAACCGGTACCGTCGACATGATCTGGATCAACGGCGAGAACTTCCGTACGTTGAAGGAAGCGGATCTGCTCTATGGCCCCTGGTCGGAATCAATCCCCAACGCTCGCTTCGTTGATTGGTCGGACCCCGCCCTGGCATTTGACTTCGGCTACCCCGTTGAGGGTTACGAGTCACCCTGGGGACATGCGCAGTTCGTCTTCGAATACAATACTGCGCTGGTAGGCGAAGAGCCGCCGACGAGTTTT
>JAEUQX010000383.1 GCA_016788625.1 Anaerolineae bacterium
CTCGTGCAAACCCACATCTGGTACGACGGGCTGGCGCAGGATACCTCGATCTTCAGTTCGCAGGGCGCGGTCATCGTGATGCTGATCTGGATCATGCTGATGGAGAATAATCGTCGCGGCGTGTTCTTCGGCAAACGGCTACCCATCGGTAAGCGTGTGATCTACTTCGCGCGCAAGTATCACGGCTACTTCTTTGCCTGGGCGATCATTTACACCTTCTGGTTCCACCCGATGGAGACGACCAACGGCCACCTCGTGGGTTTCTTCTACACCTTCCTGCTCATGCTGCAAGGCAGCCTGTTCTACACACGCATCCACGTCAACAAGTGGTGGATGTTCGTGCAGGAAATCACGGTGCTGGCGCACGGCACGATGGTCGCGATCATTCAGGGCACGGGCATCTGGGCGATGTTCTTCTTCGGCTTCCTGGGCATCTTCATCATCACGCAGATGCACGGCCTGGGGTTGAGCCGCCGCGTGAAGTGGCTGTTCTTCGCGGGCTACGTGATCGGCGCAGTCGCCGTCTACAGCCAGCGCGGGGTGAACAAACTATGGGAACTCTCGGCTATCCCCTTGATCGATTATGTCGTGCTGGTGCTCATGGCGCTGCTGATCGCGGGAGGCATCTGGGTCTATGACCGCCTGTGGGGCAAGCGCGCTGACCCGGCATTGGACGCACAGGCGTAGCCATGGAACTCCGTCCCTTGACGCTGGCTGACCTGGAGGCGGCGACGGAAGTCCAATCCGCCGCCTTCCAGGATGACCCGCTGTGGGTCTATCTATACCCGGATGTCGAACGCCGAAAGCGCCTGCTGCGAAAGACCTTCGTACGGGCGCTGCGCCTGGGCATTCTGAGCGAGCAGGCTTACGGCATCGGCGAGCCGCTGGAAGGGTTGGCACTGTGGAGCGCGCCGAATGACTCGACACCTATTGCGGCTGTGCTGCGGTCGGGATTGTGGCAAATGCTGTTCGTACCCGCGTTCATGGCATCACTGCCGCGCGCCATACCGATCTTCAGCCGCTTCGAGTCCATGCAGAAACGTTATGCACCAGAGCCGCATTACTACCTGCAAACTATCTCCGTCGCGCCGCGCGCCCAGGGTAAAGGGCTGGCATCGCGGCTCATCCGACCCTTCCTGATGAAGGCCGATGCCGAACGGGTGAGCGTCTACACCGAGACGATGACTCCGTCGAACGTCGGCCTGTATGAACACTATGGCTTTCGCACGGTTGAGCAGTACGACGTACCGGGGCAGGATTTGCACGTGTGGGGTTTCTACCGTCCTGTACAATGAGGGTATGCGACGAGGCTTACGTATCGGTACAGGTCTATTGTTGTCGGTGGGGCTGCTGCTCAACGCTGCGTTGGCTCACGCCCATGAGTCGCCGCAGTTGGTCATCCCCGATCTGCGCCTGGTCGTGCCGTTAGGGGCGTTCCCGCTGGGCGCGGAGACGTGGGAGATTGATCCCTGGGACACGGGCATCGGCCACCTGGAAGGCACGGCGGGAGTAACCGATCCGGGCAACGCGGTGCTGGCCGGGCACGCCGAGATGCCCGACGGCGCGGCTGGCCCCTTCGCGCGGATTGTCACGCTGCGCCCCGGCGCGCATATCATCGTGCGGCTGGCGGACGGCGAGCAGCGCTATGTCGTCGTCAAAATCAGCCGCGTGCATCCCGACGATCTGACGCCTGTGTATCCGGCGCTGGATGCCCGGCTGACGCTGATCACCTGCGATGTGCCAACCTATGACCCGGCGACGGGCGAATACGAACGCCGGGTGATCGTCGTTGCGCGGCGCGTGGGCGGGTGAGATCACACCACTGACGCGCCGTCGGTGGCCTGGCAGACATAGACCGAGGCGTTTAACCCGCTGTGCTGGAGATAGTCGGCGGCCACGCGCGCCGCGAACGTTTCGGCAGCGTCCCCCTGCACCAGCGCCACCGCGCAGCCACCGAAGCCCGCACCGGTCATGCGCGCGCCGTAACACGACTCCTCGCGCTGGGCACACTCGACGATGGTGTTAAGCGCATCATTCGAAACCTCGAAGTCATCGCGTAAGCTGATGTGGCTGGCATCCATCAAGCGTCCGAGTTCTGTCGCGTCGCCCTGGCGCATGGCCTCGGCAGCGCGCAGCGTGCGGGCGTTCTCGCTAATGACGTGGCGGGCACGGCGGCGCGCGACCGCATCGAGTTCACCCGCCCGCGCCTCGAACTCCGCCAGCGAGACATCGCGCAGTGCCTTGACGCCGAAATGCTGCGCGGCGGCCTCGCACTGCGCGCGCCGTTCGTTATAGGCCGAGCCGACCAACCCGCGCCGCGTGGCCGTATCCAGCACGACAACTGCTGTGCCGGGGGGCAGCGGTACCAACTGCGTCTCCAGCGAGCGGCAGTCGATCAACAAGGCGTGCCCGGCTTGCCCCGCCGCGGAGATCATCTGATCCATGATGCCGCAGCTTACGCCAACCCACTCGTTCTCGGCCTGCTGCCCGATGCGCGCCATCTCGGCGGCATCCCACGCGATAGGTGAAATCGAGGCGAAGGCGCGCGCGGTCGCCAGTTCCAGCGCGGCGGACGAGGACAGCCCCGCGCCAATCGGCACATCGCCCGCTACGACGCCATCCCAGCCTGTGAGCAGCCGCCCGCGTTCGCGCAGCACCCAGGCCACGCCCTTGATGTACTCTGCCCATTTCGAGTTGGACTTTTCCAGATTGTTGAGCGAGAACGTCACCGTCTCGTCGAAATCGAGCGAGTGTACATGCACCTCGCTGTCCGTGCGCGGGCGCAGGGCAATCCAGGCGGCGCGGTCAATCGCCATCGGCAGGACGAAGCCGTCGTTATAGTCGGTGTGTTCGCCGATCAGATTGACTCGGCCCGGCGCGCGCACGACGACGGAGGGTGCAGTGCCATAGAGACGATCAAAGCTGCGGCGGACAGTCTTTTCGAGCGACATTTAGCGAGTCCTTATTGAATCACAACAGGGCGTGCTGCACGACATAATGAGGGGAGAGTTTACCACATCGCGTGACAGGACACAGCGATTGATAGATCACTTTTCATCGTCCGGCAGCGCTGCTAGAAGCGTCTCTAGTTGCGTTTTCAGGGTAGGCAGATCATTCTCGACAATTTCCCATATGCGTTCTACCTTGATCTCCCAATACACATGAATCACGAAGTTTCGGAACGCTGCAATCTGCCGCCAGGGAACTTCAGGATGAGCGGCGCGCAAAGGTTCAGAGACATTGCGACTGGCCTCTCCAATAACCTCAAGCCCGCGAATAACTGCTTCTTGCATCATGCGTGATTCTACGAACGCGGCTTTGCCATCACGGGTGAACTCGGTTACGAGTTCGATACGTGCCAACATATCTTCTACAAAGGCTCGATCATCCCTCATAGTGGTACTGCCTCACGCAGCACACGCTGACGGATACGCGGCTTGAGTTCTTCTGGCGTCGCCACATCAACATGCCGTCCTAGCAAGTCTTCGAGTTCAACGACGAAGCCCATGCCACCCCAACCCGTCAGGCGTGTCCAATCCTGATCCACGAGCAGGTCAATGTCGCTGTCTAGGCGCGCTTCCCCGCGTGCTACGCTGCCGAAGACGCGAATGTTCGAGATACCATAGCGTTCTGCCAGTCGCAAGATATCATCACGCTGGCTGCGAAGGGTATCGAGTGTCGGAATAGTTGCCATGATCGCGCTCAATAGGTGTTCTCCACATTTGCCTCAATTATAGCGGAAGATTGTCTCACCCTGGGCGCATCATCACCCTGGCAGGGCGAGCAGGTTGAGCGAGCGCTGCGGGTGCACCGCGGCGGGGTCGAAGGGGCGCTGTTCGCCGTTCAGCCGCAGTTCGCGCAGGCGGTAACCCAGGCCGTCCAGCAGGGTGAAGGCCTCGGCGGCGGCGGGCATCCCGTCGTGGTACTCGAAGGCCACCAGCGGGCGGAAGCGCCCCAGAGTCGCGCGCGCGCCGAGCAGGGCATAGCAGTCACCGCCCTCGATGTCGCACTTGATCACATCGAGCCGCGACCAGCCCGCCGCGCCGATGTAGTGATCGACGGTGATGGCATCGACGGTCAGGGTGTGCAGCGGCTGGCGCACCTGGTCGGCCAGCAGCGAGGA
>JAEUQX010000392.1 GCA_016788625.1 Anaerolineae bacterium
GCCGGAGGGCAAGGCGGTGCTGACCGACTTCGGACTGGCGTTGAGCGTGCCGGAAGGGACGATTGGCAACACCTTCGGCAGCGCGCACTACATCGCGCCAGAGCAGGCGGTGTCGTCCGCGCAGGCCGTACCGCAAAGCGACCTGTACTCGCTGGGCATTGTGCTCTTCGAGATGCTGACCAACCGCGTGCCGTTCAACGACCCCTCAGCGATGGCCGTCGCCATGAAGCACCTGAATGAGCCGCCGCCCGCGCCCAGCCGCATCAACCCCAACCTCTCCTCGAAGGTGGACGAGGTAGTCATGCGAACGATGGACAAGGACGTGAATAAGCGTTATCCCACAGGCGCGGCACTGGTCAAGGCGCTGGACTTCGCCTTCGCCATCGGCGGCAGCGAACCGGAAGCCGGACAGGACGTGCAGCCGCTGCCCTCGTGGGGCGGGGATACGTCGTCGCGGCCCACGGGTATCTCGCGACCGAATCCGCCGACCGGGTCATCGCGTTCCACGCCGCCCCTGAGCGCCTCTCGCACCACGCCGCCAACAGGGTCATCACGTTCCACGCCGCCGCTGCCCTCCGAGACGGAATCGATGGCAAACCGGCGCATCGCCGAAAGTTGGGACTCGCCCTCGCGTTCACGCCCGATGCCTTATATGGACGACAATCCGACGGTGACGGACTCGCAGGCCTCAGCTTCGACGCGCGCCGAAATGCTGAAGTACCAGCAGGAATTGATCCAGCAGAAACAGGCGACGCGGCGTTTGGTGATCATCTTCGCGGTGGTAGGTATCATGGCGGTGATTGGCGCGCTGGCGCTGTTCTCAGGCGCGCTGAATCCGCCGAGCACGACAGGCACACCCACCACAACTGCCGCCGAAGCCACGCCCGTCACGCCGACGGATGCGGGCATCGCCGCGCTGTTCGGTTCGCCCGTGCCGACAGAAGCCAGTGTCATCCCCACCAGCATCCCACCAACGGAGGTGATCAGCGCCGTCACGAGCGAGCCGACGCCGGAGGTCATCCCGCCGAGCGCGACGCCCGTGCCGACCGAGATCCCACCGAGCGCGACGCTGACGCCCACGCCCGCGCCGACCGAGGTGCTGCCCGTCGCCCTGTTCTATGGCCTCGACGGTTTCACGCTGTTCAACCAGTCTGACGCAGATGTCGATGTCAGCAATCTGACGTTTGTGCAGCAGGTAGACGCCAGCAATACATTGGAATTCGAGTCACGCTTGTGGGAGAGCGGCACCCGCCCGACGAGCGCGCTGCCCGCAGGTGACTGCTTCCAGGTCTTCTCGGACAGCAGTTCGGGTGTGCCGGATAAGCCGTCGATATGTGACACGCGCCACGCCTGGAGCCGCGTCTCGCCGCGACGCCTGTTCTGGATCAGCGACGATCCCGCCGCGACGTTCGAGGTACGCCGGGGCACACGCGTGCTGGCAACCTGCACGATCAGCGCGGAGCAGTGCTCGTTCGACCCAGGCCGGTAGCGTTCAGCGGAATGTGTGTTTGTAGACTTTGACTTGCACTGTCTCGCTGTATATTTGCCGGGAGTGCGTGTTAGATGCAGCGCGATGATGGTCAACTACGAAGCATTTAGAATGAGAGGGCAAGGGAGCAATTGTAGTGGAGATTGAAATTCCCAATCCCCACTACATGCCAAGACAAAAGACTCTTCAGTGCTACAGGTTTCTGAACTGGCGTCGCAAATGGCGCACGACACCAACGCTAACCACCGCTACACTCAACCCAATTAGTAACATTGCTAGACTTTGCCACCAAGGCGTTTCACCTGTCTTTGGAAGCTCCTGTACCGCAAAACTGCTGGCAGTGCGGCTGCCGTCGAGGTTATCAGCAGTTAGAGAGACGCTATTGATGAATTCGGTGGACGTATCCAGACGAGTCGTGAAAATGCTGAATTCGAATGTCTCACCTGCATCGAGACGATCTAATGTCAATTTCACTTGTTGACCACTAAGTTCAACCAGGCCTCGACTGTTTTCAACGCGATCAATACGTAGACCCTGCGGTACATCATCAACAATTACGACATTGATTCCTGCCGTATTGCCCTGATTGGTAACTGTAATAATCCACTCTATTTGAGTCGTGTTGCCAACCTGGGATGCAAACCCGATTTTCCGTATATTGGGATCAAATGTAGCATCACCTGATGCGGGAAGAGCTGTATATAAAGCACCAGAACTGACGGCGTCACTATTGTCGTCAATGTCGGCTTCAGGTGTCCGTGTGGTGTACCCAGCTTGTGTCATCCCTGAGGCGATACCAACCTGCAGAAGAGGGTAGCCTTGATTTGATGCTTCCGGGGCAACAATTGTAACCTCAATCGTGCCTTCAAAATTGGCTGGGACGGTTCCCAGATACCATACCTGAATGTCATCAAACAGAGGTTGTATGCCAATGCGAGATGAAGATACATAATCGATGTTTGGTGGAATTTCGATACCAACAGCGACGTTGACGGCCGCAGTATTCCCACGGTTCCCATAGGTAATCGTAAACTGACGCTGAATATCGACGGGATTTGAGCTTGCAGGTTCGATATTCACATAGAGATTGGCTGGACGAATCGTCAAGTTTGTTCCATCCTGACCCCGTATGTCAGGATTAGACTGACTGATTGCCAAGACTGTAATCAATGCTGAATCCGGATTTTCATTTGCAGGAGGCACGATGATAGGAACCTCTACAATGACAGAAGCACCTGCATCAATGGTAATCTGCGCTGGAAGGTTAGTCGCATCAACCCACTCGCCTTCATCACCACGTCCAATAATAAGATCAAACGTATCTGTAACCGTCCCCAAGTTTTGAAGTGTGAAAGGGAGTGTTATGTTCTGTTCGGGTTGAACCTCTCGATCAGGTGGTGCCGTAACACTAATGATATCCCCTTGAGCAGCGGCTCCTGAAGATAGATTCGTACTTGCGGCCGCAACTGCACCATTTAGACAATCAGTAGGCACGCTGCCCTGAATTACATACTTGATCAGGCAAAGAGCAGCAGGCTTATTAGCTTCCCAAACAGGTTCGATCTTCTCTTCACGGAGATTGAATCCTTCTGTTCCATGTTTGCCTGGAGTCAGTTCAATGGTAAAAACAGGGAATCTGAATTGGCCATCAAGAGCATAGTACCTTTCGTAAAGCCAATCGTCGAATGTGCCACTGATGGGTGTGCCGGGGTAGAAACAACAAGATTGAACCGCATAATAATCATCATCAGGATCATATAGTGGATCATTCGGATCTGTAGTGTTTATAGGTTGGTTCGGATCATTAAGGATATTAACCAGGAGATAAGCCATAGCTTCAATTTCAGGATTATCAGGAACGTCGGCATTTCCACCCGGATATATTACAGCCTCCGCATAACTATGATAGGAAAGTGCCCCATCAAAGCGGAATCCACCAAAAGTTGGATCCATCAAATTTCTGATAGCCTGGGTTTCTGGCTCAGAAAAAGGCTCAGCCCCCTTAAATGTAATATAGTCACAGCGGCTACTAAAACTGCTGTTGTCAATCAGAGACCAGTTTTGGGTTTCGTAGTTACGATTGGTATCGACACCTTGTGCTGGCCCCATCTTTAGCATCTTACAATACATATCTAAAGTCGGGCTGAAGTTTCGATTCTTGCGCCATTGTCGAGGGGAATTCCATGCGACATCATTTGGATCACCTGTTCGACTATATTCATATCCATCTGGATTAGCTACAGGGATTATCCAGATTTCGGAATTATTGACCAATCTTCGTACTTCGGTGCAGCTATCGTAATTTGAAAGTAGATAGTCGGCGAGATGCAAAGGGATCTCTGTGCTGATCCATTCGCGGGCATGATGAGCGCCGACAAATAATACTCTCGGTTCATCCTCGGTCTCCGCAGCATTGTCGCTGATCTTTATTGCAGTAATGCTCCGGCCTTCTTCAGTAGTTGGTGGGTGTAAGTCTTCTACGTTTGCAAGTGCAGGATAAAGTTCAGCAAAGCGCTGCAACTCTGTTTGTATTGTCCCATAAGATTTATATTGGAAGCTGGTAGTGCTATATGTGCATATGTCTCTGGATATGGTGAACCAAATCTGAGCACCTCGGACACCGTTAAATCCAACATTGGAACTAAAACCACTCGTAAGATTCGTCCCGCAAAAGTTCCCTGCCAAGTCGCCTGTCATGAGACATGTATTTAGGTCGAGTTGCAGTTCCAAAAATATCTCGACGGGATCTAAATTAATGTCTATAGGCATACCGGGGCCGAATATATTGAAAGGGTCTTTTTGTGACAGAGATAGAAAAATAGGTACATCGACAATATTCGGCGGTAGCGTAATGTTTAAATCCCAGTCAGGGAATATATTGACCGTGCACTCAAGATTATTGCACGGTTCGTTACCTCCTGAAGAAACAACGTAAGTGGTATCCACCGCATTACCACCGATTACAGCTATCGGAGATACCCAAATTGGTAATGAATAGCACCCACCCGCAGGAAATCCACAAGTTGATGCAACAACTGTCTCAATTCTCTGAATGTTGATATTAACTATTACTGGCTCTTGTTGCGCTAAGGCTGGAATAGGAGTAAGTTGACCAAAGCTCATAACAAGAAACAGTAACAACATTATGGTAAATGAAATGTCTTTATGCATGTTAAGCGCTTCCATTTGTCTGGTTAGTATCTAGAGAAATTCTACACGAAACGCTAAATTCCTGCTCACCCCGCCGGGCTGCCCTCTTGCGGCGGCAGCGGCGCGGGTTTGCTCGTCGTGGTGATCATGCGCTGCCGCAGCTTCGCCAGCAGCAGGCGCGCATCGCTCCACAGCGCCTGGGCGTGCCCACCGAGCGCGATCAGCAGCGCCACCGCCAGACCGAGCGTCAGCACCTGTTCGGGGTAATCGTAGTATAGAATTGGCACCTGCGTCAGCGTGACGGGTAGTTGCAGGTAGCCGTAGCTGTACTGCTGCATGATGTAGATCGGCAGGTAGGTCGCGACCGCCGTGACCAGCGCCGCCACCCAGCCGCGCAGCCCGACCAGCGCCGTCAGCACGAAACCGAACGCCGTGCCCAATCCCACAAAAGCCATCACATCCCAGTTCGGCGGGTAGTTGAGGAAGAACCAGGTGAACGCGCCCCACGTCAGCGTGCCGAGCAGGAAGCCCGTCACCGCGCTGAAGGCCAGCCGCATCCACAGCGCCCAGAAGCCGCGCAGCCGCGCTGGATACTCTCCGGCGATCAGCACCAGGAAAGCCATGAACAGCCCGAAGGTCAGCCCGATGGAGATCGTGCGCCCCCAGCGTTCGGCGTTGAAGATCGCCTCGCTGCGGAAGGTGACGAACACCTGAATCGCCATTGCCGCCGCCGCGCCGACGAAGGCCAGCACGAAGCGCCAGACGTTCCTGAGCGGGTCATCGCTCATACGCCGCCAGGTATTCGCCAGCCAGGCATACAAGCGTCCCTGCTGGCTGACCACCGGGGGCAGCGAGGGCGCTTCGTCGCGCACCAGCGCCAGCGCCCGCAGCGCGCCCGCGTCACCGTTGCGCTGTGCCTCCGCCACGATCTTGACGGCGGTCAGCGAGCGGATGCGACCAATCGTGCGCGCCGCCAGATCAGCCGCGCTCGGCAGCGTGCGGTCAAGGGCAATCAGCGCGAGCAGTTCGTCAATGTCCTCGGAGAAGACATGTCCGCGCCAGTCGGACGGGATGCTCATTTGAATCTCGTCGCGCGTCCGCACGGTCAGCAGCCGCCCGGTGATGCCGCGCTGCGCCTTCACCGCCGCGTAATTGCCGCTGGGGAACTCGCGTTTGGCGCGCGTACCCAGGACGCGGATGGCCGCCAGCTTGGCCGCCTCGTTGGTTTCGACGCTCAGCGCCTGCGCTACTAACGAAGGGATGCGCGGCGGATCACTGTCCTTGATCGTCTCCAGGCGGTAGAAAGCGCGTGCGCGTGCCGGGGCGTTTTCGCTGCGAATGGCGTGCAGCGCCACCCAGCGGCAGCCATCAGCATCCAGTTTCTTCCACCAGTAATCAATCTCGTGATCATATTCCAGCGCGCCGCGCAGCAGGAGCTGCTTGCCCGCCTCGTCCAGATCGAGGCCGAGTTCATCCGCGCGCATGTAGTAGTCGTTCATCACCATGAAGTGCGTCACGCCCAGCAGGAAGCGCCCCTGCCCGTGCGCCCAGGCACGCCGCGCCCGGTTGTAGATGTCCTCGGCCTCGCGCCGCGCCATCGTGTCCTGATCAACCGAGGTCTGCAGCCCGCTGATTTCCAGCGTCGAATACTCGCCGGGGATCAGGTCGGAGAGTTCTGCTGGTGTATAGCCGGTCAGCACGCCCTGCGCCGAGCCGAGCGCTTCTTCAAGCTCGTTGACCAGTTCCGTCACCGTGCTGGGTCGCCCATTGGGGTCCATCGCCGTGCCACGCCGCAGCACCGGGGTCAGCCGCTCGGCCAGATCATCGCCCAGCTTGCTCACCTCCGGCAAATCCTCCTGCCACTGAATCTGCTTCAGCGCCAGTGAGGTGGTGGCATCAAAGGGCAGTTCGCCCGTCAGCATCTGGAACACCAGGATGGCAAAGGCGTAAATGTCGGCGCGGTGGTCGAGTTCGCCCGCCGTAATCTGCTCCGGCGCCATGTAGAGCAGCGTGCCGTAACCGGGGTTGGCCGCGCGCCCCTCCGGCCCCAGCATGGTCGCCAGCCCAAAGTCCGCCAGGTACGGCTGGCCGTTGGCGTCCATCAGGATGTTCGAAGGCTTCATATCCAGGTGGATGACCTTGTTGCTGTGAGCATAATCCAGCGCGCCCGCGACGGCTTTGGCATAGCGCACGGCCTCGCTGGCGGGCAGCGGCCCCTTCGCCAGCACGTCTTCCAGCGAGCCGCCCGTGACGTAGCGCATCACGATGTAGAGCTGGCCTTCGTACTCGCCAAAGTCGTAGATCGGCAGGATGTGCGGATGTTCCAGCGCCGCGATGGTCTGCGCCTCGCGTTCAAACAGACGCACCGGCTCGGTATCGGCGGAGAGGTCACGAACGATAGTCTTGATCGCTACCGTGCGGTTCAGGCGTTTGTCGCGCGCCGACCACACGTCGGCCATGCCACCGCGCCCGATATGCTCAACCACCCGGTAATGACTGAATTCGACTCCGACATCCATGCGGCCATCCTTCACACAGCATTATGGTTTCATTATAGGGATGAGCCGCCTCCGCCACAAGCGGACAGAAGTGGGGGCATTGCAGGATAGTGGGCGTGTATGCTTACGGGCCGCCTCGTGCCATCACAGCCCTACCAGTCCGGGAAGCTCTCCACCGCCGTGTTGCTCGTGCGCCGCGTCTGGCTTGTGCCGTCGGCGTTCATCGTGTACACCTCCAGGTTGCCGTCGCGCGCGCTGATGAACACCACCTGCGTCCCGTCCGGCGACCAGCTCAGCCCGTAGTAGGCGTTCGCTCCTACCACCTGGTAGCCGCCGAGTGTGTATTCCCGCACATCGGGAGGAACACCGCGCCAGTAGGTTGTGTCGTTCAGGTATACATCGTAGGCGTTGTCGGAGATAATCAGTTTCCCGCGTCTGGGCATGACCGCGTTGCCTGCGCCGAAATAACCCCAGTTCACGTTGATTGTGAAGCCGGGAGTGCCGCCGCTCGTGGTTATCAGCACACGAATCGAGCGTAGTTGTGGTCGAGTGAAAACGTATAGAGAAAACAGCAGATTCTATGTTTAGTCTGTAGATTTTTAGTCTGCATCCGTCTACTTTATAGCTATGTCTGAAATAAGCATTGCACAGGGGTTTGGACGAGTTATTCGGCGGCTTCGTCTTGAGCGAGGACTATCTCAAGAAGCATTTGCCGCCAAGTGTGAACTTCACCGAACCTATATTGGACCCATTGAGCGGGGTGAAAAGAACGTTACATTGGAAACTGCTCAAAAATTAGCCAATGCACTTGGCGTAAATCTTTCAGAAATAATCAGCGAACTCGAAGCTGATTTCTCGGCTCCCGATCAGTGACAACTGGTATAGACAGTAATGCCAATATCTCCAGAGCAACATCAATTTCGTTCGCCGCTTTTCGAGAGTGTTGTAAAGCAGGCTCTTCAGTTCTTCCAGAGCACACCTCTTCAGCCGCTCCCTCCAGATGAAGTATTTTCAGGGGTCGGAGTATATGCCATCTACCTATTGGCTCATGATAGTATTTACAGCTCAATTGCAGAACCAACTGCAACCCGACCAATTTATGTTGGAAAAGCAGTGCCAGCAGGCTGGCGAACCGCACGTGTTCGAGATCTGTCCCGAAGTACAGAACTATTCAATCGAATAAGAGAGCACTCTCGCAGGATTGTCCAAGCAGAAAACCTCAACGTGGCTCAGTTTAGGTCACGGTTCATGATCTTGAATGAAATTGAAAGCGATTTAATCGTTCCGGTAGAAGCTGAGTTGATTCGTGCCTATAAACCTCTATGGAACACAAAAATTGATGGTTTTGGAAATCATGATCCTGGAAGTGGTCGTTACAACCAGGCTCTGTCTGAATGGGATGCTTTGCACCCTGGAAGATCTTGGGCAACACGACTCATTGGCGCGAAACCGGATATTTCCTTAATTCTCGCCAAAATACAAAAACACATAGAAGATGCTGGGACATAGCCTATCGCTTGCGTAGTTTAACAACTGCTTCGTACAGTTGATGCTTGCTGTTTGCTTTAGCAGCTCGTACAGTTGACTGAATAATACTACTTCCCACGCGAGTTGAACGTGGGATATCAATTCCAAGAATTTCAAAACCAGCTAGTTCTGCAATTTCCGCAAGGTACCTGTCAGTTGGAAACATAATTCCTTGCAGGATGCTATTTCCCACAACTATTAGCGCAACGCCGCCCGATTTTAAGGCATATTGTGCTTGCTGCGCGAATCTTAAGCAATCATTGAAATAAGTTGCTGCGTAGTTTGCCCATCCACTTCCTCCATATATCCCTTTTTCAGGGTGTGTATCTCGAAGAAGCTCCAAATTACTCTCTAGATCTGAGTTCGGGAGATGAAATTGAAGCTCTATCACATCTTGATCGCGTGCTGTTTGCCAATACGTGCCAAAATTAGACTCCTCCAACGATTTGAGATCGCTTGGTTTATTCGCATATCCTAACCAATAAAGATGCGGACGTGTATTGCGGTTATAGTGGTAATTATTGAGGTAGGGCGGGGATGTGATGATTAGATCAACAGTTTCAGAGGACAGGTGTTGTGAGGACTCGAAGAAACTATTGTGAATGACTCGACAGTCGCTATCTAGTTGCTGTACAAAGGTGCGAAAAAACCACTGAATGTCGTCTGCCATCACTTGTAGCTTTTGGAGAACAGTTTCGCCAACTAATGCATCATCTATGTTCTGTTTGCCACTGCTAGCCCTCGTTGCCAGGCTTGGCTCATAAGAATAATTAGAGTAAGTAACCATAGTTGATGTAAAAGCAAGGCGAAAAAGATCGATCATTAACGGATCTTCCAACTTACCGATGAAATCCTGTACGTATAAGACTTTTTCCAAGACTCGCGGGCTGAAAAATGGAACGCGGCTTTGAAATCCATGTGGGGCGCTGCTTTGCGGTGCCCTATGAGCACGCACAGATGATTCATAAAAGGCGCGGAAATGGGCTATTTGCCCTATAAACTCATCAAGATCGACGTTCGCTATGTTTAGTTTGGTTTTCGTCGCAAGATATGGGTATGGGTTAATTTCAAATCCGATTACATTGTGTCCTCTCAGCATCCCCTCCACAAGGGTTGTTCCTACACCGGCAAACGGGTCAAGAATCGTACCCTTTTCCAATTGAAGGTGCTGATCAATTGCGCCCGCAACAAACTCTTTTGAAAATCCTGCAATCCAAGGTATCCATCTATGGATTGGCAATATTTTGTTTGACGCAAATGCAGGATC
>JAEUQX010000401.1 GCA_016788625.1 Anaerolineae bacterium
GGCAGACGCTTTTGCAGCCAGGGCAGGATGCGCGTGTACAAGCCAATCGTCGCCAGCACACCGATCACCACCTGCCAGCCGCTCAGCAGGTGAATCTGGAAGTTGAGCGGGATGTAGATCAGCACGAAATGCGAGAGGAACCAGGCCATGATGAACAGGTGCGTGTCGTCGCGCTCGCGCCAGGGCGTGCGGATGTCCAGCGCCCAGATCGCCAGCAGCCAGGCGATGCCCATCAGGATCGGCAGCAGGTGCGGCCCCGGCGTCCATGCGCCTGCGTTGTCAAACTGCGCCAGCACGCCCTTCCACACCGGGTCAGCGGTCGTGATGTAGAAGGCTTGCAGCGCCGGCCACATCGAAATCAGCACGACGATCACGCCCAGCTTGAACAGGTACATCGGGAACTTGCGGTCGCGCAGCCAGATGAACAGCGCGTACAGGCCGATCACGGGGTAGATGATGAACATGTCGTAGGAGTGCTGCACGCCTAGCAGCAGGCTCAATCCCGCCGCCCACCAGGCATAGCGCATCCGCTGCGAGCGCTGTCCCAGCAGCACCATCGCGAAGATCAGCGTGATCAACCCGGCAGCGATGGCGAAGTGCGGGAAGGCCAGCACGTTGAAGAACGTGTTCGGCTCGGACGTATAGATGGCGAAGGGGCTGTTCACGTCGGCGAGGCGGCGCAGCGTCTTTTCGACCACCAGCAGCCAGCCCAGACCCGCCCCGAATGAGGCGACCAGGAAGGCCGTCCAGCGTTTCGTGCGGTTGGTGAAGACCACGCCGCAGAAATAGTAGGTCGCCGCCAGCACGAACGCGCCCGCCAGCAGCCGCGTGATCTGATACAGTACGCGGTAGTCCAGCCCGGTCACAGCCTGCACACGCCCCAGCGTCCACCACAGGAAGTTGAACAGCAGCGGCGTGCTGTCTTCCGGCGTCATCTGGTTGGGCACCAGGATTTTGTCCTGTGACTCGCGCAGCCATGAGAAGTACTGGAAATGGTCGGGGATGTTGACGACCACGCCCATGAAATGGCGGTCTTCCGGCACGGCGAAATAGGCGTAAAGATATGGAATGCTGGTGATGAGCAGCACGCCCAGGATCACCAGCCCAACATACAGCCACTCACGGCGGTTGAACATAGGAGGGTTCGCGGTCATGAAAAGAAATTCCTGTCGATTATGGCGATTGTTTTGTCGTTTTCAGCAGCAATTCATTTAACTGTGCGGCGATCACGCCCCAGTCGTATTCCCGTTCGACCAGCGCCCGTCCGGCCTTGACCAGCCGCGCCCGCAGTGCGTCGTCGTTCATCAGCAGCACGACGGCGTCGGCCAGCGCTTGCGGCGTATCGGCGATCAGAATGTCCTCGCCGTGATGCACGTTCAGCCCTTCCGCGCCCTTGGTTGTAGAGACGACTGGCACGCCCAGCGCCATGCTCTCCAGAATTTTCAGGCGCGTCCCACTGCCAACCCGCAGCGGCACGACGTTGACCCAACTGGCCTGCACGGCGGGCGCAACCGACGGCAGATAGCCCGTGAAGACCACGCCCGGCTGTGCCTTCAGCGCGCTCACATCCACATTGCCTGTGCCGCCCGTGACGCTGAACTGGGCATGGGGAACGCGCGCGCGCACCAGCGGGAACACATCCTTGATGAAGTATTCCACCGCATCCAGGTTGGCGAAGTAGGTCACCGCCCCGGTGTAGATGATCGTGTTGGGGTGGATGGTCATGCCCGCGTCGGGCTGGTTGGCTTCGGTATCGACGCCATTGGGTACGACTTCGATGCGCCCACCCGGCGGGCTGAAACGCTCCTGCAAGCGCTTCTCTTCTTCCGAGACGACGCTGAAGGCCACGCCGCGCGCCAGCAGCCCCTTGAGCGCCCCTTCCAGCTTGCTCACGGTGAGCTGCGCCCGCAGTTTGCTGGCCTGCCCCTCCGCATTCTTCACGCGGTCATAGAAGCTCGTCACCTCGATCTGGTCGAGGATCGCCGGAGTGGTTGGCGCGGCTTCCAGGTAGCGAATGGTCTGGAATTCGGAGGCAATGATCGCGTCGAGCGTGCCGCTGTTCGCCAGGTCCTTGACCAGCGCCGTCATGATCGGGCTGTACACATCCACCAACGAACGCGGCCAGCGCGAGAGATAGCCCACCAGCGATTTGAACGTGTCCGGCTGATAGGTCAGCTTGGGCACGACCTCGACATGCGCGCAGAACTGGCGCAGATGCTCGATCTGCTCCGGCGTGGCCTCGTCCTGCTCCGCGAAGGAAAGCAGCGTCACCTGATGTCGCTGCCCCAAATGGCGCAGCAGGTTGTAGATGCGGATGCGCGAGCCGTTGTTTGCCGGGTACGGCCACCACCACGAGATGAATGCGATACGCACTGCCGCCGCCTTACCGCACGACTGCCTGGCCGAAGCGCCCCGCCGAGAAATCGCGCAGCGCCTGCACCATCACGCCGCGCAGGGGACGCTTGTTAGCCCACTTCGGGCGCAGCGACCAACTGAGGAATGTGCGCGCATACTCGATCAGCGTGTAGGCCCAGGTGCTGTACCCCGCGCGCGTGCGGCTGAGGAACAGCAGGCGGTTGCGCGTCATGTAGTAGAAGGTGCGCGGTGAGGCGGCGCGGTCGTCAATCGAGATTTTGTGCCAGATCATCGCGGCGGGCACCAGCTTGATGCCGAACCCCGCCCGGCTGGCGCGCACGCACCATTCTGCTTCTTCGTAGTACATGAAGAACTTGTCGTCCAGCAGGCCAGCCTGCTCCCACACCGCGCGTTTCGCCATCAGCGCACAGCCCGTGACGAAATCCACCTTACGTGGGCTGAGGCCATACTGCGACTTATCCTCTTCGTTCAGCCCGATCATGCTGGTCGTACCATGCGTCCAGTTGATCGTGCCACCCGCCGACCAGATCGTCTCCGGCGCGCTGAAGTAGTAAATCATCGGCCCGGTCACGCCCAGGCTGGGGTCTTGCTCCATCGTCTCCACAAGGATGTTGATGAAATCCGGCGCGACAATCGTATCGTTGTTCAGGAGCAGGATGTAATCCGCGCCGTGTTCCAGCGCGTAACGAATGCCTACATTATTGCCACCCGTGAAACCCAGGTTCGCCCCGGTTTCGATCAGTGTCATGTCGGGGTGCGCCGCGCGGATCGCCTCCACCGAACCATCTGATGAGGCGTTATCGACGACGATCATGCTGACGTTCTGGTAGATGAGGTGTTCGAGCGAGCGCAGGCAGGCCAACGTATCTTCGCGGCCATTGTAATTCAGGACGATGATGCTGACGGCGGCTGGCATAACAGTTCCTATCGATTGCACGGGCGAGTGTGCAGTGCCCCTTAATATTCAGCAATGCTAAATTCGCAGCCTTGCAAAGCGCTAAACGTTAATGCTTGTCGGGACTCAGGTCATCTCGGTAAAGGTCACCTTGTCGTACACCTCGGCCAGCGCCAGCGTGCAGCCAATCGCGCTCAGTTCCAGCGTCGCATCCAGCCCGCGCACCTCGCGCAGCAGCCAGGCGTCATCCTGGCGCACGTAGCGCTCAAAGTAAGCTTTATCCTGCGCGATCAGAATGTATTCCTGAAGGGACTGCAATGTCCGATAGTCCGTGAACTTCTTGCCCCGATCATAGCGTTCGGTGGACTCCGACAACACCTCAATGATCAGCGTCGGGTTGAGCAGCGTATCCACATTTTTATCTGCGAAGGTCGGCGTGCCACACACGACCACGACATCGGGGTAGAGGTAATTGCCCTTTGGCACACCGACGCGCATGTCGCTAATGTAGGCTTCACAGGGTTTACCCTTCAACTGGCTGCGAAATATGCCTGAAACATTGAAGACAATCAGGTTGTGGTTACGACTTGCTCCCGACATCATATAAATGTCGCCGTCGATGAATTCGTGGCGTTCTTCGCTCGACCGCTCAAAAGCCAGATATTCTTCGACCGTCCAGGGTTTACGGGGTAGCGCTGACATGCTATGCCGCTCGCTTCATATACTAAGAGTAGACACTTTCACCAACATACTTCGCTCTTGCATCAAGTATATAGCACAAGGGAGTCTATCTCGAAAATGACAGGCATATTCATGAGTCGCTGACGATTTGCTATACTGCATCCATCGCAGATGGGATATACAGATGCATGTAATCCAACCGGATTTCGAGGTAGAACGATGATCGAATCGACGCAAGATTCGCCGATGCTTCCTGCCGACGGAACATATCCGCCTCGTATTCTCGTGCCAACCGGTTCAATCTGGCTTCATGATGGAGATAAAACCATTGCACCAGGATTGGTGGTGCAGATACGTGACGGCAAATGTTACTTGTCTGACGTTGATAGCCATGAAACAACTTTTTTAATGGGCAAACTCTGGTCGACAAGCGCTTGCTGCGTGATGGTGACTTCATCTACCGCAAAGCGTTTCGTGCTATCTTTCAGAGAGATCCCGTAGGCGACTATCGACGGAATACCGAGCGGGATATCCGCGAAAACGGTCCACGAAAAGCCGTCGACATCCTGCCAGATTATTTGCAGAAACACATTGTTGTCAATACGGAAGGGTTGTCGCTGGATTCGGGCAAACACTGCGTCAAATGAGATGAGATGTTTTGCCTCGATATTCTATGGGAGCCTACAGACAATACCTACGGTCTTCAAATCCTGACCTATTCGGATGGGAAACGGCAACGAATACGCTCTAGCATTAGGTCAAGGTTAGGAGCAAGCGATTTCATCAAGGTGTATTTGTGGGTCTACAGCTTCGCACCGTTTGAATTGAGTGTGGCTGATTTTCAACGTACTATTCCCGATGCGTATGGGATTGCTGTTTTTTGCAAATGGATTGAACCGGCAGAGCTTAAACAGAAAGTGCTTCCTGTTTCCTGGCAATTCATGCTGGATGCACCATCAAGAGCCAACGTATGGCAACATCTTGGCTGCTCACTATTCCTGATCGCGTTCAACAGCTTTGTTGTATTCGCCATCGTAGACCGCGGCCCGTTGGTATTCATAGGCGCGTTCCTGGTAATTGCGCTGCTGATGAACAAAAACCTGAGAAATGATTTGATGTATCTTCGGGATCTGGACGAGCAGAACATCCTCTAAACAAAAAGCGGAGGTCACCCCTCCGCCTGTGTTGCCGTCTATCGTCCTGCTGCGCGCCTACGCCCCTGCCGCCGGGCTGCCGATCAGCTCGTGGGAGCGTTCGATGTACTCGATGCTCTGGTGGCGGAAGTAGGTGTTGTACAACTCGGCGTAGTGCCCGCCGCGCGCCAGCAGCGCCTCGTGGTCGCCTTCCTCGATGATCTCGCCCTGGCGCAGCACGATGATGCGGTCGGCGTTCTTCACCGTCGAGAGGCGGTGTGCGATGACAATCGAGGTGCGGTTCTCCAGCACGATGTCCAGCCCCTCCTGAATCAGTGTCTCGGTCAACGGGTCGATGCTGGCCGTGGCCTCATCCAGGATGAAGATGGACGGGTTCTGCAGCAGCACGCGCGCCAGCGCCACCAACTGTCGCTGCCCCATCGAGAGGGCGCTGCCGCGTTCACCGACCTGCGTATCCAGGCCGTTGGGCAGCACCTCGATCCAATCGCCCTGGCCGACCAGCTTGGCCGCACGCTCCACCTCGGCGTCGGTCGCATCGGCCTTGCCATAGCGGATGTTCTCGCGGATCGTGCCGTCGAACAGGAACGGCGTCTGCGTCACCACGCCCAGGCGTGAACGGTAGCTGTTCAGGTCGAAGGTGCGGATGTCCTGCCCGTCGATCAGCAGGTTGCCCTCCTGGAACTCGTAGAAGCGCGCGATCAGCTTACCGATGCTGGACTTGCCCGACCCGGTGTGCCCGACCAGTGCCAGCGTCTCGCCCGCCTTGATCGTCAGCGAGAAGTCGGTGAGCACGGGTTCGTTGGCGTTGTAGCGGAAGTTGACGTTCTCGAAGCGGATCTCGCCCTTGATCGTCGCGGGCTTCACGCTGTCGGTCTGCACCACGTTCGGCTCAGCATCGATCAGCGCGAAGACACGCTCGCCCGCCGCCAGCCCAAGCTGGAACTGACTCCAGAACGAGGCGATACTCGTCAGCGGGAACCAGAACAGCGCCAGCCCCTGAATGAACAGGAACCACTCGCCCGGCGTGACTGTGCCAGCCTGGGCGCTCAGGCCGCCGAAGTACACCAGAATGGCTGTGCCGATGCCCGCCAGGAGATTGAGAATCGGGAAGATGCTGCTGAAGGTGTAACCCGTCCGCAGATTGACGCGGTACGACTGCGCGTTCACATCGAGGAACTCGTCGTAGATGGCGTGTTCCTGGCGGAAGGTCTTGGCGATGCCGATGCCGCTCACCGTCTCCTGGATGTGCGCGCTGACCACCGCGTTCACACGCCGCGAACTGGTCACGGTCGCGCGCGCCACCTTGCGGAAGCCCAGCGCGACGGCGATGATGAACGGCGAGAGCGCCAGCATGACCAGCGTCAGCGGGACGTTGACGAAGAACAGGTAGCCGATCAGCAGCACGACCAGCATGATCTGGCTCAAGAGCTCGGTCGCTAACGTGACAACCTGTGAGAACGCCTGCGTGTCCGATGTGACACGGCTGACGATCTTGGCCGAGGGGTAGCTGTCGTAAAACGAGAGATCACGCTTGACCACCGCGTCGAAGGCGTCTTCGCGCAGTTTGAGCGTGACGTTGCCAATCGCCTGCGCCGAGAGCCACTGCCGCACCGCGCTGAACACCCAACCGAGTAAGCCCAATGCGACGATTCCCACCGTGATGGTGATCAGCGCCTGTCCGGTCAGCCCGCCGCCGAGCTGATCGAGGCTGTTGGAGATGTAGATCGGCAGCAGCGTGCTGGTCAGCGACGAGAGCAGAATCGCCCCGGCGACAGTGAGCATCCGCCGCACTTCCGGGCGGAAGTAACTGACAATACGTTTGACCAGAACACGGTCGCCGTAACTGCGGTCATAGGCCTCAGCGTCGAGGCCGTCCATGATGAAACCCATCAGTAGGACTCCTTCTATCAGGGCGCGCTTGTGCACCCATCATCTTGATCGGGTTGTTGGTTCCCCCTTCGCTACAGGGAGAGGTTCTACGCCGGCTCAGCCTCGGCCACCAGCGGCGGCAGCGCCACATCGTAGCGCGCGAAGATGCGGCGGTACTGCGCCGATGTCCGCAGCAGTTCCTCGTGCGAGCCGCTGGCCGTGACGCGCCCCTGTTCGAGCAGCAGGATGTGATCAGCCCAGCGGATCTGCGACAGGCGGTGCGTGATCAGCAGCGTGGTACGTCCCTGCTGCGCGCGGCGGATGGCCTTCTGAATCTCATCCTCGGTCGCGCTGTCAATCGCGCTGGTCGAGTCGTCCAGGATCAGAATGCGCGGGTTGCTCAGGAAGGCGCGGGCCAGAGCGATGCGCTGCCGCTGCCCGCCGGAGAGCGTCACGCCGCGCTCGCCCACTTCGGTCTCGTAGCCCTTGTCGAAGCGGCTGATGAAGTCGTGCGCCTGTGCCTCGCGCGCAGCCTGCTCGATCTGCTCCTGTGGCGTGCCGGGCGCGCCAAAGGCGATGTTCTCGGCAACCGTGCGCGAGAAGAGGAACACGTCCTGCTCGATCTTGGAGATCTGCGAGCGCAGCGCCGTCAGATTCCAGTCGTTCACGTCCACACCGTCGATCAGGATGCGACCACCCGTCGCCGTATAGGTGCGGTTGATCAGGTCGGTGAGTGTGCTCTTGCCGGAGCCAGTCTGCCCGACAATCGCCACCGTCTCGCCCGGCTTGACGCGCAGGTTGATGTTCTCCAGCACCATGCCGTCTTCGTAGCCAAAGCTGACGTTATCAAAGACGATCTCACCCTTGATCGGCGCGCTGTGGCCGCTGGTGTTCTCGTCCAGTTCCGACTCGGCATTGATGATCGACAGGATACGTTCCGCGCTGGCGAGGCCGAGCTGCACCAGTGAGAACGAGAAGATCGAGATGAAGATCGGGAAGCGCAGGGCGGAGAACAAGCCCATCACCGCGATGATCTCCGGGATGGTCATGCGCCCCTGCTGGAACAGCAGCATACAGTGCAGGAAGCCCAGCCCCAGCGCGAAGCCGTAAAACAGCATCGGCAGGTACTTCGCTTCCACGCGTCCCTGCTGCGCGAAGTAGTCGCGGTAGCGCCGCGCCTGCTTGCGGAACTTGTCACGCTCGAAGGCTTCCTGCGCGCTGGCCTTGACCACCTCGATGCCGCTGATGGTCTCTTCCAGCCCGGCGTTCATCACGCCGAAGATCTCGCGCTCAGCCGTCACAACGGGACTCAGCACGCGCAGGTAGGCGCGCACGGTGACGATATACACGCCGACGAAGATCAGCGGCACCAGCGCCAGTTCCGCTTCAATCGAGGCCATCATCAGGGTAGGGACGGTCAGCCCCAGGATGATCTCCGCGATGAACAGCACGCCGGGGTTGACCATGACGTTCAACTGCTTCATGTCGTCGGTTGCCCGCGCCATAATGTCGCCCACGCGCTGGCGGTCGTGGAACGTCTGACTCTTGCCCAACAGGCTGATGTAGAGTTCCTCGCGGGCGTCGCGCTCCAGGCGCTGCGCGATGGTCTCAATCGAGAGGTTGCCACCCAGCGCGGAGAGACTGTCCAGACACAGCACGAACAGCACCGTCAGGCTGATACTCACCAGCGCGGCGCTGTTGGCCGGGTTGATGATGGCCTCTGCCGCCTGGCCGATCAGCACGCGGCCAAACGAGAAGGAGAGCCACGCGGTCATATACAGGCCGCACATCGCCAGAAAGAAGATCTTATACCGCCAGATATGCGAGAATATCCAGCGGACAGCGCTGGAACGGTTATAGACGTATGCATTCGCCACGCTAAATTCGCTTCGCTGTGCCACTACGCATCCTTTCTGTACGGGTCACTTTGGGGACTCGATAATTATACTAGAACATGGGTTCGTTTTACCAGACCCAATCCGGTCGATTGCTGGCAGATGAATGGCCTATTGTAGTCATTTGAGATACATTGTGAACCCCCAAAACCCCTAATGTGTTCAACTGGTGCATCCCGTTGACCAAACCGTGATCTGACACTCCTGGAACGCTCTTCGGATGTACTTACGATGTTTCTGTCGTCGATGTTCAACTTTGGTCATGCATACTCATACCCGCTCCGAGCCTGGTCAGCGATCCTCATTGGAGACGCCCACTTGCCCGTCGTCCATCCGTAGGCCAAGCGCCTACCGCGCTGCGCTCAGGCGGTCTATACTCTACAATACGGGTGAAGGTGAACATGGGGGATAAAGGCTTATGCTGCGGCATTTGATCATTGTGGTGCTGGCGCTCCTGCTGGCGGCCTGCAACCTCTCTGTGCCAGCAGCCACGCCCACACTCGCCCCCTCGCGCACACCCAGCCCCACGCCGCTCGAACCGACGCCGACGGTCATCGCGCAAGTCCTGCCAAGCGATACCCCCACGCTGACCGTGACGCCTTCGCCCACCGTCACACCGACGCCCGCGCCGACCAATACGCCGACGACTACCCCAACCGTGACGCCAAGCAGTACCCCGACCGCGACCGATACGAACGCGCCAACCGCGACGCCGACCGGCACAGCAACCAACACGCCCAGTCCAACGGCGACAGCAACCGCGACCGCCAGCCCGACGCCGACGAACACGCCAACCGCGACGGATACCAACGCGCCAACGGCCACACCGACCGATACACCTTCGCGCACGCCGACCGCCACATCGACGAACACCCCCGCGCCCACCGCCACAGCAACGCAGACGCCGAGCGTGACGCCGCTGCCGATTATCCCAACAGCCACGCCGACGAACACGCTGACACCTTCGCATACTCCGACGGTCACGCCGAGCAGCACACCGCAGCCCACCGCGACGACCACGCTGACGCCGAGCAACACGCCGCCGCCAACCAGCACGCCGACGCGCACGCTCTCGCCGGATGAACTGGCCGCGTTTGCCACGCCCGTTCCGGCTGCCGCGACGGCCACCGAAGCGCCATTCACGCCCACGCTGCCGCCAACGCTGGATGTGACGCCGACCTTCATCACAGCCGAAGCGACGATTCCGCCGAGCGACCTCACGCCGCTGCCCGCCGAGACCACGCCGCAAGCGCCCCCGACGCTGACGCCCTCGCCGCAGCCTACCGTCGCGCTGCGGGTGACGCTCGCGCCGACGCTGGCCTCGCCACCCACGCCGATACAGGTGGTCGCCTCCAGCCCGCAAACGCTGGCCTTCGCCATCAGCGGTTCTGGCGCGGTGACGGGTTTCAGCCTGCTCGGTGATACCACCCTGTTCGAGCGCAACCCGGTAGACCCGAATCTGTACGTCACGACCGACACGAGCGGTAACCTGTATCTGACCGGGCTGGACGGCAGCGGCGCGTATCGCCCGGACATGTCGCCGTTCTCGCAGTTCGTGGCGCTCACCCGCGAGGA
>JAEUQX010000418.1 GCA_016788625.1 Anaerolineae bacterium
GGCACAGGTTATTCCCGATGATTGACGAACGCAGCGCAGCCATATGCGAAGTCCTTCGACCAGGGCGTATGCCGTATCAGCAGGCCTGGGACTGGCAGAACGCGCTGGCCGAGGCGCGCGGGCGCGGCGAGATCTCCGACCGCCTGATTCTGTTGGAACACCCGCACACCTACACCCTGGGTACATCTGCACACGATGAACACCTGCTGCTCACGCCGGATGAACTGGCGCGGCGCGGTATCGAGACCTTCCGTGTTGATCGCGGCGGCGACATCACCTATCACGGGCCGGGGCAGATTGTTGGCTATCCGATCATGCAGCTTCCCCGCGCCGGCGAGACGCTGCGCGCCGACGTGATCGGCTACGTGCGCAAGCTGGAGCAAGTCATCATCCGGCTGCTGACGGATTACGGCATCAGCGGGCAGCCCATCCCCGGATTGACGGGCGTGTGGGTGAGCGATACCAAGGTGTGCGCGATTGGCGTGCGCATCAACGTCCGCGCTGTGACTAAGCACGGTTTCGCGCTCAACGTCAACACTGATCTGAGCTACTTTGAGGGCATCATCCCCTGCGGCATCCGTGACAAAGGGGTAACGAGCCTGGCGGCGCTGCTGGGCGCGCCTGTCGATGTGGAAGACGTAACAGCGCGGCTGATCGCGCACTTCGGCGACGTGTTCGAGCGTGAGATGCTATAATCGATTCATGATTGTGCGGATGAGGTCAACCGATGGAACTTTCGCGACAGCGGGTTTGGACAATCGCCGAGTTTCAGGCATTTGTCGCCCTGCCTGAAAATAATGAGCGCTTGTTTGAACTCATCAACGGGGAGATCGTGGAAAAAATTCCGGGGCGGACCAGCAATTCCTTTCTTGCCATGAAGCTTGACCGCAAGGTGTACCCGTTTTGTGTGCAGCATAATATCCCCTGCTATACCAGCGGTGGTGACGGCGCTTATGTCATTCGTGGTGAGGTCGCCGCGCCTGATTTTGCCTTCAAGACAACCCCGATGAGTGACGAGTATCCTGACCCGGTTGCGCCGTTGTGGGCTGTTGAAATCGTGTCGCCGACTGACAAGGCGATCAATATCCGCAACAAACGCAGCATCTATATCGCAGCAGGCATCTTGTATTGGGAGATTTATCCCGACTTACAGCGCGTAGATGTCTATGCGCCGGGCCAGCCGATGAGTACCGTTGGCACGGATGGCACGCTGGATGGCGGCGCGGTGCTGCCGGGTTTTGCATTAGCGGTCAAAGACCTCTTCACCGACTGACTCATGGTTCACGTTGTTCTGATGCGGCAGTGCCAAGCTGTTGCATCAGATCGTGCGCGTCCGCCAGCACGGCGGCGGCGAGGTCGGGCGGGTCGAGGATTTCAGCGGCGCGCCCCAGGCTGAATACCAGCATCTTCGCCATCAGAATCGAGTCCATCACCAGGCGCAGCGTGACCCATCCCCGCTCATCTGCCGTGCCAAGCTCCTGCCAGCGTCCCGGCATCAACCAGCGCACGAAGGCGAGGCGCTCCGGGTGTATGCGTAACGTACAGCCGTATTCCGAAAAATGATCGACAAACGATTGCAGGTGTTCACGCCAATAGGTCGGTAGATCGAAATCCGGGCGTCGGGTGAAACGCTCGTCGAGCAGGCGTAAACTGTGAAAGCGCGCCACACGGTATGTGCGCATGTCGCCGCCTCGCTCCGCGACGAGGTACCACAGGCTCGACTTGCTGATGAGGCTGTAGGGGCGCAGCGTGCGTTCGACAATGCTGCCATCGTAGTGTTCGTAGGTGGTTTCGATCACGCGGTCTTCATAGACGGCCTGCTGGAGATCATCCCAGAATGCGGGCAGTTGATTATCCTGCCACCACCACGCCGGATCGACCATCAGGCGTTGGCGCAGGTGATCAACGGCGGGGCGCTGAGCGGCGGGCAGCGCGGCCAGCAGTTTGAGCAGCAGGCTTTCCGAGGCCGCGCCCAACCCGACATCGCGCAGCGCGGGCGTATTGCCAGAGACGAACAGGCTTTGCAGTTCCGGCGTGTGCAGCCCGGTCAGCGTCGTGCGGTAGTGTTCGTCCAGTGCGATACCGCCGCCGTGTCCGCCTTCGCTGTAGATGGGAATTCCCGCGATAGACAGCGCATCCACATCACGCAGGATCGTTCGGCGCGACACACCTAATTCATCCGCTAATCTCCCGGCAGTCATCTTGCCCCGTGTTTGCAATAACAGCAGCACTGCCAGCAGCCGATCAGCCCGCATGATGCACCTCGGATGATATTGGGTGACAGAGGATGTCACCCAATGGAGTCTATCATGAGGGTATCGAATCAACTACGGGAGAAACCGCATGTCGATGACCACCAGTGGACACTACGATCTGGGTTGGGTGATGGGGCGCTGTACTACGAAGTTGCGGGCGCGGGCGAGACGGTAGTTCTGTCGCACGCCGCATTCCTGGACAGCCGCATGTTCGATGAACAATGGGACGTGTTGGCGCAGCGTTACCGCGTGATTCGCTATGACATGCGCGGTTACGGCCAATCCAGCGCGGTG
>JAEUQX010000425.1 GCA_016788625.1 Anaerolineae bacterium
CCTGAATTTACGGTCGTTCGCCGGGATGTGCGTCAACTGCTCGCCCTTGAAGCACTGTTGCAGCACTTTGCGTTCCCACTCGTCACCCACCTCGTCGAACGGCTTAACCAGCGAGGCAAAACGTTCCCGGCTGAAAACCTCTTTGTTCAGGTTGATCAACGCCTGGTTATTGAACGAATAGTAGCGCAGGTTACCATCTGGCCGCACGTTCACCAGACCGGCGTGTTTGAGCATGGCGAGATGCTGCGAGACAGTCGGCTCTTTAACACCCAGTGCCGTCGCAAGTTCGCCCACCGTGTGCTCCGTATTGGCCAGCAGCCCGATAATCTTCAGACGGCTCTCGTTGCCGAGCACCTTGAAGAAACTCAGTAGTGTGTCGAATTCTTCCTCTGGCATTTTGGCATCCTCCTAATTTGTCTGACATCTAATTAGGATTATACCGAAATTATGTAGGGCGTCAAGGGGTCATCACACGCGCAAATGCCAGAACAGGAGCTACGCCTAAGCGGTCTTTGGTCTCTTGCAATACGCTGGATATAGACTATTCGCTGCTGACCGAGCGCTATTGCAGCGCGAAAGCGACGCTTTGGCCGTTCTGCGTCACTACCAGAGAAAGCGATGTTTCGCTGGTGTTGACCAGGAATCCTGCGTAACCCCAGCTTTGCCCGCTGGAGAACACGTCCGGACTGAACAGCGCGTCCAGTTGCAGTGCCGTCGGGATGCTATAGCTGCTGCCCGAAGCGCCCAGGATGCTCAGCGCAGATGTCGGCGGCGTACAGTTGTCACCGCTGCTGCAGGCGAGGATCAGCTCAACCAGCACCCACTCCTGATTGGCGGGCGGCGCGGGGGCCTGCCCACCGAGCTGCGCGATGATGCTGCTGGCCGCGCGCGTACTGCTCAAAATCCGCAGTGTGCCATTACCCAGGTTTCCCGATTGGCCGAATGGCACGGTGCTGCCCGGCGCGGGTATGGTTGGCGAGGGCAGAGGTGTTGGCGGAATGGACGTTGCCGTTGGCGATGTGGTCGCGGTCGGCGGCGTGGTAGCAGTGGCCGGCAGTGGGCTGCTTAAGGCGGGCACTGTGGTTGGCTCAGGTGTAAACGACGGCTTGATTTGCGCGGATTCCACCACAATTTCAGTTTCGGCGGGGGAAAAGGTTAGCGTCGCAGCCGGCAGCGCGTCGGTTGGCGCACTAGCTGTATCGCTCGGCAGTTGGGTTGCTGTGGAGATGGCGGTCAGCGTGGCTGCGGGCGTGGTCGGGTCGCTTGTTGCCTCTGCTGTCGTCTCGGCGGCTGGTAAATTCGTCGCTGGCGGCTGCGTCCCGTCCAGGCTGATCAGCGTTGGCACACTTTCTATTGCAGTGGACTGCGGGCGCAGCAGGAACAGCGCGGCTGCGATCAGGCCAATCGTCAGCACAACGGCCAGGGCGAGCAAGGGCCAGCGGCGCGGCGCAGTGCCTTGCAGCTTCGCCAGTCGTTCCTGGATGGAGGTGCTGTCCGGGTTGAGACGTGCGGCCTTGCGAACAGCCGCGAGTCGCTGGGCAGCCTGCTGTTCCACGTATGACAGCAGATACCAGGCCGTCGCCTGATCGGGATGCTGTTTGAGATAGGCCCGCAGCGGAGTGCGTGCTTCGTCGTAGCGACGTTCCTGTACCAGTTTGCTGATCGCGCGCAGTTCGTTGTCCATGTGCCCTCATGAAAAAGGACGGCGTTGTGTGCCGTCCCTCGTCCCCTCCCCCACCCCCCTCCCCATCGCAATGGAGAGGGGGAGTCGAAGACCCTGAGATTGGGGGGGAAGATTTCTGACGAAAGAACCAACCAACCCCTAACCATAGGCTGGCGAGGGGGTCAGGTCAAGCCCTACTTACGGGAAGACGCGTACCGCGTCCAGATCGAAGTAGAAGATTGGCGAGAAAGCGAGTCCGAGACTGCTGCAATTGCTGTCTACGTAGATCTGAACCTTGTGGACGCCCGGCACCAAGTCATAGATACCCCAGGCAAATGGACGATACCGATTTGGTGTGGGGACGTACAGGTCAAGGCCGTTGTAGAACGTCGAACCGACCTGGAAGGTATACAGTGAATTGTCAACATATACCTGCGCGCAGCCCATCGCCGGACCAGACGCGCTGTACAGCACGAAGCCAGTGCCATTGATGAAGAATGTCGCGCTGGAACCATCGACGTTCGAACGCAGCAGCGAACCACCCTGAGGCAAGGAGCCACCGGCTGACTTCGCGCCCGTCGGGATAGCCACGCTGGCCGTATTCGGGCCGACGGTAGCGCCCGTTGCGGTAACCCAGGTGCCACTGTAGGTGATAGCTAGGTCAGTCTGCTGCACCAGGCCACGTGCCGGAGTCAGGATGTTGTAGATATACGGCTGGAACCAGTCGAACTCCAGGTAACCCGCCCCCGCGCGCTCAATACGCACTGCGTGCTGACCCGCGAAGTACACCTGTCGGCCCGCAATCGCGGTTGGCGAGGTGTGGCTGCACCAGGTACGGATAACATACGAGGCGTTCGCTGTATTGACAGTATCGACCAGCAGATTGTCAACGTAGATGTTGAACGAACCACCACCGGACTGCGCGGCGTAACCCAGGCACAGGTAGTTACCCGTGAACCAGAAGTTGATGCGCGCGCTCGAATCGAGGGTATAGCGAGCGGTATTCAGGTACAGCCCTGGAACATTGTAACTCGTCCAGTTACCGGTGTAGTAGATCGTCGCGGCACGCTCATCCGTCTTGGCGGCAATCGCGGTCGTCGCCACGGCCTGCACCGAGTCAATCTCAAGGGTGCTGGCAGCATTGTTGACGATCTCGACTGTATGCTCGCTGTTGGAAAGCCCGCTGATCACATACGGCTGCTTGACGCCTGTTGCGCTGTTGTTGACCATCGTGCCCCAGAAGGTGCCGTCAACATACACGTTGGCGCTTCCATAGCCACCAGCGGTCGTGCGGTGGACGATGATCGTGCCGCCGCGCGCGCGGAAGGCAGCATAGGCGCCATTGGTGGTGCTGTAGGTCACGGTGTTCAGGTGCGCGCCAACGACGGTACCGGTTAACCACGTGCCGCCCCAGTATTTGATGCGTGTTGCATCGCGATCATCGGTCAGTCCGGTGATCGCATTTACGCCTGTCGCAGTGTTGAAGATGCGAACGCGATCCAGCGAGATCGGGCCTGGCAAACCGCCCGCAGCCCGCCGCAGCACAACCGTGTGAACGCCGTTATAACCAGCAGACACACCAAAGAGAAGCGCTTGGTTGCCTGTCGTTATGGCACCGCGGCCGCTGTACGTCCCATACAGGGCACCATCAACCCAGACTTCCAAGTCGCCTTGGGTCGGGCCAACGACACGATACAGATCGAAACCCGTGCCGACGAAGACAAATGCCGCATAAGCGTCATTGTCAGTCGTTTGGTGATAGCTGCCGCCCGATGCGCTCGGCAGGGCGGTCGTTGTCCACATGCCGTAGTAGCCGATTTGGGTCGCTGTGTTCTGGACATCGACATTCAGCGCTTCAATGGCCGGACGCACCTGCAACTGCAAGACCTGATCGGTCCAGCCCGCACCGAAGCCATCGACAACGATGTAGTAATCCTGTCCGGCGGTCAGCGCGGCACCCACTAAGGATTGGTTTACGCCGGGCAGTCCCAGTTGGTCATTGCAGCCAACCGATTGCAGCGCGCCATGCGTGTTACCGCGATAGACGCCGATGACGGTGTCGAAGCTCGAACCAATCGTCGAGAACTGATAGTAGCCAGAAACAGTGGGTTTGTACTTGTACCACAGCGTCTGGTCAGGCGATGCACCGCAGGTGACCGGATCGCCAACCTGGCTGGTGACGCTGCGATTGGAGACCGCCTGCGTGAGGCTGAACGGCACCGACGGAATGTTGGTGGCATTGGCGAAGTGGTCGTTCGGCTGCGGTACCTGGCAGTTCGGGTCGTTGTAACGCCACTTCAAGGCGTAGTCGGCGTCCAGCACGCCCCAACCCATGTAGTTATCATATCCAGGCAGATTTTCCGGCGCGCCTGCGTTTTCGTCACGCGCACCGCAGATCAGCGCTTCCTTGATGGTCTCCGGTGTTTTTGCCACGCCAGCACTATACAGGAGTGCCGCCACGCCCGCCACATGCGGCGCCGCCATCGACGTACCGTTGAGGTACGCATACTGCGAAGGCAGACCGTTGTTGATCATATAAGTAGTTGCGATCCACGGCGAGGTGCTGAGAATGCTCACACCCGGCGCGGAGATCGTCACGCGGTTGTTGAATGTGGAGAAGCTGGCCGTATTCGCGTTAATGTCATGCGCGGCCACGCTGATCACACCGTCGTAAGAAGCGGGGTAGTTGTAAATGTTCGTCCCGGTATTACCTGCCGAGGCGATCACGGTTACGCCGCGATACAGCGCGTAGTTGACCGCGCCCTGCTCGGTATACGAGAACGGGCCACCGCCCAGGCTCATGTTGATAATCTTCGCGCCCTTATCGACCGCGTAGATGATCGCCATGGCCGTGTTGAAGATGTTGCCGCTGCCGTTGTTATTCAGCACCTTGATCGGCAGAATCTTGGCGTTGTAGGCCGCGCCAATCACACCAACCGCGTTCATGCGCGCGGCGATGGTGCCCGCGACGTGCGTACCATGAATATGGTCATCCGCCGGGTTATTGTCGTCGTTGACGAAGTCCCAGCCGCCGGGGGCGATCTGGCCGGCCAGGTCGGGATGCGTGGCGTCGATACCGCTGTCGATCACGGCGACGATCACGCCCGAACCGCGCGTAGCCGAGTGATCCCAGGCACGCTGCACCCAGGCACCCGCAGTGGTATTCTTCAAGCCCCACAGGTCGCCCCATCGCGGATCCGCTGGGACGTACTGTGCGCCGACATCATCTGCGCTGGTGTCCTGGAAGGCAACACGCTCGTAGTTCTCTTCAATCGCGCTCAGCCCAACTGCCTGTGCCGCAGCCGTCGTCAGAAAGGCGTTCGAGGCGACGCTCGCATCGGCCAGCGAATCCTGAACAAGAATCCTCATCGCGCCAATCTGCGGGATGCGCTGCACTTCAACCGCATTCATTTCGCGCAGCAGAGTGGCAATCGCGTCCTCACTGGCGGCTGGGTCGTACTTGATCACCAGCTCGTGACTGGGCAGACCCGCCGGATCCTCGGTCGGCGCAATCGTGGCGGGCAGCGCTTCGACATTCACCAGGATAGTGATCGAAACGCTCGTGCCAGCCGAGTCAACCGCCGTCAGCGTAAAGCTGTCAGCGCCGCTGAATTCCGCCGCCGCCGTGTAGGTCACGGTCGCCGGGGTGTTGAAGGGAGCCGCTGTCTCTGCCGGGCTGCCGCTGGTGACGATCACCGGGAAACCCGCTGCCGACGGCGAAGCGACGATGCGAACCACACCCGCTTCGTCTGCCACCGAAACATCAAAGTTCAGCGCCGTGCCCGCGACAACGCTGAAGGCCGTACCACTCGCCAGGCTGAAAACCGGCGGAGCGGAGGGTTCTTCTGTTGGTGCATCGGTGGGAACTTCTGTTGGGGTATCAGTGGGGGTATCGGTCGGTACTTCCGTTGGAATATCGGTTGGTGCCTCAGTGGGGATGTCCGTCGGTACGTCGGTTGGCGCTTCCGTCGGGACATCGATAGGGAACTCTGCTGGCAGTGTTGGCTCAGGACGGGTGTCCTGTGCGCCTACGACGCCCACTAACCCCAACAGCAGAATGATGAATAACAAGGCCACAAAACGGTGTTTCATATAAGATGAATCCTCCTTCAAAGGGTTCAACACCGATTGATAAGAGGCATTCTATCATGATTCGCTTATGAAAGTTGTAAAAAAAGTTAATAAAATGTACTTTTCCAAACCTCAACGCAACCTTTCAACCATGTAATAATGATTGGGCACGAGATAGTCACTCATCGTGCATTCATCTCTTGTTCTACGAATGAGGGCATTCGCACCGCCGCTATCGGTACGGATGGCGCAAAGGTAACCAGGCGTTAGTCTCCCTGTACCGCCGCCAGCGCAGGCGCGAGGATGTCGCCACCTGGCATCTGCCGCAGCGTGTCCAGCGCGATGGTGTAATAGACGATGTAGCCAGGGGCGCTGGAAAACGACCGCATCTGCCGAAACTGCTCGGCGGATTGTTCGACCAGCGCCGCATCACCCAGCAGCACACCCTGTACGGCCAGTCCCAGCCCGCGCGCCGCGCACAGCACCCGGTTGGGCGACATGCCCTCCAGCCGCTCCAACGCCTCGCGCGTTATGGCCAACGCACGCTCGGCCTCGCCCGCGCGCGCCAGGATCACGGCCTGGTCGATGTTCATCTGCGGGGAAAGATGCGCGTGCAGCAGCGGTTCGATCACCTTACGCGCCTCGGCTACCTGCCCATCCATCACCAACAGCGTTGAGAGCACGCCGTGCAGGATGATACGCGCCGGGAACTCCGGCCCAATCCGTACTGCCAGCCGCTGCAGACGCTCAATAGCGGTCTGTGTCTGCTTGAGGAAAGTCTCCGCTATCGCCAGGAACGATGACGCATAGATAACGATATGCGTGACCTCGCCGCCGCTGACGCGTTCCGCAATCTCAAGCGCCTCGCGCGCTGTGTCGTAGCCCTTCTGATACTCGCCGTGATAGCAGTACGTCTCGGCCAGCGCGGCCAACCCCAGCGCCAGCGACTGCACAATGCCCAGGCTGCGCGCCAGATTGACCGCCTCAGTCATCTTGGCAATTGCCCGGTCGAAATCACCCAACATGCCATATGCGCTGCCGCCAACACCCAACAGGTAAGCCAGACTGGGCAGATTGCCGAGTTCACGCTGAATCGTCTCGGCGCTTTCGAGGTAGTCAACAGCTATTTCCGGAAAGGCATAGTAGGCCACGGCGCCCATCCCGCCGAGCGCATCAGCCATGCCGCGACGGTCGCCGATCTCGCTGTAGATATCATAGGCCATCTGGTGCAGCCGGAAGCCCTCCGGCATATTGGACTTGCCGCGCTGCGTTTGTGCCAGATCATCGAGCGCGTCGGCGATCAGCTTGCGGTCGCCCAGCCGTTCCGCGTCGGCCTTGAGCGCCTCGAACATCGGGATAGCTTCATCCAGGTTCGAGAAAAAGTGCAGCCAGGCCAGACGGCGGCGGTGTTCGTGAGCCAGTCGCTCATCGCTGACCTTGCCCTCCAGCCTGTGATGGAGATCGTGCAGCAGCGTTCGTTCGCCCCACTCCCACAAGTAATCGCGGTCAATCGTCAACAGCGCCCGGGCCGCGTCGTCATAATCACCCGCCTCGCAGCGATGCTCGAACTCCGCCAACTGTGGGCGCACATCTTCAATCGAGCGCCATTCAGTCTGCGGCTTGCGGATTTCGCGATAGTAGTCAGCCGCACGGCGCTGCAGAGTGTTCCAGTCGAAGCCGTCCTGCGAGTGCCGCGGAATGACCAGGCAGCACATCTCGCGTTCCAGCGGATGTAATGCGAACAAACCGCTGGCCTTGTTGAACGTGACGAAGTAGGTTCGTACCAGGCGCGAAAGCTGGTTACGCAGCGCCGTCGCGTCCATGAACGGCGCGAGCAGATATTCCAGTGCCGTCTGCTTCACCGGGCGCTGGAAGATCGACAGGGCATGAATCACCCGCACGGCTTGCGCACTCAGCCGCTCCATGCTCTGCGCGACCAGACTGCTGACGGCTTCACCGCCATATTCGTTCATATCGCGCAGCAGGTCTTCGATGGTCGTCAGCGGGTCTTCCAGCAGCAGCCCGGCGACCGTCTCCAGGGCGCGTGGGAAACCCGCGGTGCCCTCAGCAACTTCACGCAGCAGGGACTCGTCTCCATCGCGCAAACCAGCAGCGCCATCAGGGTCGAATGCACGCAGCAGGGCAACCGCTTCATCGACGGGCAGCCCTTCATCCAGCGCAATCATACGCTCCCAGGTCTTAACATGGCGCGGCAGACTCAACGGTTCACGGCTGGTGATGAGCAGCGCCAAACCTCCGCCACGTTCGAGAACAACTTCGAAAAACGTGCGCAGTTCGGCGCTGAGCAGTTCTCCGCTGGCAGGATCTTGTTGTGTCTCCAGCCCATCCAGATACAGGACATAGCGCCCGCCCGCCAGCTTTTCCAGCAAGGCGCTGGTTTTCTGAGCGTCCGGGATGTTACCGTCGCGTGCAAGTGCTTCCAGCAGGCCGCGTTCCGTGCCGCCGAGCAGCCGCCCGAAGTCAGCCAGCACCCGGTCAAGCTGCGCCTCACCCGCAGCCACGTTGAGGGATACAATCCCATCAAGAGCATCGTCAGCACGCAGGTCAGCCAGGACCTTGCAGGCCAGCGCCGTTTTGCCCACGCCCGCGCGCCCATAGATGCTGACCAGCCGCGCTTTTTCCGTCAGCAGCGCCGCCGTGTCATTGACCTGTTCCGCGCGTCCAATCCAGCGCTCGGTCACATCCTGCGGCAATGCGCCAACCATACGCCCAGCCGTTGGGGTCGGGCGCGTGCCAAAGCCCATGCGCTCCGCCTCAATGCGCGCCAATGCCGCCTGTTCCTGCGCTGCTGCTTTCGATGAACTGACTTTCAGCGCCGGGGTATCGCTCATGCTCTCCAGGCTGCTGAACGCGGAGACATCGGCATCGAAGGGCGCGATCGCCGCGCGAAAAGCCTCAAGCAGCGCCCTGGCCGAGGGGTATCGATCATCCCGTTCTTTGGCTGTCGCGCGTTCGATCACGGTCTCCAGGACAGTAGGCAGTTCCGGGCGCAGGTCAGTCAACGCAGGCGGCGCGACGAACAGGTGGCTGTGCAGCAGTTCGTGCGGCGTCTGTCCAGGATACATAGCCTGCCCTGACAGCATCTCGAAGAGCATCACGCCGAGCGCGTAAATATCGGCGCGCCCATCAACCGGCTGGCCGCGCCACTGTTCTGGCGACATGTAGGCTGGCGTGCCCATCTGCGCGCCCGTCTGCGTCAGCGCGGGTTGTCCCAGCGTGTCCATCATGCGCGCCAGCCCGAAGTCGGTCAGGATGGCATTACCTTCGGCGTCGAGCATCACGTTTTGTGGTTTGAGATCACGGTGAACAATGCCGAGGTTGTGCGCGTATTCCAGCGCCGAGCAGATATGTGCCAGGATGCGTGCGACCCGGTCGAGCGGCAGCGCTTCGTGCCGCACGGTCGCGGACAGGCTGCCACCCGTCAGCAGTTCCATTGCCAGGAAAGCTGTCTTGCGCACCTGGCCGAATTCGAAGATTTTGAGGATGTGCGGATGGCTGAGGCCAGCGACGGTCTGCGCCTCGCGCTCGAAGCGGCGGATGAACATCTCCATGTCGGCCAGTTCCGGGCGCACTATTTTCAGCGCAACATCACGGTGCATGACGACATGCTGCGCGCGATAGACGCTCGCCATGCCGCCCTCGCCGAGCAGTTCTTCCACCTGATAGCTGCCAAATCTCTTGCCGACGAGACTCGCCATGGCCTGTATCCTTGAAAACCCAGCACTAATCAATTGATTATGGCAAACGATGCCGCCGGCGTCTATCAACCGGGTGCAGCCCATCCCGCAGTTTACAGTAGCACAACGTGCGTTAGAGCAATCTTAGATTACGGCTAATAACGAACAAACCCTATATTCGGATTTCTCAATGCATGTTCACGAAAAATGACCTTACCTTTGTTGTAGTCAATGCATTGTAGGATACATTACACTCACTAATCCTTGAGATAGATTGACATTATGTAAGACGGTGGAAAAGTGTCCGGCCAGAACCGGGCAAGTTTTCGAAGCTGTAAGATGGGGGTAGGAGGATCATCTATGCAGAAGATTGAAACAGCGCACACGGCGTTGGCGCTGGAGAGCCAATATTATCACGTCATCTTTGATCAAAGCCCGATTGCATACGTCATCTGGGATCGTGACCTGATCGTGCGCGAGTGGAACAGGGCCGCTGAGCGCATCTTCGGTTGGTCGCGCGAGGAAATGATCGGCGTGAACATCTTCACGGCGCTCGTGCCAGACAGCGCGGTAATCCCGGTTGATCTGATCATCAAACAACTGATCAACCAGCAGTTCGCCAATGAAAGTATCAACGACAACCTGACCAAAGATCGGGGTATCATCACCTGCCACTGGCACAACAAGATTATCACCGATGCCAACGGCGACTTCCAGAACGTCCTCTCGATGGTGCAGGATGTAACCGAGCAGGTGCGGGCGGAACGCAATCTGCGCGAAAGCGAGCAGATGCTCAAAGCAGTGCTGGATACCATCCCGGTGCGGGTATTCTGGAAAGATCGGAATTCCCGCTACCTCGGCTGCAATCACCTGTTTGCCAGCGATGCGGGCAAGGAGTCGCCAGACGAGATCGTCGCCAGGACGGATCAGGAATTGTTCCCCAGTCAAGCTGAGATGTATCGCATCGACGATGCACATGTGATTGAAACCGAAGAAGTCCGCCTGAACTATGAAGAACCGCAGACAACGCCGGACGGCAGCACGCTCTGGCTGCGCACGAGCAAGGTGCCGCTGCGCAACACTGCCGGGGATGTAATCGGCGTGCTGGGCACGTATGAAAACATCACCGAGAAGAAACGTGCCGAAGTCGCCCTGCGCGAGAGCGAACAGATGCTCAAGGCCGTTTTGGATACCATCCCCGTGCGCGTGTTCTGGAAGGATCGGGCATCCCGCTACCTCGGCTGTAATCACCTGTTTGCCGCGGATGCGGGCAAGGAGTCGCCGGACGAAATCGTTGCCAAGACTGACTACGAGATATTCCCCAGCCAGGCCGAGCTGTATCGCAGTGACGACGCACATGTCATCCTGACCGAGGCCGTGCGCCTGAACTACGAAGAACCGCAGACGACACCGGACGGCAGCACCATCTGGCTGCGCACGAGCAAGGTGCCGCTGCGCAATTCGGGTGGGGAAATCATCGGCGTTCTCGGCACGTATGAAGATGTCACCGAGAAAAAACGTGCCGAAGTCGCCCTGCGCGAAAGTGAACGTCGTCTGCGCGCCATCATCGACAACGCGCCGGTGATCTTCTTCTCGCTGGACAAGAACGGCAAGTTTACGCTCTCCGAGGGCAAGGCGTTGGCTTCGCTTGGGTTAAAGCCCGGGCAGGTTGTTGGCATGAGCGCCTTCGACCTCTACGCCGACAATCCGAGCATCATTAGCGCTACTCAACGGGCGCTCAAGGGCGAAGCGCTGGAGTATGACACCGACGCAGGTGGCGTCTGGTTCAACACGCGCTATACACCGATCCTGGACGAAGCTGGAAACTTTGAGTATGTCCTGGGGCTGGCGCTGGACATCACCGACCGCAAGCACGCCGAACGTGAACGTGAGCGTTTGATCCGCGAGCTGGAAGAAGCGCTGATCTTCAAGGATCAGTTCCTGGCGACGATGAGCCACGAACTACGCACGCCCCTCAATGCGGTGTTGGGATACGCGGGCATCGCCGGGATGCAGTACGAACTGCCGCTCCAGGTTGAACACATGCTGGCGCGCATCAAGATGAATTCGCAGCGCTTGCTCAGCCTGATCAACGACATCCTGGACATCTCGCGCATCAATGCCAAGCGTGTCGAGATCGTGCAGCGCCCGTTTGATACTGAGGACGCCGCGCGCGGTTGGTACGAGGACTTCAAGCAGACGGCGACCGAAAAGCAGCTTGAATTCGTCTTCGACTATGACCCGACCCTGCCCAGGCTGCTCATTGGTGACCAGGAACGCCTGGCGCAGATCGCGCACAATCTGCTGAACAATGCAATGAAGTTCACCGAACGCGGCAAAATCGAACTGCGCGTCCGCCGCGACGGTGATACCCAGTGGCAGATCAGCGTGGTCGATACAGGCGTGGGCATTCCGGATACGTGGCAGCACCTGATCTTCGAGGAATTCCGACAGGTGGACGGCTCATCGCGGCGCAAGTACGGCGGCGCGGGGTTAGGACTTTCGATTGTGCAGAAGCTCTGCCAGCTCATGGATGGCAGCGTACAGGTCAGCAGCAAGGTCGGCGAAGGCAGCACGTTCACGGTGACGCTCCCGCTTCGTGCCGCCGAAACAGCCGAGATCGCTCAGAGGTAATTCAACATGAAAACGAAGATTCCACAGGTATTGCAGGGTTGGTCAGTCGTTGTCGCGGACGATGAGGAAGACAGCCTGATCGTTGCAACCATGTTGTTGGAAATGGCTGGGGCAGATGTTCGTCAGGCGCGCAACGGGCGTGAGGCGCTAGGGCTGATTCGGCAGAGCCGCCCGCACTTCGTCCTCTCTGACCTTTCGATGCCGGAGATGGACGGGTGGTTGTTGATGCACGAGCTGAACACCGACCGTTCGACCATCGACCTGCCCGTCATCGCGCTGACGGCCCACGCCATGAGTGGCGACCGCGAACGTGCGATTGAGGCCGGGTTCACCAATTACATCACCAAGCCGCTCGATCCGGAGAAATTCCTGGGGCAGCTCGTCAACCTGCTGGTGGCCGTGCCAGAACTGGAAGCGCTGTTACAAGTGGTAAACTAAGCCATTAGTCTATAGTCATTAGCGCAAGGTTGTCACCCATTCTGCGGAATGCCGGGCGAACCAATGAGCAGCCCACAGCCCGCTAATGACTACAGGCTATCGACTCTCGGCTAAGTATTATGAGGGGGAAGAATGCTGAAGAACAAGAACATTCTGATCGTTGAGGATGATCCCGACGGGCGCGACATGGTGCAGATGATGCTGCAATCCGCTGGAGTCCACCCAGTAGCGGTGGGCAGCGGCGAAGAAGCGCTGGCCGAACTGCGCGCCGCGCCAGGGCACTATCAACTGGCAATCGTCGATCTGGCGCTGCCGGAGATGGACGGCATTGAACTGCTCAGCCACATCCGCGCCGATGCCAGTCTGGCGCAAATCCCACTGGTGGCCGTCACCGCCTATCACACGCCCGAACTCAAGGTGCGCGTGATGGACGCCGGATTCGACTCGTACTTCGCCAAGCCGCTCGATACCACGCAGTTGGTGCGCGCGCTGGAGCGACTGCTGAACTAAACGACGATACTGAAACCCGTTGGCGGTCTGGCTCGAAAACGCCGAGGCCGCCAACGGCGTGTCAGTGTGTCCGCTGCTTCACAGGCAGATCGACCTGTAACCGTTCCACCGCGCCCAACGCCAGACAGACCGGACACGTCGCCTCGTGCCACGCCCCTGCCGCTGCCGCCAACACCTCACGCGGAGAATCGTGGGGATGCTGCCGCCGTCGAATCACATACCACACCGCAAACCCCACCACCAGCAGGACGATGACGGCAACCAAGAGCATCGTCGGCGACAAGCCCTGCCCTATCTGCCCCAATAAGGAACCCCCAAGCGCACCGAGGAAGAAGTGCAGCGCGAGGAACACAACGCTGCCAACCACCAGTCCCACAGTGAAACGTGCCAGCGCGATACCCGCAAGTCCGCAGGCAGGAACGGCGACCGAACGCACGCCGGGCGTCAGAATGGCAAGACCGATCCCCAGCACGCCGCCCTTCTCCAGACGCCGAGCGACTGCCTCGAGCCGCTGCGCGGTGATGCCCAGGAAGCGCCCATAGCGCAGGATGAGACCGCGCCCCACGCCGCGCACGAGGCTGAACTGAATCACGCCGCCGACCGCCAAGGCCACCAAGAGCGCCACGAACGCCGCCCCCAGGTTGAGCCTGCCGCTGACCGCTCGCGCCGACGCCGCCAGCATCACGACGTCCGCCGGGATCGGGATGGGCACGCCGATGGATTTGAGCAGCATGATGCCAAAGATCGCCGCCAGCCCGTAGGTATCCAGAAAGGCTTCCAAGTCCATGATGACCTCCCCATCTGCCATGCGCAAATGCTTTCGTCGCAATCTGCTATTTCAATACGTGCTGTAATATGAAGTTGGATTGGTAAGGCAGGGATCATCGGGCAACAGCGGTTACGGAGGTTGAACGCTCGCAGCGGGTCTACAGGCAGTGAGGTTCAATCCGCTTGGGGAGATTTGCTGCATCAGGTGAAGTGTCACGTGGGTGGCAAGTTGGTGGTCGGCGTTCTACAGCCGCGCCTCGACACATGTTACCGTGCTGACTTGCCCCTCACCACCAGCAGGGCGATGACGGCAACATGAAGTGAGCGGCACGGCAAATTGACACACTGCTCACAGGCGCGTTATAGTGTGCGATAGTCCCAACGCGCAGCATTCTGGACGCATCTATGTCGCACGTCTTCATCAGCTACGCCCGTAAGGATGGACGCGAACACGCTGACCGCCTCGCCGCTGCCCTGAGCGCCGCTGGCTACCCGCCCTGGCTCGACCGGCGCGGCATTGACCCGGCCAAGGACTTCACGGGCGAGATCGAAAGCGCCATCCGCACCGCCTCGCACGTCGTCGTCTGCGTCACGCCGGACACGGAACGCGCCGACAGCTTCGTGCGCCGCGAGGTGCAGCACGCGCTGATGCTCGATAAGCCGATTTACGTCGCCAAAGTCGTAGCGGGTGCGCTGCCGCCGATCCACATCAACACGCACACCTATTTTCCGTTCTGCGACGATTGGGAGGCCAGTTTCGCCGGGCTGCGGGAACACCTCGCCCGCCCTGCCGCCAGCTACAGGCCGCCCGCCCCTGCCGCACCTGCCCACCCCCTGCGCCCCTACGTGCAGCGGCTCTACGAGAGCGCCAACAACCACCTCGAAACCGCCATCATCAAACTGATCGACCTGGAGATCGCTGAGACGCCCGACGCCGTGCCCGCGCAGAAGCTCGACATGATCGAGATGCTGTTCGGCGACGCGCGCGGCGAACACGAATTCACCAGCTTCGATGCTGCCTTTAAGCACTTCAACCGCCGGGCGCTGCTGCTAGGCGAACCGGGCGCGGGCAAGACCGTCACGCTGATGGCAACAGCACGTCAGGCCGCCGCTGATTGGCTGAGCGACCCGTCCGCGCACCCGCTGCCCGTGCTGGGCATCATTGCGACCTGGGACGCGGGCAAGCAGCAGCCGCTCACGGACTGGCTCGGCGCGCAGAAGGGGTTGACGCCGGACGCACTGGGCGGCAGGACGCTGCTGCTGCTCGACGGGCTGGACGAACTCGGCGGCGAGCGCACGGAGAAGCGCAAAGATGAGCATACAGGTAAGGAAATCGAAGAGCGCTACGACCCGCGCCAGCGTTTCATCAGCGCATTGAACGCACAATTAGGCGAAAATCGCGCACTCGTGACCTGCCGCATCGCCGACTACGAGGCCATCGGCCAGCAGGTGACGCTCGACGGCGCGGTGACGCTGCAACGGTTGACTGACGCCCAGATGCGAATATATCTGGCTGATCTGCCCGACCTGCAAGCGGCTATCGACGCCGACGAAGGACTGCGCGAGATGGCACGCACGCCGCTGCTGCTCAGCTACCTGGCCTTCGGTTTCCGCGACCGCCCCGACGCGGTGAAGGAACTGCATGACCTGCGCGAGGGGGCACTGCGCGACGCGATATTCAATGCCTACATGGACAA
>JAEUQX010000481.1 GCA_016788625.1 Anaerolineae bacterium
GCAGGCCTCAATCGTGAATGGGTACGCCGTAAGTCTACTTGAGGATATAGTATGTACCTTTCTTAGACCCTACTTTGAGCAGGATTCCTTGCTCGACCATATCTGCAAGGTCGAGGCGCAGCGTCTCGGCAGATACGCCCTGGCACAGCGTGCGGTATTCGCGGTTGGTGATCGAACCGTGATCACGGATATATTGCAGCGCGCGCGCCTGGCGGTGGTTGGTGTTGCGCGCCCACTCCGGCGCTTTCTGTTTCTCGCGCTCGTTGAAGAGCGTGACGGCAAAGCTGTATGGCCGTGCGTCAAAGTAAGGCGGCTTGTGCCCGGCCTGCTGCATGACTTCCATCATGCGGTCGATGCCCAGCCCCAACTCTTCGATGTAGCCCCACTGAAACAGGCCGTTGACGACGCGCGGGTTGCGGCTGAAGTGTTCCTCGACGATGTTTTCGATGGTGATGAAGCCCGGCAGGCCGCCCGGAGAGATCACTTCCAGCCGATCGGAGTACATGCGGATTTCGATGCGGCGACCTTTGAGGCGATAGTCGCGGTGGCAGATGGCGTTGACGATGGCTTCGCGCACCGCAAACTGCGGATATTCGTAGGTTTCTTCGCGCTCCAGCCCTTTGACGACCGCGCTGACGGCCATCTCGCTCCAGATCAGATTCCAGGCATTTTCAACCAGGCGCGGCAGCGGTCCGGTCAGTTCTTCGCGGCGCACGTAACCCGCCAGGCCGTTTTCGCCGCGCGGCGTCTTGCCGACGAATTTGGCAAAGACCACGCTGCTTTGTGGCAGCCAGTGCTGCGGATACTCGCTGAACAGCAGGATGCCGCTGACGGTAGCTTTGCCTTCTTCGTTGACCGCGCCGATTTCCTTGAGCAGGTCGGCGATGCGGCCATTGTAGGGGCGCTTGGTGCGTTCGGCGCGTTTGCTCAGGTATTCGGTGATCATCTTGTTGCTGAAGTCTTCCGCCGTCGCGCCGGGCACGACCTCCGATTCGAAGTCGCCTGTATTCTTGGCGCTCGCCAGCTTGAGGATTTCCTGGCCGCCCAGCGGACGGTTTTTGACGCCGCTGCGGATGAGGACACGGCCATCGATCAGCGCGTGCAGTTCAATGCTGCGCGGCACACGCAGGGTATAAACCGTACCCCGCTCGGTTTCGACTTCTTCCCAGTTGGCGACGCCGACGGGCGGGTTGCAATCGCCATCAGCTTTCTTGAGCGCATCTTCCAGCGCTTTGGCGTCGATCTTCTTGGGCGCGGTTTCGCCGTCTTCGCGCAAGCCGAAGACGATGGTGCCGCCCTCGGTGTTGGCAAAGGCGACCAGCGTCTCCGCGATGGTCAGCGGATGCGGTTCTTCCAGGAAGGCCAGGCGTGGCCCAGGTTCAGATTTGAGAAAGTCACGGTTCGGCATGGGCTGGTTATCTGTCCGGCGGGCACGCTGTCCCTAAAGCGAATCATGCGGTCATTTTAACATAGTTTAGCCGTAGGCATAGCAAAGCAATGCTTGAGAGCTTCGCGGCGGCTTGACACACCGGGAGCAGCGCCCTATAATGCACAACATACACGCGGGTGTAGCTCAGTTGGTAGAGCGTTTGCTTCCCAAGCAAAATGTCACGAGTTCGAGTCTCGTTACCCGCTCAACAAAAAACGCCCCTCAGTCGAAGGGCGTTTTGTATTGGTCGCTTAGGCCTGTAATCAGCCTGTGTTGGTACCATACAGGGGATATTCTGTAGACCTAGAGGTAATTGCTTAAGGGAGCGATCAGCAGCAGCGCCGCCAGTGCCAATCCCACGCTAATCCCGACGACGATGCGTGCTTTTGCGAATGACTTCGCGCGCGTCGATGTGCTGCTTTCATCCTTACTGAGAGCCGCGAATTCTTCGTTGAGCACCCGGCGCATCTGGCGGTTGCGATATTCCGCGTCGAGTTGATACTGCTGGTGGTTGTGCATCATGATTGCGTCTCCATGTTTGTTGTCGTTCGTGATGCCACTACCATACCCCGATTGATGGGGGAAAGGCTCCACCCCACTGGGGGGATTGTGGGGGGGTATTAGAGGTGAATATGCAGTTGGCTGCGATATACGATCACACTAATATGCCGGCAATCTCTATGCGTATGGGACAGGGAATACAATCTGCCGTGCCGAGCAGACGATCATGGCTTGTGAATGGGAAGTGTGGGTTGATACTGACGATCTGGGCAGGCTGGGGTCAGACTAAACCGCTTCCCCAAGGTGTTTTGTCTGTTTTTTTGCTTCCCATATCTTCTGCGGCTACAATTCGCTTCTGCTAATTGAGAGAGGGTATTATTGCTATGCAGAACCATTTTGAATCGATGGGCGATCATGTCTTCATCAGCTATGCCCGCGCCGACGCGGTAGACTTCGCCGCGAAACTACACGATGACCTCGAATCCAACAATGTGCGTGCCTGGCTTGACCAGCGCGATATCAAGCCTGGGCAGAATTTCCGCATTGCCATCGACAAGGGTCTGCTGGCTGCTCGCGTTGTGATCGTCCTCCTCTCGCCTGTTTCGGTACTTTCTGATGAAGTCACTTCGGAATGGAATGACGCGCTTTCTCGTTTCGTCCCGGTCATCCCGCTGATGGTCGCGGACTGCCGCGTGCCTCCCAACCTCGCTATCCTGCAATACATCGATTTTCGCGGCGACTATGACAAGGCGCTGGCGCGTCTGCTCGACCGCCTTGCGCATGTCGAAGAGAATCATCTGGCTTATCTGGAAGATCGCCTCAAGGAATTGGAAGCCGCGCAGCAGTCGATTGCCGACCCCGAAACATTGAGCAATCGTATCGTCCTGTTGAAGAGCGCGATTGCCTATTACAGTCGGGGCACGCTGATCACCGCGCCGCCAGATGCGCCGCCAGCCAGCCCGGAAGTGCCCGCGCGTGCGCCAATTTATGCCGAACGCCGCAAGAGCATCGGCTACCCGGTCGCCGTCATCAGCCACTTTCATGACCGCAAAGCGCAGCAGGCGCAGATTCAGAAGTTGCTGGCTGACCCGGCGACGCGGTTGGTCAGCCTCATCGGTCGCGCGGGCATTGGCAAGAGCGGCCTCGTCACCAAAGTGCTGGGCGATATTCTGCTGGATGCATGGGAATACCTGGATGCGGACGCGCCGCGCCCTTCGTTCGGCGGCATCATCTACATCAGCACTCGCACGCGCGGCCTGAGCGTCGAACGCATTTTCCTGGACAGCGCTGATCTGCTTGGCGGGGAACAGCAGTCGATCATCCGCAATTTATGGCGCAGCCCGGACTTCGACCTGGAGACGAAGACGGTGCAGCTTCTTGATCACTTCCGTGATGGTCTCTACATCATCCTGCTTGATAACGTTGAAGATGTGCAGGATGCCCAGGGTGCGCTGACAGACAGCGACTTGTATCACTTCATCGAGAAAGCCCTGCACGAGACGCATAACCTCAAGCTGCTGGTGACGACACGCCTGCCGCTGGCGTTGGGCGGCGACCTGGAGAAACTCGACAAGCGCGTGCGTTTGGAAGATGGCCTGCCGACCGATGATGGCGTCGCCATGCTGCGCGAACTTGACCATAATGGCGAGGCGCATTTCCTGAACGAGGATGCTGCCAAGCTCGCGCAGGCTGCAACGCTGGTGCATGGCGTGCCGCGCGCCCTGGAAATCCTGTTCAGCATCTGCAAGCAAGACCCGTTCATGACGCTGGACGAGCTGATCGAACAGCACCGCGAACACCCGGAGATCGAGAACCTCGTCGCGGACAACTACAAACGCCTGGACGGTTCTGCCCGTTTTGTGCTGGATGCGCTGGCCGTCTTCGCGCGACCTGCGCCGCTGCCCGCGTTGGAATTCATGCTCCAGCCTTTTGCCCCCGATGTGCCTGTGCGTCAGACGGTCGACCGTCTGTGGCGCATGGCGACAATCAGCGTTGACCGTCCCACGCGCACGGTCAACCTGCACCCGATTGACCGTGACTACATCTACGGCGCGCTGCCCGCCAGCGGCGATTACAGCCGTTATGCGCTCGAAGTGCGCGCGGCGGCGTATTATGTCACGCAGCGTCTGCCCGCCGAGCAGTGGCAGCGGATTGACGATTTCGAAGCGCAGTTGAACGAATTTGACCATCGTGTTCGTGCCGGGGAGTACGAGTCCGCCTTCGACCTGCTAGACAGTTTCGATGACAACCTCCTTGCCTGGGGACACTTCGACCGACTGATTGACATGCGCCGGCGTTTGGACGGCACCCTGTCCAGTACTGAAACAATGTTCATCAACATCATGCGGTTGGGTAATGTGTATCTGACCCGTCGTGAGATGCGGGCGGCTTTGGATCACTATCACCGGGCGTTGGCCTTGCCACAGTCAGAGGTGAATGCCGGCTTATTGGCGAAACTGCACCTCAATATCGTGTCTGCATATCTTTCGCAGGGACAACTCGATGAGGGCGAAGAACACAACCGCATCGCAATGGGGCTGATCGAAGCCCACGGTGACCCGCGTAATCTCGCTGCCGCATTACAGAATGCGGTCGTGCTCAACATCTTTCGTGGCAATTATCCCGCGGCTCTGGAGGCGCAGGAGCGCGTGCAAACGGTCGTTGACGCGCTGAATGACCCTGCTATGCAAACCCGTTCACTGAGCAACCTGATCCAGCTCTACAATCAGTTGGGGCGCTTTGAGGAAGGTCTCAAGGCCCTGGAAGCGGGATTGCCCGTTGTCCGCAGTACCCATAACAAGACCTTGATTGCCGGTGTTCTCGCCAACAAGGGTGCTGCACTGCATGGCTCTGGCAGGGTTGCCGAAGCCGTTTCCGCCTATCAAGAAGTGCTGGAAATTGCCCGCGAACTGGGCGACCGCCAACTCGAAGCCACCATGCTCACGAACATGGGGCTGGCCGCTGCTGACCAGGGTAATTTTACCGAAGCCGAACGCTATCAGGAGCAGGCCCTTGTTGTCGTGCGTGAGATAGGACATCGCGTGATCGAAGCCAATATCTTCGACAATATCGGCCTGATCTACCAGCAGCAGGGGCGATTTGCCGAAGCCATCACGCAGTTCGAGCAGGCGCTGGCAATCGCGAATGAGGTCAATGACCCGGTTGGGCAGCAGACCTTCCAGCAGCACATTGACGAGGCTCGCCAGAAACAGAGTGCCCAGGGAGACGCGACAGAATAGCCATGCGCCACACTTCATACGCCGCAACCATCCTGATAATCGCGTTTGCGCTGGTCTGCCTATCATTCGCTGTTGCGCCCGTTCTGGCACAGGATGCTGCGCCATCCGGGGAAATGGACCCGACCACTCAAAGCCTGCTCGCCAGGGTGCAGCAGCAGGGCAGTGTTGATGTAATCGTCGGCCTGAACATTGGCTTTCGTGCGGAGGGTTTGCTGGCGGAAGGCCAGGTCGCCGCTCAGCAGTCCAGTATCGCTAACACCCAGGCCGCACTGATCTCGCGCCTGAGCGCCTACCGAACGACTGTCCATGCGCGCTATCGAACAATTCCGTTCATGGCGCTCAACGTGGACGCGGCAGGGTTTCTGGCGCTGCTCAGTGATCCGCTGGTGGCGGGCATCGAAGAAGATGTGATCCTCAAGCCGAACGTGCTGCGCAACCTCGACCTGATTGATGCGGAGCAGTCCTGGGTGCTGGGCAGCGGCTATACCGGGGCAGGGCGAGCCGTCGCGGTGATTGACACCGGCGTGCAGAATAACCACCCGGAATTCGAGGCGCGCGTTATCCCGGCGGCGGAAGCGTGTTTTTCCAGCAATGACACGACCAACAATCAGTATCAGAGCACCTGTCCAGGTGGCGTCACCAGCGCGTTTGGCGCGGGCGCGGCAGCACCCTGTACCATTACGGGCTGCGGTCACGGTACACACGTCGCGGGGACCGTGGCGGGCGTGACGACGGGTGTCGCGCCGGACGCCAGCATCATCGCCATTAACGCCTCAACGCGCCACAACAGCCCGAACGTTTGCGGCCTCAGCGCGCCCTGTGCCATCCTGTTCACGCGCGACGTGGTCAGCGCCCTGGAGCATGTCTACTCGCTGCGCAGTACCTATTCGATTGCGGCGGTTAATATGAGCCTCGGTGGCACGGCGGATTTCCGCAAGTACTGTGATACTCCGGCAGGCACGCTTGGCAACAGCACCACATCCTACAAAGCGATCTTCGACAACCTCGTCGCCGCAAACATCGCGCCTGTTGTCGCTGCGGGCAATGCTGGTTATACGGATGCGATTGAAATTCCCGCCTGTATTTCCTCTGCGGTGTCGGTTGGCGCATCGGGCGAATACGGTGGCAACCCGGACGCCAATGTGGTCGCCAGCTTCTCCAACAGCTCGCAGATGGTCGATCTGCTTGCGCCTGGCACGGCCATTTACTCGGCACTGCCGGGCAGCACATATGGCGAGCAGGATGGCACGTCGATGGCCGCCCCGCATGTTGCGGGGGCGTGGGCGGTGCTCAAACAGCGCGAACCCAGCGCGACCGTCACGCGCATCCTGACCGCGCTGCAAGCGACCGGTGTCTCAATTACTGATTCGCGCAATGGCATCACACGCCCACGCATTGATGTGGATAACGCCCTGAATGCGTTGATCAGCAACAGCATCACGACTCGCCCGCGCGTGGTGGTTAATGAGGTCACGATTGATTCGACGGCAGTGATCGAACTCTACAACAAAGAGAGCAGTGCTGTTACGCTGACAGGCTGGAAGCTGGAGACCTATACCCCGGGCAACGCGCTCGAAGTGAACTACACCTTTCCCACTTTCAGCCTGCCTGCGGGTGGCTACGTGCGCGTCTTTGAAGGCAGCGGCACGAATACGGCGACGACGCTCTATACCGGGCAGAGCATCGGCAGTTGGACTTCTGGCGCGGTCATTCTCAAGAATGGCAGTTTCTCCATCGATTTTGTGCGTTGGGGTAGTTCAACGGTGCTGCCGCCGCTGGGAAGTGCCTGGTTGGGCAATAATCCCGCCGCGCCGACGGGAGGTAGCACGCTGGGCCGCGAGGGCACCAGCCTCGACCGCGACGAGGGCGCGGACTGGTTCACGCAGACTGCGACCCCTGGCACGGTGAACATCGTCGCCGCGCCCGCCAACGATTTGCCCGCCAGCCCGCAGAGCATCGCCGCGCTGCCCTTCGATTTCACGCAGAACACGACGCTGGCGACCAGCACGAATGACCCGGCGCTCGCACTTGTCCCCGAAGAATGCCGCGCCAAAACGCGCTCAGTGTGGTTCACCTACACTCCCAGCGCCGATCAGGTGGTGCAGTTCAGGACAGTTGGCTCGGATTACGATACGCTGATCATCATCTGGACAGACATTGGCACGGCCAGTCCCTCGGTCGTGGCCTGTGACGATGACAACGGCCAATCGGCGCACAGCTCGCAGCTTTCCATCCCGCTGACAGCAGGGACGGTCTACAGCATTCAGGTTGTGGGTGGTTTCATCAACGAGAGCGGTTTCCTGCGTTTGCAGGCGCAGGTCGTTAACGTGCCGGGCAACGACGGCGCAGCAGGTGCGGTCAATGTGACGCAAATTCCGGCTGCCTTTACCCAACGCACGCTGCTGGCAACCGATGACGGCCCACTAGACATCTTCTCGTGTGCCAGCAACACCAAGTCGGTCTGGTACCGCTACACCGCGCCGAACACGACTCCGGTGCGTCTGGACACGCAAGGCTCGAACTTCGATACGCTGATCACAGTCTGGACGCTCAACAGCGGCGTCTACACGCAGGTTGCCTGTAACGACGATTTCTACGATGACTACACCTCACGCCTGGATTTTGTGCCGACTGCTGGGACAACCT
>JAEUQX010000511.1 GCA_016788625.1 Anaerolineae bacterium
CACCGTCGGCTGGTGGATGAGCGGCGAGGCGGGCGAGGACATCAAACGTTTCCTGCCGGAGTACATCGGTCGCGGAGTGCAGGAAATCCAGTGGGATCTGATCCGCCTGGGCATGGCCTCGGTCGCGCACACCTTCGTCGCACCGATGCAGGACGTGCTGGGCTTTGGCGCGGACGCCCGCATGAACACGCCGGGACGCGAGTCCGGCAACTGGGGCTGGCGCTTCACGGCAGAGTGGCTCAACCACCCAGCGCGCGAACGGCTAGCCTACCTGACGAAGCTTTATGGGCGCTGGCCGAAAGCGGAGGAAGAAGACGCCGAAGCCGAGAATGATAACGGCGGCGTGGGGTGATATAGCCTCAGACTGCGGGGCAGCCTCTGTCTACTGCTGCCCCGCCTAATCGGTCTTTCAGACTCTCAAATGACGGAATCTCAGCGGCGGCAACCCGATCTTCTTCCTCAAAGAAGCGATCAATGGCTTCTTTGTGATCAAAGTAGTAGGCCAGTACCGCGTAGACTTCAGCCCGCGAGAGCGAATACTGCTCCATCACTTCGTCAATGGTCGCCCCTGTGCCGTGCATCAGGCGACTGATCACCATTTTGACCTTGACCTGTCGTCCAGCAATGCGCGCCTGTCCATCGCGTAGTTCGATATGTGCTACGGGTGGCAAGTCCAGTTTAGGCATCATAGCTGTCACCTATCGATCTCGTAGACCTGGTTATGAGTGTCACGCTCCATTGTCCCTGCACCTTCGGCAACCATCTGATACAACAACCAGAGTTCGCCAAACAACTTGCTAACCTGCCCCTGAAACCGTCGATTGAACAGGACAATTCCCGGATGGCGCATTCCCTGAACCAATCACAACCCATGTAGGTCCCAGAAATCCCGATCATGAGACACCAGAGTTAACCCCTCAGCAGTTGCGTATTCCAGGTGTTCAGTGTCATCAACCTCCGCCAATCCCACTTCTTCACAGCGAATCACGATGACGCCACGCGCCCGCAATTGTATAGCAACGGCTTTCGGAATGTGGGTATCGAAGTAGAATTTGACGGTACTCATTAGCTGAGTTTGGCATACCTTTTATCGCTCAGCAGCCATCGGCACAAAGCATCCACAGCCCCACCTACACTTTAGCGCAGGCAGTTGCTGCAACGCGCGCGGGAGGAAATGTCGGCGCACATAACACCGCGTGACACCTAACAGGCAGTCGCGGGTTATAATGTTAGGGATGCAACAAGAAAGGGAGAGCCTTATGCCTCAACCCCATTGGACTGCCGGGCTGCACCACGATGGCTCGGCGCTGTACGTCTCCAACCCGCTACCGACGCAGGGCGAAAGCGTCACCGTGCGGCTGCGGGTGCCCTGCATGGCACCCGTGCGCGCCATCTACCTGCGCACCGCGCCAGACGGCGAGGAACACCTCGAACGGATGCATGTCGAGCGCGAAGATGGCGTCTCGCGCTGGTGGGCGGCCTCGCTGCGCGTGACCATGCCGCGCATCCCCTACCGCTTCAAGATCGTCACTGACGAGGGCAGCTACTGGCTCAACGCGCTGGGTGTCAGCCGCGCGGACAGCCCCGATTTCTACGACTTCAAACTGCTGGCCGATTTCGCCGCGCCGGGCTGGCTGGACGACGCGGTGTTCTACCAGATATTCCCCGACCGTTTCTATAATGGCAACCCAGCCAACGATGTGCCAACAAGCGCATGGTCGTACAAGGGGTACCAGACGCAGCAGCGCGAATGGGGTGCGCCGCCGCTGCCCTATCAGCAGGGTGGCAACCTCGATTTCTATGGCGGCGACCTGCAGGGCGTGACGCAGAAGCTCGACTACCTGCGCGACCTGGGCGTGAATGCCATCTTCCTCAACCCGATCTTCACGGCCTACACCAATCACCGCTACGATGTTGCCAATTATCACCAGATTGACCCGCACCTCGGTGGCGACGCCGCGCTGCTGGAACTGCGCCGCGCGCTGGACGCCGCCGGGATGCGCCTCATTCTGGATGTGACGCCCAATCACTGCGGCTGGCGCAACGTCTGGTTCAAGATTGCCCAGGCCGACCCAACCGCGCCGAGTGCCGAATACTTCACCTTCATTCAGCATCCCAATGAGTACGAAACCTGGTTGGGCCATCGCTCGCTAGTCAAGCTCAACTACCGCAGCGCCGCCCTGCGCGATGCCATGTACCGCGCGCCGGACTCGGTGCTGCGCCGCTGGCTGGCCGAACCGTACCGCATTGACGGCTGGCGGCTGGATGTCGCCAATATGACCGCGCGTCAGGGCATGGTGCAGTTGGCACATGAGGTCTGGCGCGAGATGCGTGCCGCTGTTAAACAGCAGAACCCGCAGGCGTTCCTC
>JAEUQX010000743.1 GCA_016788625.1 Anaerolineae bacterium
GGGCTTTGTGCGCTCGAACCCCAACACTGAACGCCAGTGGCAGTCGTATGGCGAGGAAGGGCAGCGCAAACTGGTAGACGGCATCGCGCTCAAGCGTCTGGGCGAGGCCGAGGACATCGCGCACGGCGTGCTGTTCTTCGCGTCGGACTATGCCGGATGGGTCACCGGGCAGGTGCTGTCGATTGATGGCGGGAAGTGATGGATTTGAACCGCAAAGCCCCATAGTATCTTTCCAGAAACCTCACCCCCAGACCTCTCCCTGGGGCGAGGGGAGCAAAATACAGGGTGTGTATGGCAGGGTGGTGATTTAGGGGCGCGCTAACTGCCCCCAAACCGCACGGTATAATCTGTCGCCTTATCCTCGATGAAGTGCAGCAGCCGTTCACCCTCGGCAGCCAGCCCGGCACGGTCGTCCGGGGCGAGTGGGCGGAACGGCTCGATCACCAGCGTTGCGGCCTTCTTCTCACGCCCGACCTTCCAGATGCCGCTCACGAAGCCATCCACCAGAATCGTCCCCAGCACACGCCCCGCCGAGAGGAACACCTTCGAGTAGTCCTCATCCGCCAGGACGCGCGTTCGGTCGTCATGGGCGATCAGCAGGTTGTCGTATTCCGGGATGAAACGCAGCGGAGCAGGCGCGTCACCGCCGGGCAGCGGCATCCCCGGCAGGTCGAGCAGTTCGCGACCTTGTTCGTCACGATAGATGACCAGCTCGTTCTTGAGCGGCTCGATCACATCCCCCATTTTCACCAGCCCTGACCAGAACTGGAAATCCTTGACGCTGGCCGGCCCGAATGCCCGCAGGTAACGCCAGAGCAGCTCGCGCACGTCGTCCGGCTGCGGGTCGCCGCCCAGCCACGCCCGCGCCGTCGTGTAAGTCGCCGCGCTGCCTGTGCCCCACGTCCCGCCGGGCGGCACCTGCACCAGCGGCAGATACGCCCGCACAGCGTAGGCCAGCGCGTCCTTGTCGCGTCCCGGCTGGACTTCCAGCAGGCGCTTGCTCAAGTCGCCCGTGCTGCGGGGCTCGGCCTCCAGGTATTCACGCGCCGCTTCGACCAGCGCCTCGATGTCCAGCCCCTTGCCGCGCTGCCCGAAGAACGCGCCGAGCGCCCGCACCAACGCCGCTTGCAGCGTGCTGCGCCAGCGCTGGTGATCTTCCGCCGTGACGAGGTGCAGGGTCGAGCGCATCATCGCCGCCCGCACGATCTGGCGCGCTTCCATCAGGCGGGTGAGGTCATCGCGCTGGAAGGTCTCCAGCCGCGTCCACAGGCCGATGTAGGGTGGGTTGGGAATCTGCGCTTGCAGCCCGGCCACCTGCTCGACGGCTTCGATGATGCTGAGCGGAGAACGCTGGAGCAAGAGCTGCCGCGCCAGCGTCGCCCGGTTCAGGTCGCGCCGGGTCAAGGTTGGAGGAGGCATGGTTGACCTTTCACCAGGGCAGCGACTGCCCATCACGGAAAAAACCACCGGTTGGTCCGTCATCCGGCAGCAGCGCCGCCCAGACCACGCTGCGTGCCCCATCCACAACCGGACGCGCGCCCATCGCTTCCATGCCCGGCGCGGTCGCTGTCAGACCGGGACAGGTGGCGTTGACCAGAATTCCACTGCCTTCCAGTTCAACAGCGAATTTGACGGTCAGTGCGTTGAGCGCCGCTTTGGAAATGCCGTAGCTGGCGACCGCGCCGCGATTCGTGCGCAGGCCAGACTGCGTGTCGCCATGCGACCCTGCTCCGCTGGATACGTTCACGACGCGGGCGGCAGAACTCTTGCGCAGCAGCGGCAGCAGCGCCTGCGTCATACGCCATGCGCCAAACAGATTGGTCTCCAGGACGGTCTGTACTGCGCCGAGATCAGCGCTGGATGCGGTTTCCGTCCAATCGACATAGGCGGCGGCATTGTTCACCAGCACATCAAGATGCCCAAATTGTGTGTTCAAGTCTTCAGCCAGCGCCCGCACGCTGGAGTCATCGGATACATCGACAGTACGTGCGATGACGTTCAGTCCCTCGGCTATCAGTTCCTGGGCGGCGCTGTCCGCTTTCTGCTGGTCGCGCGCCGTCACGATCACGGTCATGCCCTGCTGCCCAAGCTGCCGTGCGACTTCCAGGCCGATGCCGCGATTAGCGCCAGTCACAAGCGCGATACGGGTTGGCATCTTCGGTGTCATGGTGTCTCCCTCCGGGTGTGTGCGTTGTTTTCACTATATATCCGCTGTGCGAAAGGAGGTTAACCTGTTTCCGGGGAAAACTGACCCATTTCCGAGTTTTCACGCCGCTGACTGCGCCAGACATGTGGGCTTAAGCCCTGATGCTGACGAAAGAAACGACCAAAATGCGTAGCCTCGCCATAGCCCAGGTGATCCGCAATCTCCGCAACGCTCAGGTCGCTGTATTGCAGCAGCTTCTTGGCCTCCAGCAGCATGCGCTCGGCAATCAGACTGTGCGCGGTTTTACCCGTCGCGGCCTTGACGCTCTGTCCCAGATAATCTGCCGAGACGTGCATGATGGCGGCGTAATCCTGCACAGACTTGTGCGTCAGGAAATGCTGATTGATGAACTGCTGAAAGCGTGCGGTCAACGTTTGTCGCGCCGGAGTATGTCGTGCTTGCTGCTGCTGTATATCGTAGAGTCGTTTGCACTCAAAGAGCAGCGCCAGCAGATAGGCATAGAGCATTTGCGCCCGATAGGCCTGGCGGCGCTCGAATGTAGCCAGCAACCGCGCACAGTGATCGTGCATAATCGCGCAATCCTCGCCGGTCAGCCGCAGCAAGTTGATCTCTGTCAGCCGGAAGAACTGAAAATCATCCTGTATTGCTACGGGATGCTGTACCATAAATTCCGGCTTGAAGTAGATGATATAGCCGCGCTGTGCCGCCCCGCGCACCCAGCTTAGCACATGCTCCGGCGAAGCGAACGTCAGGCTGTTGCTCAGGTCGCTCAATTCTTCGGTATTGCTGTGCAGATGAGCATCTGCGGAGTTTTCCAGCAGCACGACCTGATAAAAACGCATGGTGTACGGCGGCATCACCGCGCGCGTGTGAGGGTAGGTACTCTCGACCGTGAAGATGTGGAAATCCGGCAGGTCGGTGCGCCCCGGGTAGCCAGTTGCCGCATGGCTGGCGTTGATGTCGTCAAAGATCTGTAGCTGCACGGTGCCTTTGTGGTGAACAACGAAAGTGAACCGAGGGCGCAAGCTGCTGCGCCCTTACGAAAGGTAGACAGAAAAGGGACGTGTGGATTATTGCGCGGCGATGAAGCCGATCTCCTGTACATCGCACTCCACGCCGTCGAGTTCCTCTGGCACGAGGTCATCGGCGCTCAGCGCTTCCGGCGGCAGCTTCTGATCCACCAGAATCACCAGCGCCACCTTGTCGGTCATCACGCCGCCCTTCTGCGCCAGCCCGACGGCCACACCCATCACATGTGCCTTACGCATCAACTGATCGGTATATTGGGTCTGCACGAGCATCGCCCGCGCGGTCATCTCATCCTGCGCCATGCGGATTCTCCTTTCAGTCGGCAGTCGTTGGTCTAGGC
>JAEUQX010000569.1 GCA_016788625.1 Anaerolineae bacterium
CGGCCTGACCACTTGTCCTCGTTGATGCCCGCCTGCTGGTTCTCCCAGCGTGCCAGCGTGAAGAGGTAGTCCGAAAGGCGGTTGAGGTAGGTCAGCGCGTGTTCGCCCAGCGCCTCGTGTTCCTGGAGTTCCGCCACGATACGCTCGGCGCGGCGGCAGACGGTGCGCGCGACGTGAAGCTGCGCGGCGGCCAGCGTCCCGCCCGGCAGGATGAAGTTGGTCAGCGGCGGCAGGTCGGCGGTCATGCGGTCGATGCCTGCTTCCAGCCAGTCAATTGTGGCGGAATCGACGCGCGTCAGCCAATCAGCCTGGGCATCGAGCGGGGTTGCCAGGTCTGCGCCGAGCGTGAACAACTGGCGCTGCACCCGTGCCAGCCAGGCGTCGGTCTGCGGGTGCGGCTTGTGCGCGCGTGCCACGCCCAGGTGCGAATTCAGTTCATCGACCGTGCCGTAGGCTTCGACGCGCAGGTGCGCTTTGGAGACGCGGCCACCGGAGAACAGGCTGGTGGTGCCATCATCGCCTGTTTTGGTGTATATTTTCATAAGGCTGGATAACCTTCAGACTTGTTTGTGTAGAACTTCTGTGCTACCATACAGTTTCACTTACCCGCCGGAATAATAGCAGGAAATAACCGACGTGACAGACTCAGAATTCCCCGAACTGGAAGGCGCTGAGGCAGAAGCCGACGAGGGCGCGCGTAAACCGGAGAAGAAGTCCAAAAAGTCCATGCCCAAGAAAAAGGACAAGGGTGAAGACTCGACTCCGCTGGAAGATCATGGCCGCCAGAAGGCGCTGGAAGCCACGCTTGCCGACCTGACGCGGCGCTATGGCGACGGCACGGTGGTGCGGCTGGGCGACGCGGCGCATCTGGCCGTCGAGGTGATCCCCTCTGGCTCGCTGACGGTGGACATCGCGACGGGCGTCGGCGGCGTTCCGCGCGGGCGCATCACCGAGATTTACGGCCCGGAATCGAGCGGTAAGACCACGCTGTGCCTGCATATCGTCTGCCAGGCGCAGCGGCGCGGCGGGCTGGCGGCCTTCATCGACATGGAGCACGCGCTCGACCCCTCGTATGCCGAGCGCATCGGCGTGAACGTTGATACGCTGTACGTCTCGCAGCCGGATACGGGCGAGCAGGCCATGGAAATTGCCGAGGCGCTGGTGCGCTCCGGTGCGATGGATGTGATTGTGATCGACAGCGTGGCGGCGCTGGTGCCGCGCGCGGAAATCGAAGGCGAGATGGGTGATGCCTTCGTCGGGCTGCAAGCGCGTCTGATGAGCCAGGCGCTGCGCAAGCTCTCCGGCGCGATCAAACAGTCGAACGCGACGGTGCTGTTCACCAACCAACTGCGCGAGAAAGTCGGTGTGATGTTCGGCTGCTTCCACTACAACGCGCGCGTGGTGCTGGCAGATGGCACGACCGAGAAGATTGGTAAACTGGTCAACCAGCACAAGCCTGTCGAAGTGCTGTCGTACAACGTCAAGACGCGCAGCTTTGAGCCGCGCAAGGTGGTCAATTGGTTCAACAATGGCCGCGCTGAGCAGTTCCTGCAGTTCGTCGTGGACTCGAATGAGGGACGCGGGCGGCGCGAGTTCGGCGTCACGCCTAATCACCTGTTGCTCACTGAGGTGGGCTACCGTCACGCGGAAGAACTGGAAGTCGGCGACGAGCTGATCACCAGCGTGCGCCACTACCTGACTCCCGCGCACTACCAGATTGTTTATGGTTCGGTGCTGGGCGATGGCAGCTTGCGGAAAACCAGCAACCATAACGTTCAGCTTCGCATCGGGCACGGCGCGAAACAGACCGCGTATGCCCAGTGGAAGCAGAGCCTGTTCAATGGCCTAGTCAAGTACTCGGCCACCAATGCAAAGGGTGGCTGGAGCTTCGACACCATCCCGATGTATGAACTGGCGCAGGTTCACAAGCAGACCTATAGCAACGGCAAGAAAGACCCCACGCCAGAGGTCATCGACCAGCTTTCGCCGCTGGCCGTCGCCATCTGGTACATGGATGATGGCTCACTCTACGGTGGTCTGACCCGTCACGGCAAACCGCGCCAGCCACGCGCATCGATTGCCATGCAGGGCTTCAGCCAGGAGAAGCGCGAACTGCTGCATGAGTGGTTCACGCGCAACGGCATCGAGGCCGGGCTGAGCCAGAACGGCAGCCTCACCTTCACCGTTGAAGGCACGCGCGCGCTGCACGAGATGATCGCGCCGTATGTGCATCCGTCGATGGATTACAAGCTGCTGCCGGAGTATCGTGGGCGTTTCAACGAACTGCTGATCGACCCGTGCGAGCGCTACGAGCCAGTGCCGATGCGTATTCTGGACATCTACGAGAAGCCCAAAACGCGCGGTATGAACCGCTTCGACATCGAAGTTGAAGGTAATCACTGCTACGTGGTCGATGGCGTCGTGGTGCACAACTCACCGGAGACCACCTCTGGCGGGCGCGCGCTGAAGTTCTACGCCAGTATGCGTCTCGATATCCGCCGCATTCAGAGCATCAAGCAGGGCGGCGACACGGTGGGCAACCGCACCAAGGTGCGCGTGACCAAGAACAAGGTGGCCGCGCCGTTCCGCGAGGCCGAGTTCGACATCATGTTCTTCGAGGGTGGCATCAGCAAGGCGGGCGAGATCGTCGATCTGGGCGTGGAACTGAACATCATCGACAAGCGCGGTGCGTTCTTCCGCTACAACGACGGCCTGCTCGGTCAGGGGCGCGAGGCGGCGAAGGAGTTCCTGTCGAAGAACCCGGCGGTCTCCGACGAAATCGAGGACGCGATTCGCGCGCACTTCGGCCTGCCGCCAATGCTGATTGCGCCGCGCTAAGCGCCATCCATGCGCGTGATACAGGAACCTCACCCCCCCGCTCGCTTGAGGCGCTCGCAGCCCTCTCCCTTTGGAGAGGGGGAGCAAGATGGTCTCTGGAAGTCCCCTCTCCCCCCGGAGAGGGGATTTAGGGGTGAGGTTTCGACGTGCTAACCTCCCCCTCTGTTTCCCCCCTCGCCCCCTGGTCGCTGCGGCTGCTGCTGGCGGCGGTGCTGGCCTTCGGTTCGGAAATCCTGATCTGGACGAACCCGCCGGGGCGAACGCTGGCTGATGTTCTGTTGCTCATCCCCGGCTACCTCATCCTCGGTGCGATGCTGCTCGACTTCATCGTGCGCTACCGGACGCGCGACCTGTTCGGCGTGCTGGTGCTGGCGGGCTTCTACAGCCTGGCGGCGGCGCTGGCGCTCAACCCAGCCTCGACGCTGAACGAGCTGCCGCGCACGCTAGTGACGCGCGTGATGGGCGCGCACGCGCTGCTGGCGGCGGAGATGATCGGGCTGCTGCTGGCGCTGACGGGCGGCGCTGCTCCCCGTCGGCGGCGCACACTGTTGATCGGCAGCGTGTTCGTCGGGCTGGCCTGGGGCATGTGGGTGCGCTGGTGGCCTGCCGACGCTGGGCTGCCAGATGTCCCGCTGCTGACGATGCTGCTCTACGGCGCGGGCGGCGTGGCGCTGCTGGCCGGACTGTTGATCATGGCGCGGCGCAGCACTCGTGATCTGACGCCGGATGCGCTGCGGCTCTCGGTACGCGGTTGGGTGGTGATCGTCGTGGTGCTGAGCGCGTTGATTATCCTGCGGCTGCTCAATCGCGAACTGACGCCGGATGCGCTGCTGCTGGTGGCGCTGCTGCTGGCGCTCAGTTGGGCGATCCTGTGGTTTCGCGGGCGGACGAAGGGGCGCACGCTGCTGGACGGCTGTGTGCCCGTGCAAACACCCATACTGGTGACGCTGCTGAGCGCGCTGGCGATCTTCACCGGGGTGGCGATCTTCGCCTACAACCTGCCGCGCATCCAGTTGGGCGAGGTCTACCAGCTCACGCTGATCACGCTAGGTTTCACGGCCTACGGGCTGGCGTGGCTGCCGAGCGTCTCGCTGATCCTCGGCGCGCAGGCCTATATCCGCCAGATTCAAACGCGCAAGATGTAAGGGTGCTGGGAGAGAAGATGTTCTCGCCCTGTCACCCATGTGTGCGGCGCTCAGCGTTTCATTTTGGGCGGCAGCAACGGTTTTTCTGTAATCAGATCATAGCCCACTGCTTCTGCCAACTCTTTCGCCTGTTTATGGAACAATCTTGCTGCATCCCATACGATATCCATTGCGGTATGAAGTGTAACAGTTTCCGCATTATTCAGTCGGTCGGTTGACAGTTCTTCTGCCATACGGGTATATATCAGAGCGTACTTGCCAAAGTGATCACGCGGATTCTGCTTAGGCGTGATGTCAAGGTCTGCTCGAAGCTGTGCGGTTGTGCGCTCCCACAATCCCTTATAGAGACGATCCGTTGTCTGTGCATACATCGTTGGCAGTTCATCAATCACCGCATTCTTAAGCGCTTCGACAAAGCGTTTACGTGTCACAATGCCTTCGACTCGAATGGCAATCCAGCTATCGGGTTTGCCAACACGGCGATAATCATCGACTGTTCTATCGAGCGAACGGAATAACCCCAATTCGGGATCTTCGGTTTCTTCCAACCGCTGTTTACCGACCTGCGCTAACCAGAGCTTAAGGGGTTCAGCTTTCGGGGAAGGAACAGATTGAATTAAACGCAGTGCTTCTTCGGTCGTGATGACATCAGTCAAGCGTCGCTTGCCATCTTCAGCGACGAGTTTCAACCTCTTACAATTTGTAAGAGTTTCATTGCCCTCCTTCTTGAGACGACCTTTGAGAACATGGTAGTAGTTCTGAGCGGCCTTCTTGTCGGCATCGAGCAAGACACCAATCACGTCAATCACGCTGTAATGCCACTCATTTTCATGCCATTCTTTACGTATCGTACTCCCATCAATGGGGATATGTGGGACGAGGTCGGCCATGATGCGCCCTCAATCTACTTTATTTTCAAGATACTTGAATTATAAGTGACTTGAAGATAATGTCAACTGTACAGTAGCGCACGTCTCTTTGGTCACCTCATATGGTGACCAGTGCCGGAGCTGGACGCACTCCCGATCCATCAGCCGCCGTCAGGTTTGATGACGGGCAGCAGCATTTCGTAACCATCCACATCCAAGACGGATGCACTCATCCAGCCGATGATGCCGCTGGCATTGACATACAGCCACCCCCCTGAATCGTTACGGCCTATGGCGATCACGGTTGTGCCTGGCTCAAGACTTTGAAGCACCAAGAAACCCGAACCGGGACCTCGACGCAGGTTCGCACGCACCGTGCCGATGACGGTTGCCTGACGAATGGTTGGCACTGGGCTGCCCAAATTGAGCGTGTTGATTTCAGCGGATATGTTCGTCAGTTCGCTGATCAGCAGCCAGCCCGTTAGCTGCTCGCTCACCTGCACCTCAACCTGTCCACCACCGATGTCGCGACTCAAAAGAACAACTTCGGTGAGCGGATTGAGTCCTTCCAGCGTGATCGTGCC
>JAEUQX010000581.1 GCA_016788625.1 Anaerolineae bacterium
GGGTTGCAGCACATTTTGTGAGACACCCGGCACGCTCAGCGTCGTGATGATCAGCAGCACGCCCGCGCCGATGCTCAGGATGCCGCGTGAGGCCTTGAGGCGCTCTGGCCGGAAGACTTCGATCAGCGCGATGAGCAGCCCACTGACGACCAGTACGCCGCCGATCAGCAGTGCGCCACGTTCGAGCAGCGGGTTGGTCGGCTCGTACTGCGCTGCGCGGATGACGCCGACCAAGGGCAGCAGCGCCGTCAGGAAGGCGAATAAGGTGTGCCAGAAGCCGATTTTTGCGGAACGCCGCGCTGCCTGCAGCAGCCCATTCAGGACCAGCAGCAGGCCGAACAGCCCGCCTATGACGAGGAAGACGAATCCCACAAAGTGCCTCGATGATTAGTGGCCAAAACGCCTTCATTATCAGGTAATCACGCGGCGCTGTCTATAAACGATCAGCAGTCTCTCATGCTATAATCGCCGCATGACCATTCGACTTTCCCGCAAACGCGAACGCAGCGCTCTGATCGCCCCCACGCCGGAAGCGAACCTGACGTTTAACCTCGTCGCCGCGCTGCCGGGACGTGCCAGCAGCGCCCACACGCAGCGCGCCTACTTCCGCTGGATTGACACCTACCTTGTTGATATTGCGGGGTGGAAACCGAGCGCGGGGCAGGAGCGCATCTGGCGCATGAGCGCGCTGCCCGTCAGCGTGCTGGTCGCCAGCCTGAGCGCGCCGCAGTTCCGCGCCTGGCTCGGTCGCCTCGTCCAGGGTGGACATGGCAGGCAGGGCATCACCCAGGCGCGCGCCTCAATCACCACACTCGCCAGCCTGTTGGCCGAAGCGGGGCTGTTGGACGACTACACCAGCGCCGCGATGAGCAACGTGCGCCCACCGAAGGCCGAAGACGGGCAGCGTCCAGGGCGCTGGCTCTCGCCGGAGCAAATCAAGCTGCTGATCGCCGCCTCGCAGCAGATCGCCACGTCGGATAACCAGGCGCTGCGTAATCATCTGATCACGGCGCTGCTCTGCACGATGGCGCTGCGCCGCGAGGAACTGGCCGCCGCGCGCTGGAGCGACCTGAGCGTGCAGAATGACCGTGTGGTGCTGCGTGTGCATGGCAAAGGCCGTAAAACCGCCATGATCGACGTGCCGCGCCCGGTGATGCAGCTCATCTCGTCGTGGCGGCGCGCGGTGACGGCAGGCAGTTCGCAGCCCGCGCCGGAGTCCGCGCTGGTGCGGCGCATCTGGAAGGGTGGGCGTATCAGCAAGGGGCCGCTGACCGCCGATGGCATCTGGTTCATCGTGACCGACTCGGCGCGCGCGGCGGCGATTGGGCACGTCGCACCGCATGACCTGCGCCGTTCAGTGGCGGGCGCGCTGCAAGAGGCGGGCACGCCCATCGAGAAGATCAGCCGCCTGCTGCGCCACTCCAACGTCGCCGTGACCGAGCGTTACCTCAGCCGCCTGCCGCAGCGCAACGAAGGCGCGATCCTGATGAGCGACATGCTCGGCCTGGAGGACGACGGCCTACCTGACTGGACGTGAGGGGGCGGCATCCTCTAAATGCGGTGAAATCTGTTTGCGCCACGTTTGAATGCACGGCATAATGTAGTCACGTTGTGCTTATCACAGATGGTATCCCCATGTCTTATATCTTCATCAGCTATAGCAAGAAGAATGCTGGCTACGCCTATCGCCTAGCTGACGAACTGCGCGTGCAGGGGTTCGAGGTTTGGATTGACATGCGTCGCTTGGCAACGGGTGAAGACTGGTGGCGATCCATTGTTCTGGCTCTGCGCTCGTGCGGGGCATTTGTGGTTGTCATGACGCCCGAATCCGATAGTTCTGATTGGGTGCAGCGTGAGGTCACGCTCGCGTTGAAGTATAGTAAACCCATATTCCCATTGTGGCTGGATGGCGATGTGAACACACCCAATTGGGAATTGTTCGTTCGCACGCAGTATCAGGATGTACGCGGTAGCCGTCTGCCTGGCGAGACATTCTACAAACTACTAGGTACTCATGTTCAACGTTTGCCTGGAAAACGTGCCACAGGGGAGCAACCGACAGTACCCCTTGAGATGTTTGATGCAGAAGTGATTGCAGATATCGCCCAACCCCCTCCTGTAAATGACGTAGCTTTCAAACCGCCGCGCACCACCCGCACGCCGCGCTGGGCTAGCCCGGTTGTCGCCGGAGTGGTGCTGATGATGCTGCTGGTTACGAGTGCGTTACTGAGCAGTCGTCAGCCAGAAAACACCGCTTTTACGCCCACAACTGCCGTCGCCCTGCTGGAAAGCGCGACGCCGACCGCCAGCTTCACGCCTTCGATCACACCAACTGAAACGCCCACGCTGGAAATCGGCCAGATTGTTGGGACGCTCGATGCCCAGGCGACCCGCGATCAGGCCACCCTGAACGCCGCTTCCACCGCTGCCGCCCGCGCGACAGAGTATGCCGTTGGCACGCGGACGATCATTGACCAGACCGCCACCGCGACCCTGTGGACGGCCACACCGACGGCCAACATCACCGCCAGCATCGAGGCCTTCCGCACGCAGCAGGCGGCCACCGCAACCGCGCAGCACATCGCCGGGCAGACCGCCACCGCCGAATCCTGGACGGATACCCCGGCGCCCACTGCCACGCCAACTGCGACGAAGACGCCTACACGCACCCCGACGCTGACGGCAACACCCACGCGCACGCCGACGGTCACGCCAACAGCGATGAGAACACCCACGCGCATGCCGACGATAGACCCTACGTTTGCTGCTTTTGGCTACGACTACCGCCAGGGCAACGCTGCCTGGACGCCCCTCACGCGCGACTTCGACGGCGTGCCGATGGTGCTGGTGCCGCCTGGGTGCTTCAATATGGGGGGCGACTCGGATAGTTTTAACGGTAGCGCAGATGGGGGTCAGCAGTGCTTCGGCGCGTCGTTCTGGATCGACCTCACCGAAGTCACCCAGCGGCAGTTTGAACGCCTGGGCGGAAAGGCCGCCAATGCCAGTTATTCTAGTAGGGATGATCGCCCGCGCGTGAATATTACCTGGTTTGAAGCGCGCGATTTCTGCGCGTTACGGGGCGCTCGGCTGCCAACTGAAGCGGAGTGGGAATACGCGGCGCGCGGGCCGGACGAGCTGGATTATCCCTGGGGTAATGCCATGCCGCCGGCGGCTAACGACTCGCAGTATGTTGTCTGGCAGGATACATCGCAAGGGGCAACCCAGGCCGCTGGCGCGGGCATCCGCGAATTAGGGCGCTCATGGGTGGGAGCGTTGGACATGAGCGGCAACGTTTGGGAATGGGCGAGTTCGCTTTACTGGGATTATCCCTATCAGGCAGCAGACGGGCGCGAAGATGGGACTAATAGAACGGATGCCCATGTGCTGCGCGGCGGCTCGTTCCTCGTTGCTTCGAACCTCCTGCGCGCTGCCGATCGCATCAGGGATAATCCCGTTTTCGACTTCAGCCTCGACGTCGGTTTTCGATGTGCTCGCTCTTCTGAATAGCTCCGTTTTCTGATCTCTGTCTTCTGACTCGAATCCCGCGCAGCGGGTCGCGCAAAAATTGCGAACGGGTTGCGGCGGTAGGTAGCGGCGGGCATGGCACTGCCGTGTCCCTACGAATGCGCGGGCGGCGGCCTGTTCCAACGGGTATGCGCGCGGGTGGTGTGGCAGACAAGGCGGTGACGTGTCTCTACGAATGTGTGGACGCGATCACAGCTTTCGCCAACAACCGTCCCCCACTCATCACCCATTACTCGTCACTCATGACTTCTTCCTCACACCTGCGTAACCAGGATCGGCGCGCCGTTGGTGATCACGATGGTGTGCTCGAACTGCGCCGCCGGGCCGCCGTCGGGCGTCTTCAGAGTCCAGCCGTCGTCCGCCGTGTAGATGTGGCTGGCTTTGGTGGTCACGAACGGCTCAATCGTCAGCACCATGCCGTCGGTCAGGCGCTCTTTCACCTTCGGGTTATAGAAGCCCGGCACACTGGGCGACTCGTGCAGCTTGCGTCCCACGCCGTGCCCCGGCAAATCCTTGATCACGCGGAAACCGCTGCTCTTGATGACGGCCTCCATTGCCTTACCGATCTCGTTGATCGGGCGACCGGCGCGCGCGGCGGCGATGCCCTTGTTCAGCGCGGCCTGCGTCGTGTCCAACAGCTTCTGCTTGAGCGGTGTGACGGGCAGCATGGGCATACTCGCCCCCGTGTCCGCGAAGTAACCGCCCAGTTCCGCAGAGACATCGATGTTCACCAGATCACCCACCTGGATGACACGCTCGCCGGGGATGCCGTGCGCGGCTTCGTCGTTCAGGCTGATGCAGGTTGCAGCGGGGAACTTATAGGTGATGATCGGGGCGGGGTTTGCGCCCTCTTTGCGCAGTAGCTCCGCGCCGATGGCGTCCAGTTCGCCCGTCGTCATGCCCGGACGGCAGGCGGCCATCATCGCCTTGAGCGTCAGGCCGACGACCTTGCCAATCCGCAGCAGCCCAACCAGGTCTTTCTGTGATTCGATGGTCATGATC
>JAEUQX010000613.1 GCA_016788625.1 Anaerolineae bacterium
ACATTCATATTGCTGTCCTCCATATCGCTTTGTGGATAGTACACCGCCTGGAGCATGTGCGTTCCCTGCAACCCGATCACGCTCCTATGCGTATATGAAGTAGCCACGTGCGCGGGAGGCTCTGATGGGCAGATTTCGTGACCTGGACATGGATGTACTGAATGAACAAATCGAGCGCGAGATTGCGCGGCGCAAGCGCAGTACCCGGTTGGCAGCGCTGCTCGTCAACATAGCGCTCTTCGTCGTGATAATGGGTGTTGCCTGGACGATGGCGCTGACCAACACCAGCGTTTACAACATCGTGCGCGACCCTGGTGATACGCTGTTCTTCGCACTGTTTCTGCCGACGCTCGGCTGGTTTGTCGCCGTCTTGTTCCACGCCTATGCGACAGCAATGGAATTCGGGCTGCTGGACAGGTTGTATGAGCGCACGAGTACCGCGAAGGCAGTCGAGGCTACGCTGCTGACCGAGGCACGCCAGCACGCCAAACGCAAGCGCCGTCTGGTCGAGTCGGATGCCGAAGACGACGAAGCGCTGCTTATGGATGACGACGGGGAACTGGCAGCGGGCAGGCGTTAGTCGTCGTCATCGCAGAGCTGAATGATTAGCGTGGGTACTCCACGCGCAGCATCTGGTCGGCGTCCAGCTCGCGCAGCGTGATGAACATGCCATCCGGCCAGCGCACCTCGACGCTCTCGACTTCCGTGAGCGCGCCCAGCCCGAAGTGCGCGACAGGCTCCATCTGGCACAGGTAACCGCTGCCGCTGTCGATCACGCGCCGCTGTTCGCGCCCGCCCGCGTGCAGTGTGACCAGCGCGCCGCGCGCCGGGGCACCCGCCCGCGTCAGGGGCATGATGCGCAGCCAGTGATTGTGGTTAACTGGCGTGTGATACAGCGAGATCGGCTGCATCCCGGATTCGCCGTGCGCGATCAGCAGTTCCAGCCGCCCATCGCCATCCAGGTCGCCCACTGCCGCGCCTGTGCCCAAGCCACCCGGCTCCAGCGCGTCGCCAATCGTGATCGGCTTCCACTCGCCGTCGCGGCGGGCGAACAGGCGGTTGGGCTGACCGATGTTGTTGAAGAAGATTTCCTCGTAGCCATCGTTGTCAAAATCGGCGGCGATCACCGTGCGGATGCGCGACGGGACAGCCAACTCGCGCGGAGCCGAGTCGCGGAAGGTGCCGTCCACCATCTGGATGAACAGGCGGTGTGGGCCTTCCCAGTTGCCGCACACGATGTCGAACAGGCCGTCGTCGTTGGCGTCCAGGATGGCAACGCCGCGCGCGTTCTCGTAGGGGTCGCTCAACCCGCTGAAGCCCGCCACATCTTCATAAGTACCGTCGTCGCGATTGAGGAACAGGAAATTCGGCCCACCCTCGTTACCCGCGAAAATGTCCAGGCGCGGCGTGACCAGCGGCAGGGCGACGGCACTGCGTCCGCCTGTGATGAAGTCCAGTCCAGCGGAGGAAGCACTGTCTCGCAGGCGGCCATCCTCGTCCAGTTCGTAAAGCCGCATCGGCCCGCCGTAGTTGGAGACGAAGAAGCCGTACAGCCCGTCGCCGTCGCGGTCGAGCGCGATGACCGAGCGCCCCGCCGTCAGGTTGAGGACGTGCTGGCTGGCTTGCATGGCGAACAAGTCCGTCCAGATGCCGTCCGCGCGGTCGAACAGCCGGTCGGCAAAACGCTTGCGCCCGGCGAAGGTATCGGTATTGAGGATGTAGATTTCCTCGTCGCCGTCGCCATCCAGGTCGCAGCCCGCGACGCCGATGGCCTGGCGCTCGACATCGGCCAATTCCGGTGTGGCAACATCGTTGAAGGCCGCCCCATTCCACTTGTAAGCGCGGTTGGGGAAACCGAACCCGGCGATGACCCACTCGAAGTCGCCATCGCCATCCACATCAATCACCGCGACCCCGTAGTACAGGCGCGGCAGGTTGTTCAGCAGCAAATAACTTCTGTCCGTAAACATCGGTTGAGTAACTCTCGGCGAACCGTTAGACTTATTATGGGCGAAGTGTACCGAAGGCACTCTCAATAATCCAACCCCGGAGTTGACGCGAATGTCCGAACTGCTGATCGAACTGGTGCGGCGCTATAGCCCCTCGACCCTGGAAGCGCCCGCCGTGAACTACCTCGTGGCCTGGATGCGCGAGCGCGGCTTCGACGCCCGCGTGGACGAAGTCGGCAACGCGGTGGGTATTCGCGGCCCGGCCTCCGCCCCCAATACGCTGATGCTGCTCGGCCACATCGACACGTTCCCCGGCGAGATCCCGGTGCGCGTCGAGGACGGCGTGCTCTACGGGCGTGGCAGCGTGGACGCCAAAGGGCCGTTGTGCGCATTTGCCGAGGCAGCGGCGGCGGCGCGTATCCCCGATGGCTGGCGCGTGGTGGTGGTCGGCGCGGTTGAGGAAGAGAGCACGACGAGCAAGGGCGCGCATCACATCCACCAGACGTTCACGCCGACCTGCTGCATCATCGGCGAGCCGAGCGGCAGCGACCGCATCACGCTGGGTTACAAGGGGCGCGTGCTGGTCGAATACAGCCTGCGCCGCGCGGTGGCGCATACCGCCCGCCCGGAGCCAACCGCCGGAGCGTTGGGCGCGGCCTTCTGGATGGCCGTGCAGGGGTGGGCGGACGAAGTGAACGCGGGCTATGAGCGCTTCTTCGATCAGGTGATGCCCAGCCTGCGGGCGATCAACACGCAGTCGGATTACTTTCACGATACGCTGCACATGACGGTGGCCTTCCGCCTGCCGCCGCGCGTCACGCCCGATGATGTGCTGCACAAGCTGGAGACGCTCAAGCAGCCGGACGGCGATCTGCGCGCCTATGGGCAGGAGATCGCTTACCAGTCGGAGAAGAACACGCCGCTGGTGCGCGGCATGATGGCGGCCATCCGCGCGCGCGGGGGAACGCCGGGCTTTGTGCTGAAGACGGGCACGAGCGATATGAACATCGTCGGCGCACGCTGGCGCTGCCCGATCATCGCCTATGGGCCGGGCGACAGCAACCTCGACCACACGCCGAACGAGCATCAGGTGCTGAGCGAGTACCAGCAGGCGGTGACGACGCTAACGGCGTTTGTGGAGGGATTGGGATAGAGATGGTTTACGCCTGATAAACAGGTAGGAACAGGTGATGTAAGGTTTGGGTGATCGTGTTATGCAAAGAATTTCTGCGCGACACGTTTCCATAATAATATTGTGTCAATGTGGCTTGTAGGGACGGGATATATCCCGTCCCTACGTAGGACGATGTGCGCGTACCGGTGTCAATAACCCCTGTCATTCCGCAAACAGCGAATCCTGCATCCATTGAGACGGATTGCCCAGGATATACGCACGGATGCGTTGCAGCGATGCCTCGTCGCGCACAATATGGTCGTGGTAACGCTCCTGCCACAATGGTTTCTCATTCTCCCGCAATTCCCGTGTCACAGCCGCCTTGAATGTGCCGACGATAACGCCGAGAGGCTGGTGAGATGGCATATCGGCTAGGGTTAGTAACCCGTGCACATGGTTAGGCATGATCACATGAACATCCAATTCCACCTGTGGGAAATGCTGTGGTATCGCCAGCCAGCATCGTTCAACGATTTGCCCCAGTTCATTCAGCACCATAGTGCCACACTTGCACCGCCGCCAATGCCTCCGGAGTACCAATGTGTTTGAGGGCGCGGGCCGCGGCAACGCGGACGATGAACGGTTGAACACCACGCTTGTCACCCAATTTGCGAAGAAAAAAGACATCGCTAATAGGTGCACTCCAGTCAATGCTCAGCGCATCTATCAACGGTTCAACAGCACGAGTATCACCGATTTTGCCTAGTCCATCTGCGGCATTGCGACGAACATCCCAATCCAAATCATCTAGAGCCTGAATCAGTGACTCTACGGCCCGCCTATCACCTAATTCTCCTAAAGAGAATGCGGCACTACTGCGTACACTAGCATCGATGTCACTAAGGGTTTCAATTAAGGGATCAATAGCTCGAACATCACCGAGTTTTCCCAGAGCATAGGCAGCATTGTAACGAACATTTGAAAGCTGATTACTCAATGAATCTAAGAGAGGTTCGAGCGCTGTGCTGCCAAGTTTGCCCAGTGATTCGGCGGCTAAACGAGCTAGACCGGGATCAGAATCGGCCAGAATGTCAATAAGGGGTTCAATGGCGCGTATTTCGCCAATCTGTCCAAGTGCTACCGCAGCACTTCGACGCATGATTAAGTCGTGACTATGTAGACAACTGATTATTACACTGCCAGCAGGCGCACCCGCGCTACCCAACTCACCAATCTGGCGAATGAGTGCGACTGGGTTCTTGGTCAGACGGTCAAAGCGCCCGCGTACAGTCAGCGCATTACTGAGCGGCTCAATGGCAAAGTAACCGTGCAGTGACTGGTGGTAGAAACGCAAACTTTGCCCGTCGCCCAGCAGCACGCCCAGGTTAATGCCGTCCATAATCGCCTGCTGTCCCCAACGCCAGCGCCGCCGCCAGTGCAGCGCCCATTCAAGGTCTGCCGATGTGCCTTTGCCGCCAGTCAGCATAGCGAACGCCAGGCGCTTTAGGCGTGCTTCCAGTTTTGGCAGCGGCAGCCGGAGCAGCGGGGTTTCGGCGTCGCGCTTATCGGTGCGGGCGCGGGTATAGCGGTTAAAAGCAACCTCGACGTAGCGGCGGTAAAGTGTGTTCAGATCGCTCGGCAGCGCTTCGGTCTTTCCTGTGCGCTGGTTCTCGGCGTAAATTTGCACCAGTTGATACAGGTTGTAGGGGTTCGCCGCCAGTGCTCGCAAAGCATCGTTCGCCTGAATGAGCGACCAGAGTGCGTCGTCACCACCGTTGCGCCGGATGAAGTCGTGCACGCGCGTATCGTCCAGCGGCAGCACGCGCACGGCGGGCAGCGGCATCTTCATAGCTTCGTCGTCTTCGTAGTCGCGCACGCGGCAGGTCACGACCGCCTGCACCTCAGTGTTTTGGGTCAGCCACTCGCGCAGCGCCGCCGCGCGTTCGTCACGCGTGTCGAGCGGCATTTCGTTCAGGCCGTCGAAGAGCAGCAACAGGCGGAGCTGGCGCAGGAAGCGCTCCGGGCTGCCGGGCAGGAAACAGCGTTTTTCCCACCAATGTTGCAGCAGCGCCATGCCATCAATCGGGTTGGCGCCTTCGCCGAGGTTGATCCATACCGGAACACGGCTTTCGTCGGGATTGGTCTTGTAGTCATCAATCGCTTGGCGCATCAGGTGGCGCAGCGTGGTCGATTTGCCCGCGCCGGGGTCGCCGATCAGTGCCAACCGCCCACCGTTTTCACGAAAGAGGCGTGCGATGTCCTCGGTCGGCTCGCCTTCAGTCTCCTGATAGGCGGGCTTGATTGCCAGTGCGAGCGGCACGAAGCGGCGTTCCTCGTCAGCGAACTCGCGCAGTTTCCCGTTGAGGTAGTCTTCAATCGTGCCGGGTTCAGTGCGGCGGTCGCGCGTGTTAGGGCGCAGGCCGCGCGCCGGGCCCAGGCGATCCCACAGCCATTCGGTGGTCTGCGGCAGGCCAATCAATGCCAGGATGCCGGACGCGAAAATAACGCCGGGGTTGCCGCCGGATGACACGGTGACTGCCGTCGCCGCCAAGAAGACGAGGATGACGATGAGGAAGATGATGTAGCGGACGATGCGTCCCACCGTCAGCGCCTCCCGGAATGCTGTAGACCACAACTATACCGAACTATAACGCGCGTGTGCTGCCGCTGTCAATTTCCCGTGCCTTACGCCTTACTGCGTCCCTGGGTGTATTTCATTTGGGGCAGCGGGAGGATATACGCCCTGACGGGCTAATCCTCCCCTACGAAAATCCATTGTGTTATAGGGGGAGGATTAGCGTTTGGGCTATATATCCACCCATGTTCGAGTTATTTTGCTCCTATTTTGAAATGGACTCTACCCCACCCGCACGGTCAGCACCAGCAAGCTGTCGTCCGTCGAGCGCTCGTCGGCGGGGGTGATGGGCAGGCGCGCGCCGTCCGGCAGGGCGTAGAGGCCGAGGCGAATCGTGTATTCGCCGGGGGGCAGCGGCGTCTCCGGCACGACGGTGTGCGTATCCGCGATCAGCACGCCCGCGCGCCACTGGCTGGTCGGGTAGCGGTTATCCAGCGGGGCACTGTCGCGCTGTGCGACGCGCTTTCCGGCGGCGTCGAAGACATGCACGAATACCTGAACATCCTGCGCAAGCGGCGCATCCGCCTGCCAGAACAGCGTGAATGACAGCGGGTCGTCACCCGGCTGCACGGCGGCCAACGTGATGTGGTCGCCAAAGCGGCGGTTGATCGCCAGCGCGGTTGTGGGCAGTGTGGCTGCATCCGGACGGTTGAGCAGCACAGGCAGCAGCACGGGCTGGCTCGCTACGCGGTTGTCGTAGCGCACTTGCAGAGCGAGCAGCGCGGGAGTCAGCGGCGGCAGGTCGTCGGGCACAGCCAGCGTGAACGCACCTTGTTCGATCTGGCCGGGGGTGTTCACGGCAGGCAGCGCGGCCTCGGCATAGATCGTGCCGTCCTGGGGGTTGATGAGCTGTGCCAACCAGGTCTGCGGCGGGTAAGCGTTTGTCGGCTGCGCGCTGCCGAACCCCGCCGTCACGTCCAGCGTCTGCTCGTCGGGACGCTCGATCTGCGACTGCGTGATATACAGGTTGTCGCCGGATGGGGGACGCGCCGTGCCCGCCAGCAGTGCGTCGTAAAGCTGTGCCGCCGTGTTGTTCGCCCAGCGGTCGGGATGCGCCTGTGCGCGGGGAGCGACCCAATCGGCGTCGGTCGCCGGACGCAGGAGGTCGAGCGCGCGGGTGTCGTCACCCTGTGCCCAGGCGATCTGCGCCAGCACACTCAGGTCGTCGGGGCTGAGGCGCACCCCCGGCAGACGCACGAGCATCGCGGTGGCGGCATCATAACGCCCGGCGTAGAGCAGCAACCCGGCACGGCGGCGCACAGCGTCGAACTGGCCGATCTCGGCAAGCTGTGCCCAGGCGTCCGGCTGCGCGTCGATCAGTGCCAGCAGTGCGTCGGTTTGTTCCGGCGTCAGCAGATAGAAGAAGGTCTCGCTCAGCAGCGCGCGCGCGCAGACCAGCGCCGTGCCCACATCCGGCACGGCCAGCCCATCGATTAGCGGGGCGATGCTGTTCGCGTCCGGCTGCGCGGCATAACGGGCGTAGGCTTCGGCCACACGGTAGAAGGCCACTTGCGGGTAACGCTCGCGCAGCGCCGCCCACTCGGCAAGCGCGCCCGCGTCGTCGCCCGCCATGAGACGGCTGAAGGCCAATCCCAGCCGCGCGCGGTCAGCATCCCCTTGTGTGTCTAGCTGCTCGCTCCAGGCTGCCGCGAAGTCATCCCAACGCGCATCGCCCGGCAGCGGCGGCGTGAAACCTGCGCGTTCCCAGCGCGGACGCTCGATCTCAGCGTAGAGCGCGTTCATCGCCGCGAACTGCGCGTCGGTTTCATCAGCCGTGATGCCGGGCAGCACCCGATAGATGCTGTAGCCGCCTACCGCCCGCTCGAAGGCGAAACGCTCCGGCTGCATGGCGATCTGCGGCAGGCGCGTATCGTCGGCGTTCAGCACCATGTAGCGCACATCGTACTCGGCCAGGAAGCGCAGATCAGCATCATCCAGCCAGGGCGCAGCGCCGAGCAGGGTATAAAAACGCGCGTCGGCATTGGTGGCTTGGTCGCGTCCGCGCCGCCCCCCCGTGACGAATGCTCCGGGAACCATTTCGATGACCGCGTTAGTCACGCCCGGCGGCACGGCGACAACGGTGTGACCTGTGCTCGGCAGCAGCTCGCGCAGGGCGACGGCGAGTTCGATGTGCGCAGCGGGCAGACGTTCGCTCTCCTGCGCGGCATTAAAGGCGCGTATCTGGTCGCGGGCGCTGCCGGGAATCGGAAGCGGTTCGTAGATCAGCAGGGCGAAAGTGGCGGCGATCAGCAGCGCGGCGAGGCTGTGCGACCATGTCCGGCGCACACCCCGGCGTTCCAGCCCATCGAGCACGGCATCCAGGCTGAGGCCAAGCGCCAGCGGTACGGGCAGCATGTACGTCAGCGTGAACAGGCCGAGCGACGAGAGGAAACGATTGACCAGCGCGGTCAGCCCCGGCGTGAACGAAACGATCAGTACGATCAACGTCGTGCTGACGAGGTACTGCGCGGCCAACGAGCGGCGCACGCGCACCAGCCACAGCAGCGCCAGCGCCGTCCCCAACACTATGACAGCGTGATAGAACACGGCTGCCGGGTCGCGGATGTAGGTCCCGGCGGCGGCGGTGAAGCCGTAG
>JAEUQX010000739.1 GCA_016788625.1 Anaerolineae bacterium
CGCCGCCGCCCGTCCAGCGGGGTAATCATGTCGAGCGGCGTGGCATACATGCGTCCGAAGAACAGGATCAGCATCACCCAGATGAACCAGACGTTCGCCACCAGCGCCAGCGCCGCCAACGCGACCAACAGCGGGTAATACAACCGCCGCGCGCGTTCGCCGATCAGCGCATACAGCACATGGCCGCCGTCGAGCTGTCCGACCGGGATCAGGTTGAGCGCGGTCACCAGCAGCCCCGTCCAGCCCGCCCAGAGCATCTGGTTGCAGTCCACGCACACGTCGATGCGCCCGTTCGGCAGGAACTGCCCATAGGTCAGAACCTTGGCCGTCGCATAGAGGATCGAGTCGCCTTCATAGACACCTGTGCCCGTGATCTGAATCGTGCGCGTGTTCGCCAGCCCGATGAACAGGATCGGCACCGCGAAGATCAACCCGGCCAATGGCCCCGCCGCGCCGATGTCGAAGAGCGTCTTGCGGTTGCGCATCGGCTGACGCAGTTGAATGAACGCGCCCATCGTGCCAAACATGCTGAAGATCGACGGCAGCGGGATGAAGTATGGCAGCGTGACAGCCAGCTTGTGCCGCCGCCCGGCGAAGTAGTGCCCCAGTTCGTGAGCGCCCAGGATCAGCAGGATGCTGATGGCATAGGGCAGCCCGCGCCATAATTCCAGGAAGAAGTTATTCAGCACTGCTTCCGCCGCTTGCAGATCGCGTCCAGCCAGTTCGTTGATCGCCAGGGATGTGCCCACCGTCAGCACGCTGAAGACCGTCGCCACGAAGAGCAGCGCGTTCGGCCACCAGGGGCGCGGCGGCGGGTTGATGCGTCCGGTGAGGATGTGCAGGGTATGCTGGCGCTCGGCGGGAGGCGGCGTGCCCGCTTCGCCCTGCGTCATGCGGAATACAGCGATGTGGTTGATGCTCGCCAGTTCCGCGTCAAGCTTTTCGTAGGCGGCTTCGGATTCCAGCAAAAGCTGCCCCTCGAACGTGCCGACGAGGTGGCTTTCCAGCGTCAGGCCAGGCGCGGCGGGAGCGTCTTCATCGCCCTGGCGCGGTTCGACGAACGACTCCTGCTCGATTGCCAGCACGGTCGCCACTTTCTGGCGAATCTCGTTATGCAGCAGTTCAGCCTGCGAGATCGGTGGCTGCGGCGCGCGGATGATCAGACGGTCTTCGCGCGTTGAAGCGGGTTCGTGAAGCATGACAATCCTTCCGATTGCGAGACATTAGCCGGGCAGCGGTGGCCGGATGATCTGCCAGGCTTCGCCGCCGGGCAGCAGTTGCAGCACGCTGCCATCGGCGCTGTTGATATACAGGCTCTCCGCGCCATCCGCGAGGGTAACGCTCTGGGTGAAACCGTCATAGACGATCTCAGCGGTCAAGCCCAGACCGAGACGATTGCGAACAACGTCGTTGCCGCGCCAGATGAAGCCAAGGATGCGGATGGGCTGGACGAATCCGGGCGGTGGCACAAAACTCTCTTCAACTTCGGGGTGTATGGCCGGGTCGTAGCGATTTTCGAATGAGACCCAGGCGGGTGATTGTCCGTCGTTGAACAGCGCATAGACGCGGTTGCGACTTTCGATGTACATCATACGTCCGCGCTCGAAGCTCTCCTCGATCAGAGCCGTCGGCTCCGAGGGACCAGTCGGGCAAGAATCGGGCGCGGGCTGGAAGAACCACGGGTCAGGGCAGCTTAGCGGGATGCTGAGCGTCTGCTCGGCAGTCAGGTCGCCCTGCCCGGCGGTCAGCAGGAATGTCACCTGCCCGCGATCACTGCGGCGCGTTGGCACGGTCAGGCGGTCGTCGGGCGGCACATTCCACAGGTCGCCGCGCACGCCGTTGGCATCCAGACGATAAATCACCGCACCGCGCGCATTACGAATTGACCAGTACAACGTAATCGATTCGCCGGGCGAGGCCACCAGGACATCCGATGTGAAGAACTCGATGCGGGGGGCGTTAGGGTTCGGCACGCGCGTGGGAGAGGCCACCGCCGCGATCAGGGTGCTGGTTGCGCCGAAGATCGAGGTTGGCGTTGGGCCGCCGCTTTCCGTGCGAGGTGTGGGGGAAGGCACGTCGCCAAAACCGGGCGTTCGGCTGGCGGTCGGCGTGAACGTCGGCGTATCGGTCGGACGCTGTGTTGGGATGATCTGCCGTGCGCCTGCGCCACAGCCAGACGCCACCAGCAGTGCAACCAGAAGGAAAAGAACGTTGTGGGGCAGCCGTCGCAAAGCCAAGAGCCACGCTATCCTGAAGTTAGTGAACATCGGCCTCATTTTAACACAGCGCCGCCTGTGCCGCCGATGCCCTGTGAAACCCCTCTTCCCGCTGCCGTCCCCAGGCGCTACACTATCGGCATTTCCCAACCGTAAACAATCATAGAAACGAGGCATCCATGACACCCGACCGCAGCGCCATACTGAACGGACTGCTGAAAGCCGCCCGCGACGAAAGTTATTTGGTACGTAGCGCTGCCGTGCGCGCGCTGGGCAAACTCAAGGAGCGTGACGCGGTGCCTGAACTACTGGTCGCGCTGCGCGACGGGGCGGGCTTCGTGGCGGACTTCGCCATCGCTGCCCTCTCCGAGATGCCTGGCGAGTGGGTCGGTGAGCTGATGCTGGAACGCATCGCTGACGAGGATGATAATGTGCGTCGCGCAGCAGTGATGGTGCTGGGAGCGGTCGGCTATCAGGCAGCACTGCCAGGGTTGATCAACGCGCTCAATGACCCTGTAGCGGTGGTGCAGCAGTTCGCGGCAGAAGCGCTGGGCAAGCTGCAAGATGCGGCGGCTGTACCCGCCCTGCTCCAGGCATTGGAACGCGCGACCGCCGATGGCGATTGGGCACTGGCGATCAACACGGCGCAGGCATTGAGCAAGATCGGCGCAGCAGAAGCGTCACCCGCGATCATTGCGCTGTTCCGCCGCCGATGGGACGTGGTGGCGGCTACGAACAGCACGCCGCCCGTGCGCAAAAACGCGGTCGAGGCGCTGGCGCGGCTGGGCGCTGGCGCAATGCCTTATCTACTGGAAGCGCTGCGCGACCCGGAATTGAAAGTTCGGCATGGGGCGATTGAGGCGCTGGGGCAGATGATTGCCCAGGACACAGCGCCGACCGATAATGCCAGCGCTGTGTAACAGAATTGTATGATTTGAAAGTTGGGGCAGCTTAACGAGCGGCGACTTTGCGACCAGCCACTGCCGGCGTCCGCATGGAGGAATCATACACGCGGGTGCCGCAGTGCGCGCAAATCTTTTCGCTGCCCACCACTTCCCACAGGGCGGGCGTGCGGCGGCAGTACCGGCAGATTTCCTTGCTGCTCTCGGCCACATGCTTAGGTAGGTGGCGTCCGCTCATGCTCATGTCACTTGCTCCCCTCAAAACGCTCTATAACTTACACACATCATCACTGGCGACAACTTGCATATCCATATCATGAGGATATACACCTTCGTGATTATCTTCTTTAGATAATCTGGTTAAGAATCGACCGCCAACTTTGGTCAGATGTGTTCATATCCTTCTCATACGACGGACAACATTACAACGGGCTAAAAGCGCACGAAGACGGCTCAGCGCAGTTTCTGCGCCAGGGTGTCCGCCAGCGCCAGCCAGGCAGCGGTATCGCGCTGCGCGGTTGCATCATCCAACCAGAAACGCGCGTAGATCGTATGCCGGACGCTTAGCCCACTGGCAGGGTCGATCTCGTCGCCGTGTGCCTGCTGCCGCGCCCATTCATCCAGGTGCGCGCCGTACCAGTTCACGGCCAGGTCAGCCAGGATGACATTAGCGAGCGCGTTCGCCAGAAACCGGACGCGGTTCTCCAGCGGAGTCTTACGTTCTGCGCTACGAAGGAGATCAAAGACGGCAGCAATAAAGTTGGCCGCGCCGGGACTGTTGTGCGGCTGTGTGGCTTCTAGCGGCAGTTCGGCTGGCGCAACGCCATAGGCTACCAGACCAACCAGCAGCCTGCGCGCCCAGACCGCCTGTGGATGTGCTGCTTCGAATATGGGCAGGTACTCATGTGCGCGGGTCAACGCGACTTCCAACCCGACATAATAATCGAGGGCGAGCAGAACGCGTGTCAAGGAGTCCTGCAACTCCCCCCAGTCACGGCGGGCGGTAGCCTCGCGCAAAGCGGTCAGTTCAGCATCCAATGTGTTCACCCCAGATCGCTGTTCTTCACGGCCGGAGAGGTTCCCGTCTGGGTTTGCAGGCGCACGACGTTGCTGTTCATCTCGCGGAGATGTTGAATCATCAGTTCCTGGAGCACGTCAACCTTGTCGTGCAGAGCGCGGACTTCCAGTTCGGCCTTGATGTTGATGTCATATTCGATGTCGTTGCGCACCTTGTCGCGCTCGGCCTGGCGATTCTGGCTGACCAGCACGAAAATCGACATGAAGATGGCCTCCAACGATACGATCATGGTCAGCAGGCCGAAGGGAAACGGATCGAATGGCTCAATGCCAGGGATAATGCCGAGATTCCAGATGATCCAAACGGCGAACCAGACCGCGCTGAGATAGACAAAGCGCATATCCCCGGCGATCATGGCGAACAGATCGGCTAAGCGCTGATTGATGGTCAGGCGCGTGTTCATCGCTTCGTTGGGGTTAGTCGCCACTACGCGCTCACTGACCAGCGCATCGGTAGAGCGAATGCGGCGGCTGAGCATGGCAAGCATATCGAAGGCCGCATCCGGGTGTACCGCAAAGAGCCGCTGCAAATCGGTCCGATCTACGACGAAGAGAAGCGTTTCCTGCGTTGCTTTGGCGCTGGCCGAGCGCGGCTGCTGGTCGAGCAGCGAGAATTCACCGAACAGGTCGCCCGGCTCCGCTTTGTCGACCACCACACGCTCGCCGCCTCGGTCGCGGATGAACAACTCCACAGCGCCAGAATGCACCACATACATCGCTTCTCCGGGGTCGCCTTGCTGGAAGATCATCTGCCCGGCCCAGAAGTGCTGCTGCTCCATCTGCTCCGCCAAAGCAGTGATCTCATCGTTATCCAGCAAAGCAAACAGAGGTACATTGCGCAGCATGTTGGCATTCGAAATGGGCATGATCAGCGATCCTTTGAAGCCTTATTGACCTCAGACGATTGTAGTCGTTTTCCTGATTTTCGGTCAGATGGCGTAAGGCTGCACAAGCCAGTTCGTGCAGGATTTGTGAAGGTTTTCCAATAAAGCTGTGCTATAGTCAGGCTGTCAACCGAGAATCAGGAGGTTGCGCTGATGTCCGGTGAAATGATCGTTCTGGTCTTCCCCTCACGCAGCGCCTTGACACGGGCGCTCGACCACCTTGCCACCCTCGAGTACATCGACTCCAAGCGCCTGATGGTCGTCGCCAAAGCGGCCAGCGGCGAAACCGTCATCCTGAATGATGGCATCTCACCTGATCAAGGCAGCATCGCTGGGGGCACATTAGGCGCGACGATGGCTCTGCTGGGGCTGGCACAGCTTGGCGCGCTGACACTGCCCGGCGTTGGCCCGATCATCGCGCTGGGGACGGGCGCACTCGTTGGCGCGCTGGTCGGTCGGGCAACCGGACGCTTCGCCGCACATCTGATGGAGTTCGGCATTCATCAGGAACAGATTGACGCCCTGGCCGCGCGCTTGCAGCAGGGGCATCCGGCACTGGTCATGCAGGTCAAACACAGCGCCGAGGTGCTTCAGCGGCTGCGCGAAGACCTACGACAGCACACGTTTGAACTGCTGGAAGCGCCGCAGTTGGCCACCAGCGGACAGTGAAAGCATAGAAACGCGCACAAGTCTGCCAACATCCCTACCCTTTATTTCAGTCGATTTCTTTACGCTCCCATTTCTGAATTCACCCAAGTTCTGTAAGAAATACGCCTGAATCGTGTTGGTGTTATAATAAATGTGAGGATTGCTGCTGTAGAAAGTGCTCACGGAAGGCAGAGCATGATGATTCACAGCCGTTCCGAATCGCAATATGCGCCCTTTCACCAACTCACTGAGCGTGAAAACGACATTCTCAAGCTCCTTATGGAAGGGCTTACCGATCGCGAGATTGCTACCCGGCTTGTTGTCGCCTATACCACCATAAAGTGGTACAACCGCCAAATCTTCAACAAGCTGGGCGTGAGCAGCCGGCGCGAGGCCACTGAGCTTGCCAGGGAACTGGATCTGTTTGCAGCGGCTGACCACGACGCTACACCCCGGCATAATTTGCCTGGGCAGACAACGCCATTAATAGGTCGTAGTAGTGAACTCGCAGACCTCAGCCATCTTCTCGACAATCAAACGATCCGGTTGGTCACAATCCTTGCGCCAGGTGGCATGGGCAAAACCCGGCTGGCGCTGGCTGCGGCGCAGCAGCGGCTTCATCTCTATCGCGACGGCGTCTTCTTCGTTCCATTGGTCGCACTGAACAGTCCCGACGACATCATTCCATCCTTAGCCCAGCAGACAGGCTACCCCTTCCAGCGCGATCAGCGAAGTCAGCTACAGCAGATGCTCGATTACCTGAGCGACAAGCGTATGCTTCTGGTACTGGATAACTTCGAGCAGGTATTAGACGGCGCACATCTGGTCAATTCTATTCTGGAGGCTGCGCCACGTTTGCAGATCATCGTCACATCGCGCGAGCGGCTGAATGTGAAAGGCGAAACAGTATTCGCGCTGGATAGCATGTCGTTCCCGCTGGAGCCAACAGAGAGACCGCTGGAATACAGCGCGGTGCAGTTGTTCGTCCAGTGTGCGCAGCGGGCGCGTCCGGACTATTCCCTGAACGGTGTTGACGATGTCATCCGTGTCTGCCGGCTAACCCAGGGGATGCCGTTGGGAATTGAACTGGCGGCGGCATGGCTCGAAGTGCTGTCCCCCCAACAAATCACTGATGAGATTGCGCTTGGCCTGGATTTCCTGAGTACTCGAATGCGCGACATACCGGAACGTCAGCGCAGCGTGCGCGCGGTATATGAATCGTCGTGGAGACGCCTGACGGATGAGGAACGCAGTGCGTTTATGAATCTGTCGGTTTTCCGCGGTGGCTGTACCAGGCGCGCGGCGCTGACCATCGCAAGGGTTGGTTTACATACCCTGTCGAGTCTGGTGGATAAGGCGCTGGTGAAGTGGCTGCCAGATGACGAGCGCTACGTGACTCACGAACTGCTGCGGCAGTACGCAGCAGAAGCGCTTGAGCAGGCTGGGCTTGCGGAAGATGGACTTGCGGCCCACTGCGCTTACTATGCAGAGCAGATTGCCTTGCGTGAACCCGATCTGAAAGGCGCAGGTCAACTGTCCGCGTTGCAAGATATCACTGCAGACCTCGAGAACGTCAAGGCGGCATTTGTATGGGCTGTTGAGCACGAACAGTATGCCCATGCCCTTCAAATCGGCAGCAGCCTGGGGCTGTTCTACTACACAAGTGGGCGGCTTTATGAAGGACTGGACTTCATGTTGCCGTCCACAAACATGCTTCGGAACAGACATGATCGTGAGGCTCAAAGGTTGCTGGGGCGGGTACTTGCCTGGTTGGGGGTATTTCGGAGTTTTGCCTGGCAGCATGAGCAGGCGACCTTATGTTTACAGGAAGCGCTGGAAATCGCCTACGAGCATAATGATCGCCAACAGATTGCTCTTTGTCTTCCGCGTCTGGCAATCGCCAATCGATTAGCACAGCCGGATCTTATTGTTCAGTATTGCCAGGAAAGCATCAGGATCTGCCGCGAACTTGATGACAAGTATCTGATGGCTTTTGCCTATCATGCGTTGGGATATTTTGCTGGGCAAGACGGAGACCTGGATGCCTATCACCGATGGACACTGGAAGCCGCAACGCTGCGCCGTGAAATTGGCGACAAGAACGGGCTGACACGCTCTCTGGTGAATCTGTGCGATCACGCGCAGAGATGTGGCAGGTGGGATCTGGCTGAACAGTACAGCCAGGAATGCCAGACGTTCTGCGAGCAACTCGGTGATATTCTTATAGTGACTGCAAATCTTCGCAATCAGGTCGCCCAATCGCTTTTCAAAGGTGATTTTCATCAGGCAGAGGCGCGCATTCGGTTCGGCCTTAAGCAAAGCAACATCCACAAACAGTTAGCCAATGAGCAAGCATTCCTGTTCGAGTTAAGTCTGCTGTGTCTGCTGCAAGCCAGCTATTCAGACGCGCTGCGGCTTGCTCAACAGGCGCTGGATAAAGGGACGCTGCTAACGAGCGATACGCAGCAGTTCGAGCGTGGCTATCCGCTGCTTGCACTTGGTTGTGCATCTGTCAGACTGGGCAAGTGGGAAGCTGCTGCTGAACACCTGCGTCCTGGCATGAAGTGGGCGACAACAGCGCCTGCCGATAATGTCAGCCAGCGCTACGCACTTACGGGCTTCGCAGCGCTGTTTGCGCACGACGTGCAACCGGAACGGGCTGTCGAACTGCTGTCGCTGGCGGTGAATCACCCGCTCTCGCCGCGTTGGTGGCTAGAGCGCGAGCCGCTGACAGGCAAGCTGATTGACCAGCTCCAACAAGCTCTGCCTCCCCAGGCATACGCCGAGGCATGGGCACGGGGTTCAGCGCTCGACCTGGACGCCGTAACCCGCGAACTGGTGAATGAAGGATGACGCGCAGCCAATTGGAGGTGGGAGAACAACCCGGAGGCAGACAGATGGCACGAATGGCGTCGGAAGTTATTCACCCCGAGACCCGAATGCACCTCATCCGTTCCGTTCCAGCAAATTGCAATTCTCGCGGTTCAACGATAATATACCCTTACTGATTAACGTCGGAAAAAGTGATTATGAACACCTACACGCGCATCGCCCGTTCTTTCGCAATGATTATGTTAGCTGCTTTCTGCGCCACGCTGCTCATCCCGGTCGTCGCGGTCGAAGCCCAGGCAGGCTCGGCGGCAGCGGTGGATACCGGGCGACTGAACGTGCGCGGCGGGCCAGCCATCACCTTCAGCATCATCACCAGCATCCCCTACAACACCGTCGTCACCCTGATCGGCAAAGCCAGCGAAGGCACCTGGGTGCAGGTTCGGCTGGCGGATGGGCGCGTGGGCTGGGTCAACCGCATTCACCTGCGCAGCTTCGCGGATTACGGCCTGCTGCCCGTGACCTATGACATGACGCAGCTCCCGCCGCCGCAGACGGTGCCACCTCCAGGCAGCGGCAGCCCGCCGAGCGGCCCGACCATTCATGTTGTCCGCGCGGGTGAAACGCTGGCGACGATCGCCGCACGCTACCGCACCACCTGGCAGAACCTGGCCGCGCTGAACAACCTCTCGAACCCGAATCGCATCTTCACCGGGCAGCGCCTGATCGTTTCCGGCAGCGTGACAACACCGCCGCCATCGGGTACGCCGGGCGTGCATGTCGTCCAGTCGGGCGAAACGCTGGCAGGCATCGCCGCGCGTTATGGCACGACGGTCGCCGCGATTGTCAGCGCGAACCGGCTGGCGAATGCCAATGTGATCTTCGCCGGGCAGCGGCTGACGATCCCATCCGCGCCACCTGCTCCGCGTTACTACACCGTGCAAACGGGGGATACGCTCTTCCGCATCGCGCTGCGTTACGGCACAACAGTCGCCGCCATCACCGCCGCCAATAACATCCTGAATCCCAATGCAATCTCGGTCGGGCAAACCCTGCTCATTCCGTGATCCACCTGTTCCAGTGAGATGAATCGAAAGGGACAGACCGTTTGGCCTGTCCCTTTTTGATTCTTCAGAACACGAGCGTTACATCGCGTCGTAGCCAGGGCCGCTAGCGAAGAACTCGTAGTTGTACTGGATGTCTTCGGTCAGATCCAGCACCTCACCCGCCGAGTGCTTGACGCGGGACTTGGTGTCGAACGGGATGCGTTCCTGACCTTCGGCCATCGTATATTCCGAGGGCACTTCTTCTTCGATGAAGATCGCTTCGAAGGGGCATTCAGGAATGCACGCGCCGCAGTCAATGCAGGTATCCGGGTCAATAAAGTACCAGGGCCATTCGTTTTCCGGCTTGCCGGGGACGATGCATTCAACCGGGCAGACTTCCATACAAGCGCCGTCGCGCAGGCACAGGCTGGTGATGATGTGGGTCATGGATAGAGTCTCCTCGACAATTGCAATACTATAGCTGGACTGTACCGTATGTGAACAGCAATGTCTGGAACTTTTGTTGGATTCAAAACATTGAGATTAAATACGGCTTTGCAGCGCTTTACGCAGGCAGCATCAGCATTTTCACCTCGGTTAAATTTCGCCGTCAATCTGGTCAACTTCACGCAGCGCCAGACGGAGATTATAGGCCAGCATGTTCGCCATCTCCCAACGATTTTCCATCGCCGAAAGGATGTCCAGGTGATAGCGCAGAGCAGTGTAAACGGCAGAGACCGTCGCAGCAGCAAGCATCAACGCTTGCAGTTCTGGCAGCGCAGCGAAAGCCGTCCACTCGCTCAGGTATGCTGTCGTCAGCCGTTCGCGCGCATCGGGCACGCCCGGCAGTTCATTGGCGATTTCCGCGACGAAAAAAGGCAGACTGAAGAATGGATGTGTGATGGCGCTGTCTGACCAATCGCTGATGATGAACTGACCGTTTCGGGCTATGATCTGCCCTGTCCACAGATCGCCATGTTCCAACGAAAGCGGCACAGCCCCCTCAGCCAACAAATTGCAGGCCGACATGAAACGCGGCAGCAATAGTCGAAGTCGCTCAATTTCGCTTTCCATCAGCGGATGTGTGCCTATTCGCAGGGCAGCCGCGTCGCTGAAGAAAGATGGCAGCTCTGAGCGCAGCCAATCCAAAGAACGCTGCGGCACAGCCAGCGCGCGCAGGGCATCCAGATGCCCACAGAGCGCGACCTGCAAGCGGGCATAAGCTCGCAGTCCACCCTCCCAGAGGGCTAAATCGGGCTGCTCAAACAGCGCCGCGCCGCCGTAATCGCGCATCAGCATTCCATCGGCAATGTCGAGGAAATCCGGTACAGCACCAGGGAAGCGCTCTGACAACCAGGCCGTTAGCGCAGGTTCATGGCCGAACACTGGTGGGACTGATTTGAGATACACATTGCCTTGATCGCTCGGCAGCCGCAGCACCGCCCCGCGCTCCCAGACACGCACGGCTACCGGCGGCGCAGTCAGGCGAAGTCCGTGCCGCGCCAGGCGGTCAGGCAAGGAAGCGTAGATGCTCTCTCGCCAGCCACAGCGCGACCAGGCCGGGCGGTACACAGGTTCGCTCTGCATCTGCGTCAGCCAGCCAAACAAGGCCGCGTGGTCATGAGCTGAAGCAAGAGGCACATCAGCAAGTTGATCGCGGGTCAGCCAGCGCGTGCCGGGCGGCTCAGAGCCACCTCCCCATTGCATCGCATAGACACAATGACGCGCAGGCGGGTCGTCGTCGCCATGCTCAACCAGCAGACAACGCAGCGTATAAGCCGTGAGCCCAAGCTGCTCACGGACGGCGCGTTCGAGGTACTCGCAGCTTTGCCAGAAATGAGGTTCGCTCTTGAGGGAGAACAGACCATAGCCATCATCAGAGGGGACAAGCAGCAGGCAAACTGCGTCGGATTGCATACCCAGCACAAAAGCGAAGTCGCGTTGAATCGTATTCATATTGTCATCCTTTGAACGTGAATCTCAAACAGGTATAGGTAATGACGGATTTTCCGCGTTCAATGAGGATGACTTAACGAATCATACGACCTCCTGCTCATCGATCATTATACTGCAAATCAACTGTTGCCTATCGCCCAAGTGCCGCCACCGCACGGTCAAGCGCTGCCTGCAAGTCATCCTGGCTAACTACGACGCCACCGCCCTGAGCGAAGGCAGGCTGCCCACCACCACGCCCGCCCAATTCTGCCAGCGTCGTCCGGAGCAGAGCACCCATATCGGCATCAACGTTCGTGCTGCGGGCGAAGAACAGCATGGCTTTCTCGCCGCTGCACCCCAACAGCGCCATCGTGTCTGGCTCAGCCGTCAGTTTTGACGCCAGCAGCTTGACCTCGCTAGAGTCGCGCCCCCAAAATGACCGTGCCACCACGCGCAGCCCGCCACCACGTACCGTCGCTTGTGCCAGCAACGCCGTCGCTTCATACTCTGTGACCTGCACGGTCGCGTTCTTCAGCGCAGCAGCCTGCGCGCGATAGTCATCACGCAGCTTGTTGAGCATCACGGGTGCTTCGTTCACCCGGCAGTCCAACGCGGCAGCCACCCGCGTCGCCGCATCGAGCTTCTCACGGAACTCGGCCAGCGCGCGCGCGCCACAGCGGAATTCGACGCGCGTTTTGCCACCGCGTTTCTCCAGCCGCAGCACCTTGATCAGACCAATTTCGCCCGTGCGCGCCACATGTGTCCCGCCGCAGGCCGTCACATCAAACCCTTCTATATCGATCACGCGCAGGCCTTCGGTCAACAGATGCTTTGGCAGCCTGCGAATACGAACATCGTCGACATCATCCGCCGCGCGCAGTCGTGCCGTAACGGCGCGGTTTTCCCAGACAAGCCGATTCGCCAGGTCTTCTGCCTCGTCTACCTCTGCTTCCGTCAATGTATTCTTATCCAGATCGATCGTCACGCTTTCACCGCTCAGATGAAAACCAACCGTGCGCGCGTCTGCCACCTGCACAAAGGCCTGCGTCAGGATATGCTGCCCGGTGTGATGCTGCATGTGGTCAAAGCGCCGCGCCCAATCAACCTGCGCCTGGACGTTGTCTTCGAGCAATGCTTCAGCCAGGATGTGCAGCACAGCGCCATCGCTCTCACGTGTGGTCACATCCATGACAGGGATGTTGTTGAGGAGGCCAGTATCGTGGGGTTGACCGCCGCTTGTGGGGTAGAAAAAGGTGCGGTCGAGAATGACAGCGGGACGGTTATCCTGTGTCAGATGTTCGTGAACACGGGCGTCAAAACGTACCGTGTAGGAATCGGTGTAGTAGAGTCGCTCGGTCATGCCTGCTCCTTGTAGTGTAGGCCACAAGGATAGCACAACCGTCAGGTTGTCGCGCGCAGCGAACGGATGGCGTTGATCAGCGGGCCAACCGAGTCAATCTTGCTCACGAAGGCATCCGCACCGCTCGCCAGCACTTGTTCTTGCACCTCTGGCCGCCCGCTCAGCACGATGATACGCATACCCGGACTCTTCTCGCGAACAACCTGCAAACGGCGTTCCTGAGGCAAATCGGGAAGACTCCAGTCGAGCAGCAGCAAATCGGCAGTACGCGACGAGAGGACGCGGTAAAGGCCGTCGGCGTCCATCACCTCGGCAATCACTTCGACATGCAGTTCGCGCACGAGCTGGAGCAGCACCCGCAGGGCATATCTCACGTCAGACTGCGAATCGGCAACCACGATGCGCATGGGGGTTAGTGGGTCCATCTTGATCATTTACTATCTTGATGTCTTTACAGTACCCGATTCGTCCAGACAGTAAATTACCAGCGTGGTCAGGCTGCATACTGGTCAAGTGGCTAGTTTTACAAACCCATTCGCAACCTTCAGCGCTCAAGGGCGCTGTTCAGAAACAATCCGCCCGGAACTGACGAACGAAACACCCTCAGTACCGCGGTTGCTGACCATGATCGCTTCGATCACCGGTTCAAAGGCAGGCGTCTCTGCCACCCATTCGACCAGAAAGTTAGTTCCCCAGCCGGTCTCCAGCTCATCGGTCGCCACGACGAACCCGGTCGTCGCCAACGGATTCAGAAGCACGGGACTGTCGATGAATTCGCGCGCCAGATTGCCATCGGTATCGTAATAACGCACGGATTTGACGATGATGGGGTTCTGTGGGTCGGTATTGTGAATTGCCAGTGTCGCGGTCAGGGGCAGCAAACGATCCGCATCGCCAAAGAAGATTGCCGAGTAAGCGGGAACGAACACCGTCTGCCCTATCACAACATCCAGGTCAGCAATATCGACAGGCGAGAGCGTCGGCAGCACCTCGGCAGGTTGGGACGGAGATGGGCTGCAAGCAGCCAAAGCAATGACCAGGGCGGCCAGGAAAAGAACAATTCGTCGTGATTCCAATAAAGCGATCATTTAGCTACCTTCACATGGATTGTTGTTCCAACATTGTGCGTATCTTCAGGCTGACTTCTGGTCGGGCAAGGAACAAGACACGATCTCCGGCTTCGATAATGGTATCACCTCGCGGCACAATCAGGTCATTACCACGTCCGATCATGATAATCAGCGTATTGGGTGGCAGGTTCAGATCCAGGATTTGCTTGCCACACAACGGAGAATGACTGGCGACACTGCACTCAATCAGGTTATCGGAAATCTGATCATCCTGCATCACGAAACTGAGCGGCGAGCGAATAGGCTGTGGATTGTCCTCGAAAACGCGCAGGAGCCGTGCTACGGGGGAAATCAAGCTGCCTTGCAGCAGTGCAGAAGCCAGCACGATGAAGAATACCAGGTCAAAAATCATGCCTGACTGCGTCAAACCAGCGACCAATGGAAATGTTGCCAGAACAATAGGCGCGGCGCCGCGCAGCCCGACCCAGGCAATGAAGACTTTCTCGCGCAAACGCAACTGCTCAAAGAATAAAGCAGCGAAAACACTCAATGGACGGGCGATAAACATGAGAAACAAGGCCACCAGCAGTCCAGTGCCGGCCACCTGTGACAACCGCGAGGGGTAGACCTGCAGCCCAAGTGTCAGAAACATCAGTATCTGCATGAGCCAGGCCAGCCCATCGTGAAAACTGCTCAAGCTGCGCTTATGGATGAAATCCTGCCGCGCCATCAACACGCCCGCCAGATACACTGCCAGGAAACCGTTGCCACCCAGCAGCGCCGCGCCGCCATAAATCAGCAGCACCAGCGCGATGGTCAGCGCAGAGTACAGCCCGTCATATTCAAGGCGCACGCGGTTGATCAGCCGGATAGCCAGTTCCGCGCCCAACACCCCCACCAGCAAGCCGATGGACATTTGCAGCACAAATGCCGGGATTAGCGCTACCGGAGACGAGTCTGGCGCAATCACCAGTTGAATCATCGAGATGGTTAGAAAGACGGCCACCGGGTCGTTACTGCCGGATTCAAATTCGAGCAGCGGGCGCAGGCTGCCTTTCAGTGTAATGCTCTTGCCGCGCAGCACGCTGAAGACGGCCGCGGCATCGGTGGAGGAAATGATTGCCCCAACCAGAATCCCCTCGACCAACGAGAAATCGAACACCAGATGAAGCAGTGCACCTACCAGCAGCGCGGTTAACAGTACACCAGCAGTTGACAGCAGCAGCCCCTGACGCAGCACCGGACGAATCTCCGTCCACTGTGTGTCCAACCCACCCGAAAACAGGATGAAGACCAAGGCAATCACGCCAACAGACTGCGCCAGCCAGGGGTAGTCAAAGTAGATGCGGCCTGGGCCGTCCGAGCCAAGCAGCATTCCCAATCCCAAAAACAACAGCAGAACCGGAACGCCCGCTTTAACAGCGACCTTACTCAGCACTATGCTGACAAACAAGAGTCCGGCGGTGATGATCAGCAGTACTTCCAACGCTGGCATGTCGCACTCTACTCTTCCAGGATGCCAAGATGCAGCGCCAGCGAAACGGCCTCAGTCCGGCTGCTCACGCCCAGTTTGGCGAAGATATTGCCGACATGCACCTTAATGGTGGAACGACTGACAAACAGTTGATCGGCAATCTCGTTGTTGTTTAGCCCCTGCACAATAAGAGCCAACACCTCACGCTCGCGTTCTGTCAGGTCGTGGCCGGGCTTGGGCGGTTGATTCCGCAGGTGAATGATGGCTTGCAGCGCATCCTGTGCGATGGTCGGTTGACCCGCGACAGCGGCACGGATGGCATCAGCCAATTCTTCGGCGGTCACATTCTTGTAGAGAAAACTGGTCGCCCCGGCGTCCATCGCACGCTGCACGAGTTCCTGTCCCTTGAAAGAAGTCAGGGCGATGAACTTCGTCTCCGGGCAAACCGCGCGAATTGCCCTGATTGCCGACGGACCATCCATAACCGGCATGAGCATGTCCATCAGCACCACATCCGGACACAGCGCCTGACACAGTTCCAGCGCCTCGCGGCCATCAGCAGCCTGCCCCGCCAGGGTCAGTTCCGGAAACGCGATCAGAAACGCGCTCAGGCCGCTGCGTACCATTTCATAGTCATCCACAATCAGCACACGGATGTTGCCCGTCATCGTTCGGCACACTCACTGCATTAAATGTCACGACAATCATAGTGTCCTTTACCACAAAACCATAGCACAGCTTTTCAGTACGGTGAACGACATATTTGAAAGAATTGAGGACGCCAGTAATTACAAAATAAACTGACTGATATATTTGTGATGATACACGGCGCGACACTGAATGTTTGACGATGATGCCCCGCCCTGCTGACCGACCATGCAGAGACAAACACGCCCAACGACACCGCTGGCAAGGCAGGCACGGGGAAGGCTTCGCACTCTGAGACGAGTCTTCAATTTGATATTATGATTGACAAATGATCGCATTGTGCTAAACTTGCGAATAAGTAAGATACACACTATGCCTCTATAGCAGCCATCCAGTCTTATTGTATATGGTCACGAACGTGACCCAGAAAGCTGACAATGACTCGCAGCAGATCCAGATTGATTGTCGTCATACTGTTCATTTTGCTGCTTTTGCCACTATTCGTAACCACCAACGCGACGACACAGGCGCAGTCCTCGTCACCTCCGCCTATACTGCTGGTTACCAACTCTGCCATTCCCCATCAGTATGGTGCATACCTTGGCGAAATTCTGCTGGCGGAAGGCATCAGCAGTTTCGAGACGATTCCAATCGCATCGCTCTCCGCATCAATCATCGCGAATCGCGATTTGGTCATCCTGGCGGAGACGCCGCTCACATCCACGCAGGCCACCATCATCACCAACTACTACAATACAGGTGGGCGGATCTTGTCCATGCGCCCGGACAGCCGCATTCGGGGTCTATTCGCGCTTGGCAGCCCAAGCGGCACCCTCGATGGCGCCTATTTGCGCATCCTGAACAGCGCCATGGTCAACGGAGAAGCGCCAGGATTGGGGCTGGTTTCCGAGACGCTCCAGTATCACGGCGTGGCAAACCTTCACAGCACCCTCGCTGGGGCGGTCGTCGTCGCACAGCTCTATGATGACGCCACAACCGCTACCAGTTTCCCGGCTGTAGTGAGCACCGCCGACGGCCGTGCCGTTGCGTTCACGTATGACCTCGCGCGCAGCATCGTCCTGATGCGTCAGGGAAATCCCGCAAGCGCCAATAGCGATAATGACGGGGACGAATTGATCCGCGCGCGTGATTTGTTCCTGAGTTCCGATGGCAATCACTGGATTGATCGCAACAAAATCCCCTATCCGCAGGCGGACGAACAACAGCGGCTGTTTGCCCGTTTGGTACGCCAGGCCGTCGAAATCACCCGCCCGCTGCCGCGCCTGTGGTACTTCCCCGGCACGGCACGAACAATGCTCATCCCGACCAGCGATTCCCACGCCAACCCCGTGTCGTGGTACCAAACCCTGATTGATACCGTTGAAGCCCAGGACGCAACCATCACAATCTATCTCTCAATCGGCGCGCCGGATTACGCCACGGTTACGGGATGGCGCGCGGGCGGGCATACCTTCGGTGTCCATCCGTATGCCAATAAGCCAGATAGCTTCCCGCCATACAATATCGAGACGCTGGCTCAGGGCTATGCGGTGTACGCCAATTGGTACTGGAGTACCTATTCCACGCTTCCATCGCTCAGTGTCCGGCACCATGACCTGGCCTGGCTGGGATGGAGCGACGCCGCAGAACTCGCCAGCTCCTACGGGCTTAGACTCGACGCCAACTTCTTCACATCCGGCGCGTGGCTTGAGCGTCCCGATGGCACGTGGCCACATGGTTACCTGACAGGAAGCGGCCAGCCTATGCGCATGGTACGCGAAGACGGCACCATCATCAACTATTTCCAACAGCTCACGCAGCTCGTGGATGTGCAGTTGTTGTGCGGCAGCAATTTTGAGGAACTCACGACTTCAGAAGCGGTAGCCGTTTCAAGTGAACTCATTGATCGCAGTCAGGCGGGCGATTACGCAGCGCTTATGGCGATCTTTCACGTTGACTGCATTACAGAGACCCCTGACTGGATAGACGGTACCCTCGCATACGCCAACAGCCTGGGAGTGCCGATCTGGAACGCTGATCAATGGTTAGCCTTTGTGGAAGCACGCTACGCGACCGACTACAGCAACATTTCCTGGGATAGCGACACCAATATCCTCAGCTTTGAGATGGCGTCGCCCGGCACCATCAGCGATTTGGCGACGATAATCCCCAGCAACTACCGTGGTGGCAATCTACTCTCTGTAAGGGTCGATGGCAACTTAACAAGCTTCAGCACACAGGTCATCAAAGGTCGAAATGAAGCGTTCGTGGTCGTTCCCGGTGGGAATCATACATTCACCGCCTCGTATGCGCCCGGAACGCTGCAACCACCAACCATCGTGGTCCCCGCCGATGGTTACCATACATCCGATCGACGTCCGACATTTAGCTGGCTGCCTGCGGAAGATGCGGTTCGCTATGAAATCCGCATCAGCAGAAACAATCCGCCGCAGGGCACTATCTACACGATAACGCCTGCACCAGGCACAACACCGGTGACCTATATGCCTGCCACGCCGCTCCTAACCACAACCTACTACTGGCAGATCCGCAGCGTCAACGCGAGCAATCAAAAATCGGCATGGAGCAGTATACGAAGCTTTGTCATTGACTCCACTCCAGGTGGTGCCCCTGAGCGTAATCTGTTTACAACATCCAAGCCCCGCCTGTCGTGGTCACGATTGTCGGATGCCATTGGCTACCAGATCGAGGTCTCAACATCCAGCACCTTTGCCACGACACCCATATTCACGGCGGAAGTGGGCGCAACGCAGCTTGACATCGAGACCGCCCTTCTGCCCAATGGCACCTATTACTGGCGGGTACGAGCGAAACGCGCCAATGAGATCTGGGGCGCATGGAGCGCGGTCGACACCTTCACCGTCAACGTGCAATAAAACCTTTACATCTCCTGAGTCTCCGTACTGAACGATGCTGTCACTTTTGAATAGCATCGTTCAGTTTCAAAGTCCGCCGTCTTTTCATAATTGTGCATAATTGCTATTGAATTGCTTGACAAACACCCACAGCGTACAGTAATCTTTAAACAATGAACTGGGAGCGCTCCCAATTCTGTGAGCGCTGCACAACAGTTCGGCAGGTGACGCCATGAATCTTGAGGACATCGCCAAAAAAGCGGGGGTCTCACGCTCAACGGTATCCCGCGTCATAAACGATGAGCCGCATGTCAGCGAAAAGACTCGTCGTCGTGTCCTTGCCATCATCCAGCGCGAAGGATTCAGCCCCAACCATGCCGCGCGCGCCCTCGTCACCCAGCGTACTAACATTGTCAGCGTCGTCGTGCCGCAGACCATGAACATCTTCTTCGGCGATAACTCGTACTACCCCATGCTGCTGCAGGGGATGAGCGAGGCCATCAGCCAGCGTGACCGCGCCATGCTGCTGTGGTTACAGCAGATGAACGAGCGCGTCGAAGTCTTCATCGAACGGGTGTTGAGCAGCCGCCGCATGGTGGATGGTTTCATCATCTCATCGGTACGCAGCAACAATCCAATCTTCGACTACCTGATCAATCTTAAGACCACCTTCGTGATGGTCGAACGTCCATGGCGGTTAGACGAAAAAGTCAACTACGTAACAATCGATAACATCGCTGCTGGGCGCATGGCCGTCAAACACCTGATCGGCCTGGGACGCAAACGCATCGCCACCATCACGGGCGACATGCTGATCGCCGACGCGCAAGATCGCCTGGCCGGGTACAAAGCAGCGCTGGTGGAAGCCGGGATGCCTGTAAATCCTGACCTGATCTTTCACGGTTATTTCAATGCCGAGTACGGTTATCACGGCATGAAGTACTTGCTGCAATACAAACCAGACGCGCTGTTTGCCGCGGGCGACACGACCGCTGTTGGCGCGATCAAAGCCATCCGGGAAGCCGGTCTGCGCGTGCCCGATGACATCGCCGTGATCGGCCATGACGATCTTGATGTCGCCGCGCAGTATAACCTGACGACGATCTACCACCCTGTCCAGCGCAAGGGTTTTGAGGCGGCCTCACTGTTGATTGACATGATTGAGGGAAAAGTGACGGAGCCGCGCCATATTATCCTGCCCATCCACCTGATCGTCCGCGACACCTGCGGCGCTGACCCCTTGTGGAACCAAAACAATCGGGAGGTGCGTTACGAGCCGATGCCGAACAGTCCAACATAGACTAAACAAGATTACGTTATTTGTGGGCTTTCTCGAAACCGGGAAAGCAAGGCAGTTAAATATTTAGATGAGGTACAACAATGTCCAAAAAAGCTCTCTCTATCATCGCCTTGATGGCGGTCGTTGTGCTGGTTCTGGGAGCGTTCCCAGTCGCAGCGCAGGAACCCGTCGTCGTGACTTGGTTCGTCGGTCTTGGCACTGGCACGAATCAGGAGCAGATTGCCGCGCAGGAGCAAGTTGTCGCGGACTTCAATGCGCTGCATGACGATGTAGAACTTGTGCTCAACATCGCCCCCAGCAACGAAACAGCGCGCGATGCCCTGAGCACCCTGATTGCGTCGGGCAATTCCCCCGACATCGTCGGCCCGGTGGGTGTGGGCGGCTCGAATGCCTACGCTGATCAGTGGCTTGACCTGCAGCCGCTGGTGGACGCCTCAGGTTTTGACCTGAGCATCTTCGACCCGGCGCTGGTTGATTTGTACCGGTCGGAAAGCGGCGAACTGCTCGGCATTCCTTTCGCCACCTTCCCGTCGATTTTGTACTTCAATCGCGGTCTGTTCGAAGAAGCTGGCCTGAACTTCCCGCCCCAGGAATTTGACGCTCCTTACGTCATGCCGGATGGCACGGAAGTCGACTGGAATTACGAAACCGTTCGCGAAATCGCCAAGATTCTGACGGTCGATGCCAACGGCAATGACGCTACGATGGAAGGTTTCGATCCGGCGAACATCGTTCAGTTCGGCCTCAACTTCCAGTGGGCGCGTACTCGTCTGATCTGGACGCATATGCAACCCGAAGTGTTCTACAACCCCGAGACCAACACGGTGACCATTCCGGAATCGTGGCGTCAGGCCTCGCAGTGGCTGCAGGATGCGCTGTGGCAAGATCACTTCGTCGTCAGCGCTGCTTACGACGGCAGTGAACTGTTCGGCACTGGCAATGCGTTCTCGTCAGGCAATCTGGGTATGGCTATCACCCCGCTGTGGTACACCTGCTGCCTCGACAACAGCGTTGGCAACTTTGAGTGGGATCTGGCGGTTGTGCCGAAGTCGCTCGACGGGCAGTACCATGTGGCGGTCGACGCCGACACCTTCCGTTTGACCAAGGGCAGCAAGAACCCCGAAGCAGCCTTCACGGCCATGTCGTACCTGTTCACGGAAGCCGTCCCGACCCTGACCGCCGTCTATGGCGCTTTCCCGGCGCACCCGGACTATCAGGACGCCGACATCCAGCGCAAGATGGAACGCTACCCGTGGGACATCAACTGGGATGTTGCGGTCAACAGCCTGGCGTACAACAACCCCAGCGCCCTGCATCACGAAGCGAACTTCCCGAACTGGCAGAAGGGGCATGACCTGCTCGACGCCTTCTGGAACATGCTGGTGGGTGACGCAGGCGCAGACGCTGATGTAGCTGCGGAACTCGACGCTCTACAGGCCGCCGTACAGGCTGCCATTGACGAAGTGCAGTAACTAAGACCTGTGGGGAGGGCTTCGGCTCTCCCCGCTTCCTTGCATATCAAAACAGTGTGTGATGTTGGTTGATTTGTTATGATATTTTCGTCAACATGCGCAAATAGACCGTAACCCACTTAGGAGTTTGAGGAGTATGTATTATGACGGCAGTTGATCAGCCTCGCACATCCCTAATCACAGATGATCGACCGAAGGGCAGGAGACTGGTAACCAGCCTATCGCGCCAGCAGCAAATCTGGGGCTGGATATTCCTG
>JAEUQX010000005.1 GCA_016788625.1 Anaerolineae bacterium
GCGCAGTCGTCAAAGTCAATCACAGCGATGCCACGCGTCGTGAACAGGTAGTTCTTCGCCAGGAAATCGCCATGGATCAGCCCGAAATGCTGCGCGGACTCGCCCAGCTCGTGCATCACCGTTTGCACGCGCGCCTCAACCGCTGCAAATAGCTCGCGCTGTGCCGCCGTGAAGACTGCCCCATCATCATGCACATAATACGGCGAACCGCTGCCGAACATGCTCGCCACATCCAGGCGTGGACGCGCAAAGCCAGCGGGCAGGTCAAAACGCGCCGCATGGCAATGCAGTCGTGCCAGCACACGGCCGAGCATCACAGCCTGCTCATCCCGCAGTGACTGTGTCCAGAATTCGCCTTCAATCCAGCCGAACAGGGAGCAGAACAAAGGAGGGTCTTCGTCATTAAACTTCGCTTCAGACAGCAACGCCCCGTCGCTTGTCAACACAGGTGTGGGCACATATACATCCGTCTCGCTATTCAGTGCCATTAGCCACAGCAGTTCAGAACGCACCCAAGCTGCCGGCTTGCGTCCGGGCAAGTGCAGTCGCAGCGCGAAACGACCAGACGAGTGGGTAACCCTGAACACCGCGTTGCTGACATAGGCGATCAGTTCAAGCCGTGCTCCACTCAGGCCATAACGAGCGAGCGCCTGTTGTGCAGCGACCTGAAGGCGTTCACACTGCTGTTCGTAGGAGAGATCGTAGAAAGTCAACGCCAGAATCTCCCGGCTGCATTATGCGGAAGCCGTTGAGGTGCGCGGAGTAAACGAGAGAACAACGTTCACCGTCACACTACCTGTCAATCCGTAGTAGCATTCCCGGCCATCAGGTCGTGGAAGTTCGCACACGATACAGCATTTCACCCGCTTTGGCGACATACAACACGCCTTCGTCTTCGCGTCCCTGCCATGCGGCAAGATCGATAGCATCCGGGTTCTGGTAGCCGAGCGCAAGCTGACGGCAGTCCTCCGGTGAAAGCCGCGTCGCCAGATTGACGGATGCGCGCGGGTATTCGATACCATTCTCAAAATGGCCATCTCCACGCACATGCGTGCTGTGCGCGAGTACGCCGAGCGGGATGTGTTTGAAACGTTCCCACTGTTTGAGGAAGTATGGAAGCACATGGTAGCCGATTTCATAAATATATTTACCGTGAACATGGCTTACCACATCCAGATGCGGCGCATAGATCGTGAGTTCCCCGCCTTCCGCAAGCGCCGGTTCCAGCTTGTACATCGCCTTACCCGCGGTCCACAGTTCGTCATACATAGTCGGGGCTTTTGACAGCACCTTCGTGAATGGTTTATCGACCCAGATTATGTGCCGCTGCGATGACAAATCGGCAGCAGCAGCCCACGCCGACTGATAATCGCCCACAAAAACCCCAGCCAGGCCTTCGCCGATGACCACCAGCGCAATCAGGGTCACTGGCGTGGGAACATGCGCCGCTGCGGCGTGAATCATGTCGCGCACGGGGGTTTGCTTAAGCCCGATAGTACCGCGCACGCCCGCCAGGGCACCTAACCAGTGCGTAACATTGATCATCTCAGGGCCGGAAATACCTGGGAACAGGTACTTCGCGCCGCCAGAAAAGCCAACAACCTCATGTGGAAATGTTGGACCCAGAATCAGGATGTGATCATATTCCAGCACAGCGCGGTTGATCTTGATGTCCACATCGCCGCCAAGGGTAGGATGCCAGCGTTCGCCAGCGATTGCCTGGATCTCTGCCTGTGACAGTGTGCCAACACTGATCAAGGTCTCCGGCGAATCCCAAGCATGGTTCAGCAGCCCCACATGCCGGTAGGCGCCTGCCCGTTCGTCTGGCGTAATGCCAACGAGTCGGTTCAACTGGACATCGCTAAGCGGCGGGTGTGTGCCAAGCGCAACCATGAAATCAAGCTGCCGTGTATCATGCAGAATCTCGACCAACTGCCGAAACAGAAAAGGCAGTGGGATCGAGCGTGTGTGATCAGGGATCAGCACCAGCAGGCGCTGCCCGCTGAAGCGGCGCTCCAGCCCAGCACACAATGTCTGTCGGATCTGATCATCGCTCAATTCACCAGTGATTTGACTTGCCTGTGTGATCATCATAGTTACACCGCTCTGAAAGCTGAATGACTAGCACCCACGAGCCTTCATTGTAACAAAGCCGCCCATCTAATCCATTTGGCGATCTACGCAAAACAGCAGTAAGATTGCAGCGCTCAACAGCCGAGACAAGAAGTAGCCATTTGATGATTTGAAGGTCACAGCGATTTCGTATCACGCAAATTGCAGCCGAGGGAAACTTATGATTCAGATACGTTCTTCTGGTTTGACTGGTGCGGAAGTCGCGTGGTTTGCGCCGATTTGCAGTGATGACTATGAGTATCTGGGGGTTCCAGATAATCGCCTGAAAAGCACCTTTGCCCACACATCTGAAATCCTCCTGACGGCGGATCGCCTGGGTTATCGCAATATTCTCTGCCCGTCATCATATCAGGTGGGGCAGGATACGCTGACCTTTGCCGCCGCCGTCGCGCCGCAGACGCGCAGCATCAACCTGCTGACCGCTGTGCGCTGCGGTGAACTGCACCCTCCGATGCTGGCGCGTACCATCGCAACGCTGGATCATATGCTGCAAGGACGACTGACGGTCAACATCATCTCCTCAGAGATGCCTGGAGAGGTGATGAGCAGCAGCGACCGCTACCAGCGCTCACGCGAAGTCATCGAAATCCTCAAGCAGGCATGGACGCAGGATGCCATCGACTTCGAGGGCGAGTTTTATAAGCTCAAACTGGCGACGACAGACCCGGTTAAACCATATCAACAGAATGGTGGCCCGCTGCTCTATTTCGGCGGGTATTCGCCAGAAGGCAAAGATCTGTGCGCCGAACACTGCGATGTCTATCTGATGTGGCCCGACACGGAAGAAAACCTGCGCGGGCACATGGTGGATGTTTCCGAACGCGCGGCTCGCTATGGCCGGGTACTGGACTATGGGCTGCGTGTCCATGTGATCGTGCGCGAGACCGAGACGGAGGCACGGGCTGCGGCAGCCCGGCTGGTATCCAGGCTCGATGATGTGTTCGGGACGGAAATCCGCAATCGCGCACAGGATGCACAAACGCTCGGCGTACACCTTCAGCAGCAGCTTCGCGAAAATGCTGATAACGATGGGTACGCGGAAGATCATCTGTGGACGGGGATCGGGCGCGCCCGTTCCGGCTGCGGCGCGGCGCTAGTGGGCGATCCTGACCAGATACTCGCCAAGATCAGGCGCTACATGGCGATGGGTATTCGGGGCTTCATCTTCTCAGGCTATCCGCACCTTGACGAATGCAAACTGTTCGCGCGCTACGTACTGCCACAGCTCGAAACCATCTCTTTACCGCAGGCACAAAACCGCATACCAGCGGATATACCGGCGACGCCGCTTGGTGTCGGGCAAAGGAAATAAGACGATGACCGCCAAGAACATCGCGTTCTATGATCTGGATGCACAAGGGGCTATTGCACACTGGTTGAAGTGCGGCGTCATCACCTCGCCGCTGCAAAACCTGGAAAAGATCATCCAACCCACCGGATCCCCCTTTGGCGATGAAGGACGATGGGTGATGAATTACTGGGCATGGGATGATCGCTCCAAACGCCTGAAGAAGCGCGTTTACGACGCACTGCCGCCCTTCACCTGGACGCCGCCCACGCCAGCGCCGCACCTGCACAGCCCCGCTGTCGAAGGCAGGCGGTGGGAGTATGCGGTCACAGAAGAAGATCAGGTTGTCGATTTCAGCACCTTCAACTTCACGCCGAGTCTGATGCAGGGTTGGACATGCGCCTATTTGCAAAGTGAGCGAGCACAGACGCTAGAAGCACAACTGCTGACCATCGGCCCTGCGCGAATCTTCCTCAACGGCCACCTGCACACCCATTACCACAAGGTATTCAGCTACGTCGCCATTCAGCGTATCCCTGTAAAACTAGCGCTCAAGGAAGGCCTGAACACGCTCTATCTACACGGCGAGATGCTCGGTTGGCGCGAAGCTCGTCTGGCGCTGGGTCTGCGTTTTCTCCATCCCACTGCCAGCATTCGGTCGAGCATAGACCTCGGCAGCGTCCCGGTCGAGCGCTGGCAGCGCGCAGAAGCCGCCCTCAACGCGCTGCATATCAGGCAGTTTGCATTCCCTGCCCTGCCCGGCAAGGTGGAGCTAGGCCGAGAGTCGCCCGCGCCCGAAATGTTCGAGATGAAGGTAGAACTGCCGATACCGGAAAACATCTTCGCGCAGCTCAAGCAGCAGCAGCGGCCAAGTGGGCAGAGCCAGGTCGCGCTCATCCCTGGAGAAAGTGCTGAACTGCCGCTGGTCACTGAAGTAACCGCCGGAATGTCGGGAATGCCTGGCGAAAACAGCCTGATGCTGGAGATCCGCCCTGCCGATGGCACACCATTGACACTGCGCCGTGAAATCTGGGCGGGACGCAACACGTTCAGCCATGCGCCCTACGGTGATTATGAATCACGCCGCCTGGAAGCGCTGCACCATCTGGCGCAAATGCCGTTTGACGTTCCGGCAGCACTGGCAGCGCTGGAGGTGGGCGCAGTAGACCAGGTAAGCTCCGAGGCGGTGGCGCTGGCCTGCCACTTCATGGAAAACCGCTACGACTGCGCCGATTTTTACGCCATCGGGCTGCTGGCGCTGCTATACCGCTATGCTCATGCCTTGCGCGAAGATGATCGTGCGCGCGTGGAGGCGGCGTTCGCCGGATTCAAGTTCTGGATTGATGAACCGGGCATCGACGCCATGTGCTATTTCACCGAGAATCATCAGATTCTCTTTCATGTCACAGCGTATCTGAGCGGCCAATTGTGGCCGGAGCGCGTGTTCGCCAATTCAGGCTGGACGGGTAAAGTACAGATGGGGCGCGCCCGCCCACGCATCGAGCAGTGGATTCTGCGCCGCTTGCAGGGCAATTTCTCGGAGTGGGACTCGAACGCATACATGACCCTGGATGCGTTCGCAATGTTGGCGCTGGTGGAATTCGCCGACAGCCGCCGCTTGCAGGAAATGGCAACCTCACTGCTGGATAAGCTGTTCTTCCTGCTCGCCTGCCAGTCGTTTCGCGGCGCACACGCCAGCACACACGGACGCTGTTATGTCACAGCGCTGAAGTCGGCGCGGGTGGAGAATACCTCCAGCTTGCAGCGAATCGCGTGGGGCATGGGCATCTTCAATGGCGAAACGCGCGCCACGGGGTTGCTGGCGCTGGCGCGACGCTACCGTGTCCCTGCTGTGATTCAACGAATTGGTGCGGATGTAGACAGCATCGTTGTGACCCGTGCCCGCTCGCGCGCGCAGTTTCGTCCCCAGTTCGACATGCGCGGCGACCACTGGGATGTGCGCACCCTGACCTTCCGCACACCGGATGTGATGTTGTCTGCGGCGCTCGATTACGAGCCGGGAAGCATGGGTATTCAGGAACATCTGTGGCAGGCAACACTGGGACCGGAAGCAAGTGTATTCACGACTTACCCAGGGAACAGCCAGGAACATGGCAACGCCCGTCCGAATTTCTGGGCAGGCTCCGCGCGTCTGCCGCGCGTCGGCATGATCGACCGTACCGTCATCTGCCTGTACAAGATTCAGCCCGATATCGGTCTGGGCATCAGTCACGCCTATTACCCAACCGCCATGTTCGACGACTATGCAATCAAGGGACAGTGGGCATTTGCACGGGTCGGCAATGGTTATATCGCGCTGTGGAGCGATGGCGAGCTGCACCTGACGGCAAGTGGTCGTCACGTCGCACAGGAACTTCGCAGTAAGGGTGGCGGCCATGTCTGGCTCTGCCGTGTTGGCAGCGCGACACTGGATGGTTCGTTCGGGAGTTTCCAGAACAAGCTGTTGAACAGCCGCCTCAACAGCAGTGGGACAAGCATCACCTGGAGCACACCAGAAGGCCAAACACTTCAATTTAGCTGGAACGGCCCCCTGCTCGTCGATGGGCAAGTACAAGACTGGGGCGATTTCCCACACTATGAGAATCTCTATACACAGACAGCGATGGATGCGGCGGAAATGGTGATCGCGCACGGCGGCGAGTCGCTGCGCATTGACCTGCTGCGCGGCAGGAGTGCGAGGAGTTCTTAACATCGCGTTTCCTTGCACACGGCGGGATTCTGTTGCATAATCGACCCACATAGTACAGGAAACCAATGACTTTATGTTAAATATCGCAATAGGTTTTGTTGCGATTATTCGTACAACCTTCGATGTCCCATTAGCGCAGCAGTCAGTAGAACAGATGCGGTCGACGCTTGCGGGGATGGGCTATACCCTTCTCGGCCCATCGGCAGCGGTGACGACGCTCGATGAAGCGCAAGCCGCAGCAGCACAGCTCAAAGACGCTCCGCTTGATCTGCTGCTTATCTACCAGGCCACATTCGCCGACAGTTCGATGGTGCTGGCACTGGTGCAGCAGGTAGACGCGCCGATGCTGCTGTGGGCAGTCCCGGAAGCGGCAACGGGTGGGCGGCTGCGACTCAATTCCCTGTGTGGCATCAATCTGGCAGGGCACGCACTGACGCGCGCGGGTTTCCGCTACGCCTATACCTATGCTAACCCAACAGATGAGGCCGCGCTGGAAAAGCTGCGCGTGCAGGCTGCTGCCGGGCGGGTTCGCCGCAAACTGCGCGGTTCGCGTATCGGTCGCATTGGCGAGAATCCGAGCGGGTTTGAAACCTGTCTTGTCAACCGCCCTGCCCTGCGCGACCGATTAGGTATCGATGTGGTCGATGTCGATCTGCGCCAGCAGGTGTTTGAACCGTCGCGCGCTGTGCCAGAGACGGCAGTCGATGCCGCTGCCGCACGCCTCGATGGTCGCGTCGCCGGACTAACCGCCCTCGATACGACGGCAACACGCGGCACGCTGCGCACCTACCTCACACTGAACCACCTCGCGCAGACCGAGACGCTGCAAGGCATGGCTGTGCGCTGCTGGCCTGAATTCTTCACAGAACTGGGCTGCGCGGCGTGCGGCGCGATGTCGATGCTGAGTGATGAGCAGATTCCAGCAAGCTGCGAAGCGGACGTGAACGGCACCATCACACAGTACATGCTTCAGTTGATCAGCGGTGAACCCGCCTTCGGCAGCGATATTGTTTCAGTCGATCGCGACCTTGATGCGCTCATCATCTGGCACTGCGGCCTGGCACCGCTGTCGATGGCAGACACCCAGGTTCAGCCGGGTGTCACCATCCATTCCAACCGCAAACTTCCTCTGCTGATGGATTTCTCGCTCAAACCCGGCGTCGTCACAATCGCGCGTCTGAGTGAGGCCACTGGCACATTTCGCCTCGTGATTGGACGGGCGGAGATCGTACGCGGAGAAAAACCGTTCTCCGGCACCTGTGGCTTCCTGCGCTTTGAACGCGGGGCCGAGGCCACTTTGGATTGCATTCTCTCCGAGGGACTGGAACATCACATTTCCCTCACCTATGGCGACCATCGCGCCACTCTGCAGGCGCTGGCGCACATGCTCGATATACCCGTTTTGCAGTTGTGACAAGGAGGGAACTCGCACTCACGACAGCCGATTTACCAGTCAATTTACAGGGAATACTCAATTAAGGAGATCAAGTGATGAAGCGTTTGGTTACACTTGTTGTTCTGGCGTTGTTGGTTATGGGAACCATGAGCGTCTACGGGCAGGATGCAGTTGAGCTGCGCTTTGCCTGGTACTCTGACGGCAACGAAGGCGAAGTCGTGCGCGACCTGCTGGATCGTTTTGAAGCTGACAATCCAGATATTACCGTCATTCTGGACGAACAGCCCTACACCTACATTCTTGAGCAGCTTCCTCTGCAGGTAGAAGCTGGCGAAGCCCCCGATATGGCGCGCATCACCGCTGGTGAACGCTATCGTGGTTTCTATCTCGATCTGCGTCCCTACCTGGCCGATCCGGCCTACTGGGAAGCCAGCTTCCCGGCTGCGGTTCTGGAATGGCTGCGTCCGGTCGGCGAAGAATCGGATGCCATTCATGGTTTCCCGAATCAGTTCACAGTGACCGGCCCTTACATCAACCGCACGCTGTTCGAGCAGGCTGGCGTCGAAGTTCCGAGCGATTCGAGCGACGCAGTGTCGTGGGCGGAATGGACTGAAGCAGCGACGGCCGTTGCTGAAGCCCTCGGTGAAGGCACTTTCGCCGTCGCCATTGACCGCAGTGGTCACCGCTTTGCAGGCCCCGCCTTCAGCAGTGGCGCGGTCTACTTCGACGACGAAGGTAGCGTCACGATTGACACCCCCGGCTTCCGCAGCTTTGCCCAGACGTTAGTCGACTGGCACGCCAATGGTCTCACGCCGCTTGATGTCTGGCTAGGTTCGGGCGGAACATACGCTGCCGCTGCGCCGTATTTCATCAATGGGCAGTTGGCCTTGTACATGTCGGGCAGCTGGCAGATCTCTAACTTCGCCACCAATATTGGCGATGCCTTTGACTGGGAAGCTGTTCCGAACCCGACGGGCGAAGGTGGCAGCACAGGTATGCCCGGTGGCACAGCCGTTGTCGCTTTCGCGCAGACCGAACACCCTGCCGAAGTCGCGCGCGTGATGGACTACCTGGCAAGCGTTGATGTGTATCGTGAATTCGCGGAACGCACCCTGTTCATCCCCGGACATCAGGGGCTGGGTGAACTCAATTACCAGACGGAACTCCCTGCTGCGAAGCAGGCGTTGGGAATGTTTGCCGCAGAAGCGCTGCACATCAGCGATCAGGCGTACATGCTTCAGTTTGGCCCGAGTGGTTTCGCGATCAACAACCCTGTGCGTGATCGTCTGACCCAGGTGATCACGGGCGAACTGACGCTCGACGATGCCATCACCCGTATCCAGGAAGACATCGACACCGCTCTGGCAACAGCCGCAAGCAGCTAACATATCAATCAGTTCTGCATGGATGGGGTAGGGCACTGCTCTGCCCCATTCTGTGCTACAGGGGATTGCTCTTATGGCCTCAATACCGCCAACAGCGGCCAGAAAAAAGATCAAGAGATCGGTGTCTTCGCCCGCAGATGTACTACGTCTGGTCGGGCAGTTTTTTGAGGCCGTTTACCAGGTTTTCGTCAATATTATCGATTTTCTGATGCACCCACTCCAGAATCGGCTCGGTGTGCGGGGCATGGCTTATGTCTTTGTGCTTCCAAACCTATTGATCTTTGGCGTGTTTATTCTTCTGCCGATGCTGTTGAATTTCTACTATGCCTTCACGGGCAGCACGAACCTCTATCCAGCAGATCGGCCCTTCGTCGGCCTGGAGAATCTGAGCCGGCTGTTTTCCTGTGGCAATTTCCTGGACCCTAACACCTGCGAAGTTGACGTGTTCTGGCGCGCCGTATCCAATACGGGTGGGTACGTCATCTTCCAGGTCACAACCATGATTTTGATGTCATTGATTTCGGCGCTGGCATTGAATCGCAAACTTGCCGGACAGGGCTTCTTTCGCAGCGTCTTCTTTTATCCCGTGCTGCTGTCTCCGGTGGTGGTTGCCCTCATCTGGAAATGGATACTCCAGCAGGACGGCCTGCTGAACGCGCTGGTTGTGAGCCTGGGCCAGGAGCGCGTTGGGTTTCTGCTCAGCCCGCAGTGGGCGCAGTTCTGGGTCGTCGTCATCAGCGTGTGGGCACAGATGGGGTTCTACACGTTGATCCTGTTAGCGGGCTTACAGGCAATACCCAGCGAGTTGTATGAAGCAGCATCGATTGACGGCGCGAGCCAAACTCAGTCGTTCTGGAGAATCACCCTCCCCCTGCTCATGCCCACCATGTTCGTGGTGATCGTCCTGTCTCTCATCCGCGCGGTGCAGGTATTCGACCAGGTCTTTGCGTTAACGGGCGGCGGCCCCGGCACCGCAACAACCTACATGGTGCAGTATATATACGATGTCGGACTTGCCAGTCAGACCAATCAGTATGGCATTGCTTCGGCGGCATCACTGGTGATGGCATTCTTCCTGCTGCTCCTCACGGCGGTGCAGCTTCGTTTAGGGCGCAACAGCGAAATCACCTAAGGAGCAGGCTATGCGGACGGTACTGAATTACCTTACCAATACGCGCGGGCGCAAACGCCTGCATTTCACCGATTGGCTCACCTATTTGTACTTACTGATGGGCACGGCCATGATGTTTGGTCCGGTGATCTGGCTCGTGATGTCCTCGTTCAAGCCGCAGTCAGAAATTCTGCGCTTTCCGCCGCGCTTTCTGCCCTACCGCCAGGAAACAGTGATCGTAGAAGGTTACGATACGCCGCTGCAATTGTTTGATGTCGTGCTGGAAGACGGCACGACGCGACGCCTAGCGCAAGTGCGTCGTGTCGGTATTGAGGCGCAGTTGATCGACCCGGCGAACCCGGAGGAAATCTTCCGCGTGAATATTGCCGACCGAACACCCGTCGAATCGGTCTACTTCGGACTGGAAAATTACCAGGAAGGCGTCGAAAGTTTCAACTTCTGGACATATTTGCGCAACAGCGTGGTTGTAACTATAGCGGCGACAGTCGTCACGCTGCTCGTCAACAGTATGGCAGCATTCGCGCTGAGCAAATACCAGTTTCGTGGCAGAGATACCATCCTGTTCGTCACAATTGCGACGCTGATGGTTCCGCTGTCGGTCATTCTCGTACCTGTATTCCTGGTGATCAGCGAGGTCGGCTGGACGAACAACCTGCTGGGCGTGATTATCCCCGGCGCTGCGACGCCCACCGGCGTATTTCTGCTGCGCCAGTATATGCTGACAATACCAGACGAACTGCTCGATTCCGCCCGCATTGATGGTGCGAGTGAGTGGCGCATCTATCTGCAGATCATTCTGCCATTAGCCCGTCCGGCACTGGCCGTATTGACTATCTTCTCAGTTATGTGGCGCTGGAACGACTTCCTTTGGCCGTTGGTTGTATTGAGCCGCAGCGAGCTGTTCACGCTGCAAGTGGGTCTGAACTCGTTTCAGGGGGAACTCAATATCCAGTGGAACTATATTCTGGCGATGACGGTGCTGACGCTGCTGCCAATTACAGTCGTGTTCGCGTTCTTGCAGCGCTATATCACCACTGGCATCGCGACCACTGGTATGAAGTAACAGCACGCGATTGACTTACGCAAAGCATGAGTGCCGCGGGGGCACCCATGACAGACTAAGGAGACTGATGTGAAATTCTTTCTGGACAGCGCTATTGTCGAGGAAGTGCGGCACGCGCTTGAACTTTGGAATATCGACGGCGTCACAACCAACCCACGCCACGTACAAGCCTCAGGCAAGCCCTTCCTCAAAGTCATTCAGGAGATTGGCGCCATGGTCACTGGAACGGACAAGACCGTTTCGGTGCAGACCAATCCCGCCAGCCATGACGATTATCGCGCAATTGTCGAAGAGGGGCGCAGACTCGCGAAACTCTCACCCAACTTTGTGATCAAAATGCCGTCAACGGAGCATGGTTTCAAGGCATGTAGCATCCTCAAGCAGGAAGGCATTCGCTCAAACCTGACGCTGTGCTTTTCGCCAACACAGGGGCTTCAGGCGATGCGCATGGGTGCGCATTTTCTGTCACCCTTTGTCGGCTGGAAAGAGAGCAACGCCGAGGATACTGACCAGTTCGTTGATGATCTGGTCGCCATCCGTGACAATTTTGGATTCACGACTGAAATCCTGGTGGCAGCCGTGCGCACCGGTCGGCAAATAACCTATGCGGCTGTGGCGGGAGCCGACATTATCACCGCGAGCTTCGCGGTCTATCAGGATGCCTTCACCCACCCGTACACTGACATGGGTCTGAAAAAGTTCCAGGAGTTCTGGGACAAGACACCCTACGAATAGGCACATGACTGCCGTGACGAACCCGATTATGACGTCGGCGGCTGAGTGGGAAGCACAGCGACCCAGCCTGCGCGCCCAGTTACAACAACTTCTAGGCGACCTACCGCCTCTGCTTGTGCCAGACGTGAAAATTCTATCGCGCGAGGTCCGTGCGGAGTGTGTGGTGGAGCATTTCGCGTTTGACAATGGCGCGGGGGCGCAGGTTTTTGGCTATCTGCTCATACCGCCGCGGCTGACTGCCCCTGCCCCGGCCGTCCTCTATCTCCATTTGCATGGCAACAAGTATGCCCTGGGCAAAGAAGAGTTGTTCCAGGAAGGTAACTATGGAACCGCACCCGGCCCGGCGCTGGTGCGGCAGGGCTACGTCGTGATGGCAGTCGATGCCTACTGCTTTGGCGAGCGCCAGACGCAGGGGCCAGCAGGTGCTGCGGAAAGCGGTGCCGTGACCGAGCAAGCGCTGTTTAAGCACTTCGTCTGGCGCGGCTGCACCCTGTGGGGCATGATGGTGCGCGACGATTTGCTGGCGCTGAACGCCCTGCTGAACAGACCCGAAGTAGATCCCCGACGGGTAGCAGCCACTGGTATGAGCATGGGCGGCTCGCGGACGACGTGGATAGGGGCGCTCGATGATCGGATACAGGTACTGGTTCCGGTCGCGCAGATGACGCGTTATCGAGATTTCGCTGCCACAGGGCAGTACAACCTGCATGGCATTTATTACTACCTGCCTGGATTTTTCAAGGCTGGCATCGACATGGAACATCTGGTTGCGCTGGCAGCGCCACGCCCGCAGGCCATCCTGATCGGTGACCAGGATCCACTTTCTCCGATTGTGGGCGTACATACTACTGCGACGTTTGCCCGGCAGATTTACGGCCTGTACAATGCGGGGTCGCGATTCCAGGTGATGATTGAGCCGGGCGTGGCACACAAATACACACCCACCATGTTCAACTACATGCTGGACTTCCTGAAGCAGCACATCGATGACTGACGCGCTGTGCGACGCACCTGTTCTGCCATGAACGGTTAACAGCCTCGCGCACAGGCTGATGGTCAGGAAAAGAGCATTCGCAGGCCGATGATCAGCAGGACGACGAGCACGACCCGGCGAAAGACCACTTCGTTTATGTAGCGGTCAATCCAGAATCCCGTGAAGGCGCCCAGCAAGATCATCGGCAGCGCCAGCAGATAATTCTGCAATACTTCGCTGGTGTAGTGCCCGGCGACCAGGTGCGCCATAACGACGGTGAAGCTGTTAACCATCAGCAGCAATTGCAGGTTGGCTTTGAAGCGCTGCGGTTCCCATTTCTGGCTCAGACCGTAGATGACAAACGGCGGCCCTCCGGTGTTGTACGCGCCGCCCAGCATCCCCGATAGGAAGCCGAACCCAAACCCCCAGTTGGCATTCCTGAAGGGTGGCAGCGGCAGCGTGAAGAGGTTGATGGCAACATAGCTGATGAGCACCAGCCCCAGCACCGTAAGAATGACCTGCTCGTCAAGCTGCGACAGGGCGTAGATTCCGATAGGAATACCGAGGAGTGATCCGACCATCAACCGCCACAATCCCTGCGCTGAAAGTGACTGACGGTAGCGCGCCAGCATGATGAGCTGTGTGGTGATCGCCATCAGCGCAACCAGCGAGGCTGCGGTAAGGGGATCTAAAATCTCCACCAAAAGCGGCATGGCGATGAGCGCCAGGCCAGAGCCAGCGATTGCCTGCGTGAGAATCGCCAGGAAAACAATGATTGCAATCGCAATGCTGGGCGTCATAGGACTGTCACCCGCGCTCGCCAGCGCCCACCCTCCAGCGTGCCTCCGGTAACTGGAGCGCCATCACCTGCCGCAACGACAAAATCAACCTCACGGTACGGCAGGGTGTAGCCGTTGTGCAGGCGGCGCGCGTTCACTGTCCAATGGTCGCCCATGCGTTGAAGGCTGAGCTGCACTTCAGTGTAACCGCCCTGCTGATAATCGAAGCTGACACCATCGTCTTCAATCAGGGTAAACGTTGCATCACCACGCACGAAGGCATGAATTTCGCGCACATCGTCCGGTCGCTCACCGACATAACGCATCACGCCGCCCAGCGGGAGGATACCGCCATCGGCAACAAACAGCGGAATCTGCTCCAAGGGCGCGGGTACTTCAATCTCGCTGCCGCCCATATACCATTGCCCCGAGTGGAAATCACACCACCAGGTCCCCGCTGGCAGATACACCCGGCGGGTGCGCGCACCCGGCTCCAGTACCGGCGCGACCAACAGGTGGCTGCCCAGCATGAAATCAAAGGACTCGGTCTGACAGCGTTTGTCCTGCGGAAAGTGATAGACCAGTGGGCGAATAATGGGATGCCCGGTCTGATGCGCCTCAAATGCGAGCGTGTACAGATAGGGCAGCAGGCGATAGCGGAAGCGGAACAGGTCGCGAATGATGGGCAGTACGCTCGGATGCATCCATGGCTCGTTAACTGTGCCATCCGTATTCCACGAGTGGATCGTGAAACGTGGGTGGAAGATGCCGCACTGCACCCAGCGTACAAACAACTCAGGATCAGGCGCGGGGCCAGAAAAACCGCCGACATCATGCCCGATGTTCGGAACACCCGACAGCGATAAACCAAGCCCCATAGGAATGTTGTAGCGCAGCGTGTGCCACGAAGTTTCGTTGTCACCCGACCAGGTCTGGACATATCGCTGGATGCCAGCGGTGCCCGCCCGCGACAGGATAAAAGGTCGCAGCCCGGGCTTGGCCTCGCGAGTGACATCATACGAGGCGCGCGCCATGAGCAGCGTTTGCAGGGGGCGTGCCAGCCCCACTGGAAGTGGGTTTCCAAAACCCGCGCAAACAGCATCATCGTCCCACAAGCCAAATTCATTATTGTCGTTCCAGGGAGCGTCAATGCCGAAGGAATACAGCGCCGTTCTGATCTGCTGCTGCCACCAGTTGAAACCTGCGGCGCTGGTGAAATCGATATACGCGCCGTCAGCGCTCTCGTAGCGCCCCCCGCTCCAGAAGCGGGTACTGGCTGGCTCTCCGGTATCCGGGTCACGGATGAAACCGCCCGCCATGCGCACCTGCTCGTACTGAGGGTGCGTTGTCAGCAGATAGGGTTTGATGTTCGCCGCCAGACGAATACCCGCAGCATGGAAGTCATTCACCATATCCTCTGGTGACGGCACACGGCTGCGATTCCAGGTGAACACATTGCGTCTTCCCTCGGCATCCATCGAGTAACCAGAAGACAGGTGGAACAGATCACAGGGGATGTCATGCTGCTGGCACAGGGTAACGAACTGATGCAGCTGTTCCTGTGCATTTGCCGCATCGGTATAACTCATTGTCGAGCCGAGGTAACCAAATGCCCAACGTGGCAGCAGCGCCGGGCGACCCGTGAGTCTGGTGTACTTTTCGATGACGGCTTCAATCGTCGGGCCGTAGATGAAGTAATAATCTACGTCACCATCGTCCGCTTTCATCAGGCGATAGCTGCCCCATAAGGCATCGATCTCTTTGCCGAGATCGAATACCGTCGTAGCGAAATTGTCATAGAAAAGACCATAAGCAATGTTCAGATGCGGGATGAAGGTGATATAGAACGGAATGTGTTTGTAGAGTGGATCGCTTGTCTCTGCATTGTAACCCAATGCGTCAATATTACGCATTTCCAGTCGCAGCCCCTGCTTGTCAAGGGGACCAGAACGCTCGCCAAAGCCGAAGTAGTGTTCATCGCTGCGCCGCTGAAGATAGTGATAGACGGAACGTCCGGCACGGTCGTAGGTATAGGCTCGCCGCTTCAGGTCGGCGGCGATAGGAATGCCGTCTGCGGTGTGCCATTCCAGATGACCATCCGCAAGGTCAAGCGTGATACTTAGCTGCCGTGTTTCCGCCCGCCAGTAACTATCGCTGGAACTGGTTTGGCAGTCCGGGGTTGAGAATGGCGTCAGATCATCGCGCAGACGTCCCTCGACCGGCGTGTCTCCGTCCTTGCCCACCACGACCCACGTTCGATTCAGTCGTGCGTCGCCATCCGGCAGATGCTGGACACGCACCACATCGGGTTCGAGTGCGGTGATATGCAAACGTTCCCCGCGACTGCCCGTGAAGCGAAACAGAGATCTCTCAGAAGCTGAATGAGCCGTCCGGAGGTCACGCAGTGATGTAAGGCGCATATCCGCTTATCCTTGGTGGGGTTTTATGCAGCAGAGCAGTGTCGTTCACGGTCATTGCTGACACTATGACCACAGAGTGAATCTTATCGCAATCCGGAGCGGCTTATCAAGGGAATGGGCAGCGCCGCTCGCCAAATACGCGGCAAGGGTAGAACGTGCGAATTTTCTACCGCCGCTTGCTTGCTGGCGAGAATACAAACGGCGATGAGGAGACTTCGGAGAACCCAGGACAGGTAAATTTGACCTTAACCTGATTCGACATACGATGTCTGTACGCCATTAAGCCACAATGCAGGCTGCGGCGCGACGGTCGGCCCGCGCAGGATGGGACGTCCATCGTGCCAGGTGAGCCGATCCATGCGCATCTGGCGGGCTGTGCGATCTACATCCCAGCCGTGATAGACGATCATCTCCTGTCCATCCGGCGCGGTGACGAAGGAGTTATGGCCCGGCCCGATCACCTGCCCCGGCAGGCTGCGCAGCAAGGCGCCATCCAAGCCGTCGGGGCGAGTATATGGCCCCAGCGGATGATCGGCCACGACATAGGAAACGCCATAGTTCTCGCGCTCCCAGGCGCCGCCGCTGTAGAAACAGTAGTAGCGCCCATTGTGCTCGCGGACGGCGGCACCCTCGATGGTGTGCCAGTCGTACCGCGCGCCGTACATAAGCCGCCCTGCCTCGTAGAGCTGCCAATCAGCATGGGGACGCACGACGACCTGCGGCTGCCCGGCGAGCGCAGACATGGTGACCAGCCGATCCACCACGATGCCGGTCCCGACGCGGTCAGCCCCATCCAAGGTCAGAAAGTCCCGCGAGTAGTAGAGATACCAGGTGCCATCTGCCGCGCGGAAGGGATGCGCGTCAATGGTGAAGGGTTCGCCCGGCACCAGCAGCAGTCCGCAGTCGCTATAGGGGCCAAGCGGGTGGGCACTGGTCGCCACACGCAGTTGATGATCACACCCGTTGATGCCGTGAGCAGAGTAGTACAGATAGAACAGACCATCGTGCCAGGCGACTTCGGGCGCCCAGTACTGATCAGCGCCAAGGACTGGCTCCAGCGCGCCGCCGTGCGCCGTCCAGTGCACCAGATCAGGCGATGAGAGAGTTGGAAAGACGCGCCCGTCTGCGGGGTCTGGCCCTGTGCCGAATGCGTAATAGTGACCCGCATGGCGAAACACAAACGGATCGGCGAAATAACCGGGATAAAGTGGATTCTGATAGGACGGAGTGATCATCGTGCGGTGCTCCACTTTTGCTGCTGCTGAATATGCCATCCTGCATTTTAGAAGTCGACCAATTGCTTGACAAGTCAAGCCAATGAATCTATTATACATGAAAAGACGCATGAAAAGCTGTTTCGTTAACTAGTGCCTTCTTGCGCAACTAGCGAGACTTGTCTCGTGCAAAAGGCCGTTATGCTGCATAAAAAGTTGTTTCACTATGACTACTGATTTTTCGATCCAGACACCCCCTGCGACAGACCTGCCCAACGGTCTGGGTCGAGTGCTGTCTATTAATATGGACAGCGCCACCGTCGAACACGACTTTGAAGAAATCCTCAAGGCACTGGCATCAGACAAGCGCCTCGAAATCCTGCGCTACCTGGGCGGGCATATCGCCAGCGTCAACGAGATCGCCGAATACCTCGACATCCCGCCTTCTACAGTAACGATGCACATTAACCTGCTGGAGAAAGCCGGACTTATCCGCACTGAACTGAAACCCGCCAGCCGGGGACTGAAAAAGCTGTGCATCCGCGTATACGACCAGATCGCCATCCGATTGCCAAGTGGTGAGCACCGCACGGACAACATCCTGGACATTGCCATGCCCATTGGCGCCTATGTTGATGCCAATGTCAGCCCCACCTGTGGCCTGGCGAGCGAAGCGCGGATTATCGGACACCTGGATGATCCCAGCACGTTTTATGATCCTGACCGGGTGCAGGCACAGCTCTTGTGGTTCAAGCATGGCTATGTCGAATACCGCTTCCCTAACCGCATCCCGCCACATTCTACGGTCGAGAGCATACAAATCAGCTTCGAGGTCGGCTCCGAGGCACCACTGCACAATGACGACTGGCCGTCGGACATCACATTGTGGATCAACGGCGTAGAACTGGGCACGTGGACTTGTCCAGGCGATTTCGGCGGGGAACGCGGCGCCCTGACGCCAGATTGGTGGGAGGAATGGAACTCCCAGTATGGGCTGCTGAAGGTGTGGAAAGTCAGTCATGATGGCAGCTACGTCGATGGTATGCGCATTTCAGGCGTGACGGTGGGACAGCTTGATCTAAGTCAGGCGAGCTTCATCTCGATGCGGGTGGGCGTGCGCGAGGACGCACACAACGTCGGCGGGATCAACATTTTCGGGCGAGCCTTCGGCAATTATCCCCAGGACATCCACCTGCGCGTTCGTTACCAGATGAACGCCAATGGCACACCGAGCACAGTACCTTAACGAACAGGAGAAAGGAGGGGTATCGAGGCGAATGAAGCACAATTGTGCAACCAGGGGCGCGCGGCAACGCGCCCCTAGGCACAGCGCATGTGCCTTCACAAGGAACGGCACATACCACATCACACAATATTGGAGGATACCATGAAGAAGAATTATCGGCTTGTCTTGATTGTGTTGGCATTTCTGGGTCTGGGGCTGCTGCCCACCGCCGCGCAGGATGCTGTTACACTCTCGTTTGTCGGATGGGGCGGGCCGGAAGAAGGCGCCGTCTTCCAGCAGTTGGTTGACACGTTCAACGCCAACAACTCGGATGTTCAGATTGACTATACTCAGATTCCATCCGATTACGTGACGGCGCTGAACACCCTCATCGCGGGTGGTACGCCACCAGATATCGCCTATGTGCCGGACGGCGGCCCATTCACCGCCCTGGTGACCAAGGGACAGCTCGTCAACCTTCAGCCGTTTGTGGACGCCAGCACAACCTTCAGTCCGGATGATGTTTGGCCGTCGGCGCTGGGCCGCTACATGTACGATGCCGAGTCCAAGAGCTTCTGGACGGGCGACCTCTACGCACTGCCGAAGGACATCGGCCCGACCGTGCTGTATATCAATGTAGATTTGTTCGAGGCCGCGGGTGTCGCTCTGCCAGACCCGAATGTGCCAATGACCTGGGAGCAATTGGTAGAGATTGGGACGGCGCTTACTGTAGATGCCAATGGTCTCAATCCTGGCGAAGAAGGCTTCGACGCCAATAACATCGTCCAGTGGGGCATTGGCGACCTGTGGTTCGAAAATGTCGTCTACGGCAATGGTGGCCGGATTGTCAGCGAGGATGGACGCACCTTCGTCGCGGCGGATGACGCCAACACTATCGAAGCCATTCAATTCCTCAGCGACCTGGATCATGTGTACCAGATTCGCCCGAACGCACAGCAAACCGCTTCGATGTCTGTCGGCCAGATGTTTGAGACCGGGCGGATGGGACTGACGACCAACGGCCGCTGGGCGACCACGGGCTACCGCGCTTCGCTCTCATTCGAGTGGGATGTACGCCCGAATCCGGTTGGCCCCAGCGGGCAGGTGACCGCCTATGCCAATCAGGCTGATTGCAGTTTTGGCGGCTGGTCTGGCTCCGTGGGTTTGAGCATCATCGCCGGGTCGCAAGGCGAGATGCACGCCGACCTGGCCTACCGTTTCATCGAGTTCCTGGCTGGCCCTGACGGTCAGATCGAACAGGCGGCACTCGGTTTCCAAATTCCCAATCAGGTGGAAGTCGCCCAGACGGATGCCTTCCTGCAACCCGATCAGGCTCCCGCCAACGCGCAGATCTTCCTGGAAGCCGCCCGCTGCCAAAGCCCCGGCCCATGGACACAGACACCCCTGTACGGCCAGTGGTTTGATGACAACTGGTGGAATGGCGTTTGGCCGGAAGTGGTCATCGACGGCAGCATGTTGGCCGAAGACGCCCTCGCCAACCGCAAGGATGCTTTCCAGCAGCGCCTGGATGAAGCCTGGGCCAGCCTGAACAGCTAGGCCACCCTATGCCCTACCCTCCCCTCGCTGGTGATAGTTGCCGGCGAGGGGTGTTCACTGACAGCCTGGATGGAGTTCAGCCGATATGGACGCCACAACTCATCTTCCGCGCGGCAGATCCACATTGGGGCGCGGCGAGGCCCTGTGGGGCTACCTCTTCATCGCTGCGCCACTGCTAGGATTCCTGATTTTCTCAGCTTTTCCGCTGCTGGTCTCGCTGTTTCTCAGCTTCACCAGCTACGACCTGGCGACCGCACCGCGCTGGATAGGCACTGAAAACTGGTCTCGAATGCTCAGTGTCACGATGGCGCGCGTCCCCCCAATGACTGATGAAGCCACCGGAGAGACTCTCTTCCGTTGTGGCCGCGAGACAGTGACCGAGTCGCGCATTGGGGAATTCGCCGGGCAGACTGACCTGCGTGGCAACCCCATCACCTGCGCGCCGCGCCTGATGGCACTAAGCGATGTGCTGCCCAGCGGATACGAAACGGTCTACAATCTATCGCTCTTTGGGAACGACTACGTCCTCGCTGCGCGCGATCCGATTTTCTGGATTTCGTTGTTCAACACGGCGTTCATGCTGATTGCCATCCCGATCAGTATGGCGCTGGCGCTGCTCATTGCCTTGGCGCTCAACCAGAAGATTCAAGGGGCGCGATTCTTCCGCACCCTGTTCTACCTGCCCACCATCCTACCGATTGCGGCCCTGGCGCTCGTCTGGCTGTGGATTCTCAACCCGGATTACGGGCTGCTCAACTTCTTCCTGAAGGCCATCGGCCTCAGCGAGCTAGGCAGCACGAACTGGCTGCAAAATGCTTACACCGTCAAGCCTGCGCTCATCATCATGGCAGTGTGGCGGGGCTTTGGCTACCAGATGGTGATCTTCCTCGCGGGTTTGCAGGGTGTCAATCGTACCTTATACGAAGCGGCAGAGATCGACGGCGCAGGAACCTGGGCCAAGTTCCGCTACGTCACCTGGCCTGCACTGACGCCCACAACCTTCTTCTTGTTCATCACCTCACTGATTGGCGCGCTCCAGATTTTCCAGGAGCCACAAATCATGACGCAAGGCCAGCCATATTTCTCCTCGACCATGACCGTCATGGTGATCTGGCAGAATGCCTTCCGTGACCTGCAAATGGGCTACGCGGCTACTCAGGCCTGGCTGTTGGGCGGGATCACGATGGTGCTGACGGTCATCAACTTCGTCCTCTCGCGGCGTTGGGTGTTCTACGATTAGGTGGATGATATGACTAGTCAGCAGTTGAACATTCGTGTGCAGACGGCGACCACCGAAGTACTCGGCCCTCGCCAGCGGGAAATACTGTTCAAGATATTCGCCTATGCACTGCTGATTACCTTCGCGCTGGCGATACTCCTGCCCTTCTTCTGGATGCTCTCGACAGCCTTCAAAGAGGAGCGCGGGCTGTTTGTACTGCCCCCGCAGTGGATCCCGAACCCAGTGACCTTCGCCAACTTCGAAAAGGTGCTGACGCCCACGCCACAGGCCAACATCCCCCGTGCGTTCGTCAATTCGCTGTTCGTCGCGCTGACCACGACACTGGGCGAAGTGTTCATCAGCACGCTGGCGGGCTTTGCCTTCGCGCGCATCCGTTTTCCAGGGCGGCAGCAGTTTTTTGGACTGCTGCTCGTCACCATGATGATCCCGGGTGTGGTAACGCTGGTGCCATCCTTCATTCTCTTCAAGGAGCTGGGTTGGCTGCGGACACTGGCACCGCTGATCGTACCAGTGCTGTTCGGTACAGCATTCGCCGTCTTCCTCAGCCGCCAATACTTCGCCACGCTGCCGCAGGAGCTGGAAGAAGCGGGAAAGATCGACGGCGCCAATATGTTCCAGATCTATCTGCTCATCTTCCTGCCGCTGGCCAAGCCGATCATCGCCACGCTGTTTGTGCTGGGCTTTATCGCCCGCTGGAATGACTACCTCGGCCCACTGATTTACCTGAGCGGCGGCAAACCGGACACGTTCACAGTTCCACTGGCGCTGGCGAGTCTCCAGGGTGCATACACGCTGGAGTGGACAACGCTGATGGCTGGAGCGACCCTCGCGCTGCTGCCCATCGTGATTCTCTTTTTCGTCTTCCAGCGCTACTTCATCGAGAGCATCGCCATCACTGGTATAAAGGGATAAAACTGTGCTCGACCGACTGCTCGTCTGGCTATTGTTAGCGGCTGTCCTCATCGGATGGCCACAGGAGAGACATGTGGCACACGCACAAACGGAAATCCGTTTGCCCCAGTATCAGGGATACATTTCTGTCGCCCCCAATGGTCGCTACTTTGTGGACGAAGCCGGACAGGGTTTCCTGGTCATCGGCCAGAACGACGGCGTACCCTGGCCCGGACTAGTCACCCTGTTGAATGACCTGTCGCGAGAAGCAACCGAGAATTATATCCGCGACCTGCGCGCACACGGCATCACCGTCAGCCGCATCATGATGGAGTATTCACAGGAAGAATACACCTATCTGGAAAACCCAGTGGGCACCTTCTCCGAACCAGTGGTGAAATTCTGGGACGACTTCATCGCGTTGGCCGAGGAGCATGGGCTGTACCTGCTGCTTACGCCCTACGACACCTTCTGGCAGGCGCGCAACTGGGGGCGTTACCCGTATAACGGCGAACTTGGCGGGCCATGCGCCACGCCTAATGATTGGCTCACCGCGCGACCCTGCATCGACGCACATAAGGCACGCTGGCGCTTCATCCTGGACCGATGGGGAGGATCGCCAAACATCTTCGCCTGGGACATCATGAATGAGATCGACATCTGGTGGAGCGCTACTACGGACGAAATCCGCGCCTATATCGATGAGATGGCGGCCTTCATACGCGATTACGAGATGCAGCGCTGGGGACGTACTCATCTGCTGACAGTATCCTCGGCGGCGGCTATCCCGGAGGGCGAGCTGGGGCGCATTATCTACCAGCACCCACTGCTGGACTTCGCCAACACGCATCTGTATATCGGGCCGGATATCAAATCGCCGGATGACCCCGTTGGTGCAGGGCCGATGATGGCAGGTGGTGTGACCCTTTCACTCCAGTCGATTGACGAACCGCGCCCCTATATGGACACCGAGAGCGGCCCAATTGACCGCTGGATCGCCGATCCGCAATTCGACGCCGAATATCACCACAACATGTCGTGGGCACACCTTGCCGCCGGAGGTGCTGGGTCGGGTATGCGCTGGCCCTACACCACCCCACACTGGATACTGCCGGAGATGCGCGACAATCTGCTGGCGCTGGCGCGTTTCGCCGCAGCGGTCGACTGGGCCAACTTCGACAGCCATCCCATTGGCAGCAATTTACTCATTGACGACCGGAATATCATCCGCGTGGGCATCTCCGACGGCAGCACAGCGATTGTCTGGCTGCTGCGGGATACGCGCGATGGCAAAAACCCAAGCCTCAGTGGTCGCCTGCTGCAAATCAACCGCACGCTGGCAGATGGATCCTATCGTGTCGAGTTCTGGGACACGCAGTCCGGCACCCCGCTGACCGACCTGACCGCCATGGTAGAGGACAACCAGCTCCGGTTGACGCTTCCGGATCTGGCCGATGCCAAGGATGTCGCCCTACTGATCCGACCCGCTGCGAACGGAGGCGGCTAACATGACTATCCCACGACCGGAGTATCCCCGCCCGCAGTTCACACGGGCAGACTGGCTGAACCTGAACGGCGAGTGGCGCTTCGCCTTCGACGATGCGAACATTGGGCGTCAGCAAGGATGGCATCTCCCCGACCAGACGCAGCACTTCCCGCAGAACATCGTGGTACCGTTCCCGTTTCAGAGCCGTCTGAGTGGCATCCATGAACCAAGCTTTCATGATGTGGTGTGGTATGCGCGGGCGTTTGAGACACCGCCGGAATGGAGCGGTCGGCGCATCCTGCTGCATGTCGGCGCCTGCGACTACCGTGCCTGGGTGTGGGTCAATGGGCAGTTTGCGGCGTTTCACGAGGGCGGCCATACACCATTCTCAGCCGATATCACTGATTATCTGACTCAAAGCGTCCCGCAGCACATTGTCGTGCGCGTAGAAGATGACTCACAGGATCGGGCGCAACCGCGCGGTAAGCAGTACTGGGAAGTCGAGTCCGCCAGCATCTTCTACACACGCACGACTGGCATCTGGCAGACGGTCTGGCTGGAGCCAGTGCACGCGGTCCATCTGGCGGATCTGAAGCTCACGCCGGATGTCGATCAGCGGCAGCTCATCGCCGAATACCGATTGAGCGCACCCGGCACGGAGGCGATGCTGGAGACGGAAATTCGCTTCGGCGGTCAGGTAATCCACCACGCTCGGCACACGGCAGGCGAGCAGCGCTTCACTTTTGAGCCGGAGGCGCTGCACCTCTGGTCGCCCGAAGCACCGCACCTGTATGACATCAGCGTGCGGGTGCATCACCGCGAGAACGTGACGGATGCGGTGGAGGGCTATTTCGGCCTTCGCAAGATCAGCGTGGAGGGCGGGCGCGTCTGCCTCAACAACCGTCCCTATATGATGCGGCTGGTACTCGACCAGGGGTATCACCCCGATGGGCTGCTGGCATTTCCCAGCGATGACAGCCTACGCCAGGATATTGAGTTGACTAAAGCGATGGGTTTTAACGGCGCCCGCAAGCACCAGAAAGTCGAAGATCCGCGCTACCTGTACTGGGCGGATCGGCTGGGACTCTTGGTGTGGGGTGAGATGGCGAACAGTTATCTCTTCAGTCCACAGTCGGTGCGCCAGCTCGGCCAGGAGTGGCAGGAGGCAATCGCGCGGGATTACAACCACCCCTGTATCGTCGCCTGGGTGCCGCTGAACGAAAGCTGGGGCGTACCTGATGTGCCCCATGACCCGCGTCAGAGGGATTGGTTAATGGCGCTGTACCACCTGACCAAGGCACTGGATGCGTCCCGGTTGGTGATCTCCAACGACGGCTGGGAGCACGCAAAGTCCGACCTGCTCACGATTCATGATTACACTGGTGAGGAGGCGACGCTATACGCCCGCTATCAGCACTTGGAGTCGGCACTGGCCTGGCGACCAGGGGGAAATCCGCTGCTGGCGCCGGGCGTAGCTTATGCGGACGAACCGCTTCTGGTGACCGAGTTCGGCGGCATTGCCTATCGGGTCAACGAGCAGGAGGGCTGGGGTTATACCAGCGCCGCAGACAGCACCAGCTTCGTCCGGCAGCTTGAAGCTGTTTTCCGCCCGCTGTACCAATCGCCACTGGTCCAGGGTATTTGCTACACGCAGTTGACGGATGTCGAGCAGGAAATCAACGGGCTGCTGACGTATGACCGGCGCCCGAAAGTGCCGCTGGAAACGATCCGTCAGATTGTGCTGGGCAGCAGCGGGACACAAGCTTCATCCTAAGGTACAGAGCAGTGAGGGCGGTTTCTGCAATACCCTACCTGGTTGTCATGATGGGTTGACCGATTCACCGGGCGTAAGCAGTGGGGACGGTGAACCTGGC
>JAEUQX010000016.1 GCA_016788625.1 Anaerolineae bacterium
GCCGCTGTCGAGGAAATGCCCAGGTCGATCTCACCTGTCAGCAGCACGAAGGTCATGCCCGTGCCGAAGATGGCCAATGTCGAAACTTGTACGAGGATATTGTTGATGTTCAGCGGGCGCAGGAATGAGGGCGAGGCCACGCCGAAGAAGATGAACAGTGCCAGCAGCGTCCAGACGGGCGCGAGCGTTGTCACCCAACGGGGCAGGCCGCGCCAGCCGCGCTGTGCGCCGGAGGCAGAGGTAGTAGTCGTCATAGCAGCCTCATCAAGACATCTTTGTCAATATTCTGGTTCAGCAGTTCGGAAACGACGCGCCCGCGCGACATGACGACGATGCGGTCAGAAACCGAGAGTACGGTCTCCGGCTCGCTGGAGACGACCAGCACGCCGTAACCCTGATTGCGGAAGTCGCGCAGGATCGAGAGGACTTCGTTCTTTGCGCCTACATCCATGCCGCGTGTCGGCTCGGCCATGATGAACACTTTGGGTGGGAAGGGCAGCCAGCGCGCGATGGCGACTTTCTGCTGGTTGCCGCCGCTAAGCTGCCCGACCGGATTGAGCGGGTCATTAGGATGCACGCCCGTCAGCGTGATCTGCGGCGCGGCAAGCTCCAGCTCGGTGCGTGGCTGCGGCGCGAGCAGCCGTCCCAGGCGGTGCAGGTGCGGCATCATGACGTTGCGATAGATCGGTTCGGTCATGAACAGGCTTTGGCGGCGCGATTCGGTCGCATAGGCCAATCCGTGCCGGATGGCATACGCGGCGGAGAAGTTGGCGGGGAAGTTCTGCCCGGCGACGGCGACCATCCCGCTGTCAATGCGGTACAGGCCGAACAGCGCACGCGCCAGATCGAAATGCCCCGCGCCGATGGCCCCATACAGCCCGACGACTTCACCCTGCTCAACGGTGAGGTTCACCTCGCGGAAGACATCGGCGGTCAGATTGGAGACCGAGAGCAGCGTCTGTCCGTCCGCGCGGCTGAGAGCGGCGGGCAGGGTAGCGTTGACCTCGCGCCCCAGAATCAGCGAGATGATATGGGTGATGCTGGTTTCACGGCGTTCGAGCGTGTCGACGCGCTGACCATCGCGCAGCACGGTGATGCGGTCGGCTACGCGCATGATTTCTTCAAGAAAGTGCGAGATATAAATAATGCTGCGTTTGCTCTGTCGCAGCGTGTCGATCAACTGAATCAGGCGCTCGACTTCCGGAGGGGAAAGCGCAGTCGTCGGTTCGTCCATGATCAGGACGCGCGCGCCGGAGAGGATGGCTCGCAGCACCTCGACGACCTGCTGTGTGCCCAGTGAATAGTTGCCCAGCGGCGCTTTTACGTCAATATCAGCAAAACCGAGTTTGCGCAGTTCCTCGGCAGCGATTCGGTTCATGCGTCCCCAATCGACTGCGCCGAGGCGATTGGTCAACTGCCGACCGAGGAACAGGTTCTCGGCCACGGTCAGTTCGGGCATGACGCTCAGTTCCTGATGAATCATGCCAATGCCCCGGCTGAGAGCTTCGCGCGGGGAACGCAGATGAAGCGGCTGATTGTCGAGCAGGTACTCGCCGTCGTATTCGGTATAGATACCTGCGAGAATCCGCATCAGGGTGGATTTGCCCGCGCCATTTTCCCCGACGAGGGCATGGGTTTCACCTTCCCGCAGATTGAACGAGACATCCTGCAACGCCTGGATGTTCTCGAAGCGCTTAGAGATGCCGCGCAGTTCCAGAATGGTGGATGTACTCATGATGACATATCGCGATCTGGTGTGAATGGGGGTGGCTTGCTGCCACCCCCGTTTCGCACACAGAATGCGTGATTTAGAAGACCAGTTGGTCCTGCGCCCAGATCAGACCATCAGCGGCGCTCAGGCCATAGTTGCTCAGCTTCCAGGGTTCCGCCGCCAGCGCCGGGTTGCTGTCGATGTCCGCGGTGATTGCCGGGCCGTCGGCCAGCACGAAGAACGGAATTTCCTGCCGTGCCTGCTCCAGGCCGACGGTAGCCGCATACGCGCCCGCGATAACCGCCCAGCCGTGAATACGGGTGGCCGAGTTACGCGCGGTGGCGACCAGCTTGCCGTCACGGACAGCAGCGATAGCCGGGGACATCGCATCGACGCCGCCGACGAAGACCTGATCACCCAGGCCAGCGTTTTCGACCACCTGACGGGCGGCCAGCGCCATGTCGTCGTTATCGGCGAAGATGCCCTTCAGATCGGGATGACGGTTGAGGACGGCCTCTGCCAACGCGGCGGCCTTGCTCACGTCCCAGTCGGCGGGCTGGTCATCGACCACTTCGATGTCCGGATAGCGCCCGACGATGTTCAGGAAGCCCTGCCCACGCGCCTGCGCGCCAGTGTGGCCGGGCGCGCCACCGATGTGCGCGATCTTGCCCGCGCCGCCCATCTTCTCGACCATCTTCAGAACGACCGATTCTGACATGAACACGTTATTGGGGGCGATGAAGGTCAGCACGCCCATCGATTGCAGTTGGTCAAGCGGGGCGATCAACGTATCCATATCGACAACCGGAATACCGGCATCGATCATGGCCTGCACCGGCTCTACCAGCGTGCCGATCGCGCCGGGCTGCATGGCGACGAAATCCCAGCTCTCGGTCGCCATCTGGTCGATCTTGCCACGCTGAATCGCGGGGTCGAATTCACCGTCGAACCAGACGATCTCGACGCCGAGCAGTTCGCCCCAACGGAGCGCGGCTTCCTGTCCCTGGGCATTCCAGGTGCCAGCCAGACCGGCGCTGGACATCGCGGCGCGCAGCATTTGCCCTTCCTGGGCGCGCGCCTGGCGATACTGCATGAATGAGAGGAGGTTAGCAGCGACGAGGCCGGAGCCAGCGAACAGACTGCCCTTAAGGAATGAACGACGACTGATGTTCTTGCTCATTTCACTTTTCTCCTGAATCGAATATTTGGAAAATACTCTGGTAGGTTTTATGCCCCTCCCCAGCGAACCGGGGAGGGAACAGCAAACGATACTATTGTACTTCGCCGATGCGTTCTGCCAAATCGAGATTGTCCTGTGTGATCATTACCGGGGTGAGCAGCACCAGCGGGTTCTGATCCCAGGCGCAGCCGCGCGCGTGCAGGGCGGCGATACGCATCGCGGTACGGCTCTGGCCGCCGGGGAACTGCTCGATGGTGCCTGCCAGACCGCCGTCGCGGACGCTGGCGAGCGCTTCGGGCAGCGCGTCGAAGCCGTAGATCTTGATGACATCTTGCAGGCCTGCGTTACGCACGGCTTCCAGCGCGCCCAACGCCATGTCGTCATTGGCGGCGATGATGGCGGTCGGCGGTTCGGTGAGACCAGCCAGACCCGCTTCGGTCACCGAGAGACCTTCGTCACGGCGGAAGTTGGCAGTCTGTTCGAAGACGAACGGGAAGGCATCAGCAACGCCGTCGAGGATGTTGTGGACGCCGCGATTGCGGTCAATGGCCGGGCCAGCGCCGGGCTGCCCCTGCAGGTGGAAAATGGTTGCCCCATCCGGATACAGCGCGATCACTGTCTCGGCCTGGATTTCGCCGCCGCGCACGTTGTCCGCGCCGACATGCGAGAGGATACCTTCGACGCCTTCGACACGGCGGTCAATCGTGATTACCGGGATGCCGGCTTCGATTGCCAGTTGCAGCACCGGGGAGATGGCATCGACCTGAATCGGGCTGATGACGATGGCATCGACGCCCTGAACGATAGCATTCTCGACATCGGCGGTCTGCTTGGCAGCATCATTCTCGCCGTCAAGCTGAATCAGTTCGATGTTGCCGATGGCTTCGGCTTCCGCAGAGATCTGCGCCTGCATGTGGACGAAGAACGGGAAGGCCAGGTCGGGCAGTGACGACATAATCGTCAGCGCCTGATCGGTCGGGCAGGCCGCGATTTCTTCAGCATACAGGTCGGGTGCGCCAGCGGCTTCGGCGGTCGGTTCTGCTCCGCCCAGTTCACCGATACGCTCGGCCTGATCGAGGTTTTCCGCAGTGATCATGATCGGGTTCAGCAGTACCAGCGGATTCTTGTCCCAACCGCAGCCGCGCGCCTCAAGGGAAGCGATACGCATCGCGATACGGCTCTGGCCGCCGGGGAACTGCTCAATGGTGCCTGTCAGACCGCCGTCGCGGACGCTGGCGAGTGCTTCGGGCAGCGCGTCGAAACCGTAGATTTTGATCTCATCCTGCAAGCCCGCGTTACGCACGGCTTCCAGCGCGCCCAACGCCATGTCGTCATTGGCGGCGATGATCACACCGGGAGGGGTTTCCAGACCAGCGAGGCCGGCTTCGGTCACCGAGAGACCTTCGTCACGGCGGAAGTTGGCAGTCTGTTCGAAGACGAACGGATACTTGTCCGCCACGCCGTCGAGGATGTTGTGGACGCCGCGATTGCGGTCAATGGCCGGGCCAGCACCGGGCTGCCCCTGCAGGTGGAAGACTCCCACGCCATCCGGGAAGGCAGCGATGGTGGTTTCGGCCTGCACTTCGCCGCCGCGCACGTTGTCCGCGCCGACATGCGAGAGGATACCTTCGACGCCTTCAACACGGCGGTCAATCGTGATCACCGGGATGCCAGCTTCGATTGCCAGTTGCAGGGCCGGGG
>JAEUQX010000046.1 GCA_016788625.1 Anaerolineae bacterium
CGCGAATGAGGCCAGGCTTCCAGAGCCTCACCCCCAGCCCCTCTCCGGCGGGGATGCTGACGAACTTGCCCGTTTCACAGGCTGCTGGTGGTCGCATCCCCAAGAGAGGGGAGTCCGATTCCCGCTTGTATTCATGGATCGCTCTCCTACGAAATTTCGCCGTGTGTAGGGGTGGATATACGGCGCAAGCGCCTAATCCACCCGCCCGCAGATTATCTTGAAATGCACCGCCCGGATGCCCCGTTAGGTGTCTCTACGAAACCCACGTTGACGTGACAGTATGCACGTATCTATTCACCTTGCCGTGAGGGCTGAGAGACGGACACGACATGTCGTGTCCCTACAATCACACCACGTTACCCGTAGAGGCACGGCGGTGCCGTGTCCGCCAGCAACACATCTTATGGATAGGTGAATAGATACGAATGCACTCGTTCTGAACATGCACCTCGCCTTTAGCTTTTAGCTAATGACTATCAACTAACGACTCTCACGCCGCCCGCAGCCGCCGCAGCGCCGTCAGCGCAAACAGCAGGTCGTCGGGGGCCGACTGTATGGCGTCCGCCTGTTTGTAGAGCCACGCCGCCCAGCGCAGCGCCAGCGCGTTGATGTCGCCCGGCGGCTGGTAGGTGTAGATCGGCGTGCCCAGCGCATGGGCAGCAGGTGCCGTGCCGTTGACCGCGCGCTGCACCGTCAGGCTGTTCGTCGCGGCGTTGACAGCCAGCACGCGCAGATATTCGTCCTCGATCTTGAGCAGATGCCCGACCTGGAAACGCGGCGACTGGCCGAGCGCATCCGCCCCGTCCGCGTCCAGCACGGTCAGGCTGGTCGTGCTGCTGCTGAGCGGGTTATCCTGTACGCTGTCGCCGCTGCCACGCCACATCTCGGCGGGGCGGTCGTGCCAGCCCCAGATGCCCGTCACCGTGATGGCCTGCACAGGCACCAGCGTCCAGGTGAAAGCGCTGCCGCCGGTCAGGCGCAGCAGGCTGTAGGGCGCTTCATCCGGCACGGCGATCACATCCGTGAGCACGATGCTGCTGCCATCGCCGTTGAGGATGTGCAGCGGTTCGAGCAGGTCATCGCTGAGCAGCAGTTGGCGCGCGTCGCTGTAATCGTGCTGGAGCGCGGCGCGGCGCGGGCTGAAGCGGCGGCCTGCCATGCGTTCGATCTGCGCGCTGGCGGCCTGGAGCATCCGCAGCAGGCGCGGGTCATCGCTGGTCTCGCTGGCGAGCAGCCCCAGGTGTGCCCGCAGATGATCGAGCGTGGCGAGTGTGTACATAACGTCTCCTTACGCCCTTGGTTACCGCTATAATAAATGCGGTACTGCAACGACATGAAACATCATAGGACAGATGTTCTGTTAAAGGGTGACATTTTGGAAAAACTTTTGTCTCGTTTTGCGGGGCGCTGGCGTTAACCAAACTGCGGCGGGCAGATGGTTAAGAATGTCGGCGGCGGGTTAGGGATACGTTGGAAAAAACGGGCAGCGATTTTACCCAGGCGAAGGAGGAACAGCAGCGATGGACAAAGGGCGAGTGTCGGAGATGATCGGCGCGGCGGCGGGCGGCACGTTCTGGGTGCGCGATATTCACCTGTTCAACTGGGGGCACGAGCTGGTGCTGGACTGCCTGTATGATGCGCCGACGGGCGGGCTGCCGTTCCAGATGACGGTGCGCGACTGCCGCGAGATGCAGTGGCGCGTCTATGCCCACCTGCGCCATGCGGAAGACCGCACGCTGCCCGCCACCATGCTGGTCAACATTCGCCTGGGCAGCGCGGGGCACCGCAAGCCGCTGCACATCCTGACGGAATCATTCGGCCTCACGGCGCTTTACGGCGAACTTGAGGTGAAGCGCGTGGGCTGACCATGCCTTGTGCCCACGCCGCAAAAGCGTTATAGATAGAGAGTGTCCAGCTTACCTTACGAAGGAAAAGATCATGATTAAGCTGATTGCTTTTTTGAAACGCAAACCCGGCATGACGATGGAGCAGTTCAAAGTGCGCTGGGTTGATGAACACACCAAGATTTCCGGCAAGATGCCCGGACTGCTGGGCTACCGCATCAACATCAACCAGCCCGCGCAGCCCAGCAATGCCGAACCGACCTACGACGGCACGGCGGAATTATGGTGGCACAGTGTCGCGGAGATGGAGGCGGCCTTCGCCAGCGAGATCGGCGTGGCGGCGGGCAAGGATGCCGACGAATTCTGCGAGATGCGCTTCCACCTCTACACTGACGAATACATCGTCGTCCCTGGCCCATAAGGCGGGTTAGACGCGGATCGGATTGACATCAAAAAGAGGGTTCTAAAGGGAACAAATTAGCCCCAGGAACCCTCTTTGACATTAATCAGCGGATGTTGAACAGGCGACGCTTTATTTGGCGTACTGTTTCTCCAGCGCAGCGATCTCGTCTTCGACATTCTTCAGCAGCTTCTGCGTCATCTCCAGGCCGAACTGCTGCCCGGCGGGCTTGGCCTGTATCGTTGCCAGCTTCTGGCGGAAGACGGCGGCGGAAGAGTACAGTTCGTTCAGCTTCTGCGCGATGTGCGGCGGCAGCGCGGAGAAAGCCCCCGTCACAGGTGATTCCTTGGGCTGCTGTGGCTGCGCCTCGGCTTTGGCTTTCTTCGGTTTCGGCTCTGGCGCGGGTGCAGCTTCGTCCCGGTCGGGCTGCGCCTCGGCCTGTTCGCCACCCTCTGCGGCGGGCTGTTCTGCGCGGTTGACGCGCTGATTTTCACGTTTTGCTGCTTCGGTCAGTTTGGTCGTGACGCCTGTAGTGTGAATGACCATCATGCCGGTTTGCGGGTCAAAAGAAGGGACGCCGTCAATGATGAGGACATCTTCCGGGTTGCTCAGGCGCTCTTCAACCTTACGCCACTGTTTAGCGCTGATGTAGACCAGGTAAACGGTCGGCGTCTCCGGGAGCGGCGGCACACCTCTGGGGAGCATCATGGCCTGCGGAACATGCTCCATCGTGGTGACGACGACATCAGGCCGGACTTCAACTTTGCCTGGACGTCCAATGATTGTCACTTTCACGTTTTTCGCTGCTCCTCGCTCTTGCAGTAGACCTTCCAGCATCGACAGGCGTTCGTTCCAGACTTCAACATCAATGACCTTCTGTTTCATTACCTGCTGTTCACGCACGCGCTTCGGAACAAAGTAGGTCCAACTACGCTGCTCCGGGGACATCATCTCGCGCACGGTCGCAAAGTACGCGCCGCCAAAGGTGCGCATTCGGCTGCCGTCCAGCACCGCCATGCCGCCTTCAGCCTGAATCTGGATGGTCTTCTCTAGCGCATCCAGCCCCAGTTCGATGCCGCAGTATAACAGGATGCGGAAGATCTGACTGCGCGGTTCTGTTTCTTTTTCGCCCAGTATATCCGCGATGTAATCCACGATACGCGACAAGTCCGGGTTGCGCGGCTGCTGCTCGAAGTTCCGTTTCATCTGCTTCTTGGATATCTTAGGAGGCGCGCTGTCCCCTTCAACAGCAGGTTCTGCAAGTGCAGGCTGCTCAGCGTCAACCTTGGCGCTGTCCGTCGCAGCGATCAGCCCCTCATCCGGCAGTTCAGCGGATGGTATGTTTTCTGAATGTTCCATAGTGATTCAACCACTCTACCCACAGACTGTGACCGGCACGCCCGTAAACTGCGGATGAATGTAAGATGTTATGCGATGAATAAGTGATTATACCTGTGGCTTCTATCGAACGCCAATTCTTGAACAGATTCTCGTCATGTTGTCAGGCCATGCTTAGGAGATTTCCGCCAGGCGGTCAAAATCCGCGCGCACATGTTCATACAGGGCGCGGAACAGCGCGTACAGGCGCGCGTAGCGGCTGCTGTGCTGCGGGTTCGGGTCGTACACGTTCCTGATGCGCACCATCGAGCGAATCGCCGCGCGGAAATCGGGGTACAGTCCCAGTCCCATCCCGACCAGGACAGCATCACCAAACGGCGCACCGACCGCCGCTTCTGGCAGCAGGAGTGGCAGCCCCAACACATCGGCCTTGATCTGATTCCACAGATGGCTGCGTGCCCCGCCGCCCACCGAACGAATTTCGCGCACTTCCACCCCGGCCTGCCGAGCGACATCAATGTTGTGGCGCAGCGCGAAGGCCGTGCCCTCCAGGATTGCGCGGATGACCGCCCCGCGTGAAGTTGACAGGGATAGACCGAACAGCACGCCGCGCGCCTGGGTGTGCCAGATCGGTGCGCGTTCGCCCATCATGTACGGCAGAAAGAACAGGTTCTCGCTGATGGGAGGGGCGTACGATAATAACCTGAGCGACTGTGAGTATGTCGATTACGCGCTGCGCATGACGGCGGCGAACGGGTCCCTGGCGCGGGTGGACAGCACTTTGAACGCGCGCTGCTTCATGCCATTGAAGTGAGACTGTCAGATGGGTGGGACAAGAGTTGACCTGGATCAACAGCACCTGTCCCACCCTGCGGGCGACCTTTCATGTCGCCCGCTTGACTATCTGGCCCTGTTCGTAAGTGCGGTTGCCACCGCCGAACCGATGAGTTCACCGGTGTCGGCAGAGCGCAGTACCCACGCATGGGTATCATAAGTGGATTGGATAAACGTCTCGCCTGGCGCAAGCGTGCCGTACTCTATTTCGTTGCACTCCTGGTCAACCCAGTAGAATTTTGCAGGCGCATCAGAGCTATTGACGATGGTAAGCGGAGATTCAATGCTGCCATCCAGTGAACAGACGGCTTCATGCACAAGAGGCAGTCCCGAGTCCGGCACGACGATCTCGCCAACCTGTGCCCCCGTATCTGCTCTGCGCGCAATCCAGGGATGTGTCACAAAAGTTTGTATAACGGTTGATTGACCAGGCTCCAGCGTGGCGTATAGTTCTTCAGTGCACTCGTAATTGATCCAATTGAAATTGAGGTTATGCAGCGTATTGTTGGTAAAGACGACAAATGTTGAGACGCTATCTTCAACCGCGCAGGGCGGGTTCGCACTTTGGGCTTGAGCAGCCGTAAAGCCGACGATGGTCGCTAGGAAGAACAGCACCGTAAATATATGTCTAAAAGCCTTCATAGTAGCCCCCTCTAAATAGCTGTTGCATATTTTCCAATGAATTTGGATAAAATAATTTTATTATTATTTATGAAATTTGTCAAGGAATTGAAAGAGCTTCCACAGGGCGATTCTAGATCGCCTCCTGTGTGCAATCGCCGGGCAGATTCATGGGTCTGTACCAACACATAAAGTCATCACGAGATTTCCGCCAGACGGTCAAAATCCTCGCGCACATGCTCATACAGGGCGCGGAACAGCGCGTACAGGCGCGCGTAGCGGCTGCTGTGCTGCGGGTTCGGGTCGTACACGTTCCTGATGCGCACCATCGAGCGAATCGCCGCGCGAAAGTCCGGATACAGTCCCAGTCCCATCCCGACCAGAACGGCATCACCAAACGGCGCGCCGACCGCCGCTTCTGGCAGCAGGAGTGGCAGCCCCAGCACATCGGCCTTGATCTGATTCCACAGATGGCTGCGTGCCCCGCCGCCCACCGAACGGATTTCGCGCACTTCCACCCCGGCCTGCCGAGCGACATCAATATTGTGGCGCAGCGCGAAGGCCGTGCCCTCCAGGATTGCGCGTATGACCGCCCCGCGTGAGGTTGACAGGGATAGACCGAAC
>JAEUQX010000055.1 GCA_016788625.1 Anaerolineae bacterium
GCTTGCACAGTTCGTCAATGCGGGCGGTATTGGGCTGGCTGGCAGTCAGAATTCGCGCTTGAAAGCCAGGTGGATACGGGTAAGCAATGCCGTGAACGATGCGCGCGTGCAGATGCGGCGGCGCACCTGTAATCTCGCACAGCGCTGCGTCGATGCCATCCGCCGAGGTACCCGACATTAAACCAACGATCAACATAGTTGGTTACAATCCTTCGCCAAGATTAGACCAGAATATCCACAATCAGATCGTGCAGAGCCCGACGAAATGCAATGATACCCATTTTCTCGCGCCCATCGTAAACCCGATTGGTCAGGCAGGCCACCACCAGCGATTGGCTGGGATCAATCCACAGGGATGTGCCTGTAAATCCAGTATGTCCATACGAATCCGGGCTGAAACGCTCTCCAGCCGAAGACTGCTGACGTGCCTTTAACAGCCAGCCCAGCCCGCGCCGTTCATCACCGCTGCGCGCCTGCTCACGCACCGCCTCGGCAAAGGGCAGTTCCCCAAGCCGCTGATCGCGCTGCAACCAGGCGTACCCGAAAGCCGCCACATCGCGCGCGCAGGCAAAGAGACCCGCGTGACCTGCGATGCCGCCCAAACCACAGGCATTTTCGTCATGAACTTCGCCCCAACAGCGCCGCATCCGCCATAGTCTGTCATCTTCCGTCGGGGCAATTTGCGCCAACGAATAACCATGCTGAAGTGGGTTATAAGTCACCGAACGTAGTCCCACGGGGTCGGTGACACGCTGCTGAATCACCTTGTCCAGCGGCGCACCCTCCAGCCGCACGATGCTTTCGCCAATCAGCATCAGCCCGATGTCACTATAACGGATCGTGCCGTCCGGCTGTCCCACAAACGGGTACGCGCAGATGGCTCGTAAGGCATTGCGGCTGCGCTGTTCACTCGGATAAGGATCGCGTTCCGTCGGCGGCGGCGGAATGTCTCCGGCGACTTGAAAAACAGCTCGCCAGGGAGGTAAACCAGAAGTATGCGTCAACAAGTGACGGAAGGTAACGCGCGTCGGGTCAACCTGCTGGCCGAGCAGTTCGGCGGGTGTAGGCAGCATGACACGGCTGTGCGGGTCTTGTCCCCCATCAATGTCGCGCAGCCCACCCGCCCCAAACTCAGGGATAACCTTCACGACGCAGTCATCCAGCCCAACAGCCCCTTCGCTCACCAGGCGCAGGAAAGCTGTTGTGGTGAATAATTTGCTCACCGAAGCCAGATCAAAGAGGGTATCGGCGGTAGTGCTGTGCCCATCGCCCGCCCAGGCCACATCCAAAATCAACGTGTCACGCCAGATGACAGCCAGCGCCGCGCTGGGGAAAACGTCCGCCAACTGCGCCTGCATGAAGTGCTGCAGGCGTTGGAACGCTGCCGCATCCAGTTGATTAACGCGCTCGTGAACGGCCCCCATACATCACCTTCCTGTGGCGTCTATCGATTTGTCCAGGAGTATCTACTCAGGTCAAGCCTGACCAATGACCTGAGCCGCTGCGATTCTGGTACCAGCAGTATCAATGCCGACTGATCGCTGACGATCCATCACGTCATCATCTCGCTTTGCAGCTCAAGCAGGCAAGCGTTCCTAAAACAACTATGGCGCAGTCCTGAAGCAATTACAATCAGGGTATCCGCCATGCTTTCAGATGCATCCCAGAATGCTGAGTCCCGACGTGCTGATCGGAAAGATCGTGTATACGAGATTATGACCTATGGCGCGCAGGGCAGCAGGTCACTCAGGGTAACGCGCGGTTTGTTCAAGCTGCTGGATGACCTGCTGGTGCGCCGCCTCAACTGAAAGTACTTCCCTCTGTTCAAGCAGCGCTTGATACCGGGCAGCACCCAGCGCCGAGACCAGTTCACGGCGAACCTGTACCGCAACCGGGTCTTCACTGGTTAACCCCTCCAGGACTGCGCGGAACCAGTGCACGCCCACCTGCGCCAATCCCATCCGCACGGCGTAGAAAGCCGCGAAAAGCAGTGCCTGATGTGCTTCTGGCACGCTGCCCAGTTGGCGGTTGGCAAGCATCATGTCGCGGAAGTGTTTCCGGCTGTTCTCGATCTGTCCCAGTTCCAGATAGACCAGCCCCAGATAACGGTGAATCCGCGCCTGGTGCAGGCGCAGTTCGGACTGTGTGGCCTTTTCCTGCGCCTCCAGAAGGTAGCTGAGTGCGCGTTCGAATTGCCCCAACTGCCAACAGGCCCGCCCCAGACTTGTCAAGGCATGAAGGACATCGCCAATCCCGCTGTACTCGCGCGCAATGCCCAGGCCTTCCACAAGTTCAGAGAAAGCATCGTTGATTTTGCCCCGGTTCAGCAGGCATGTACCCAGGCCAATAAGGGACGGCCCCACCGCGTTCTGGAAGCCGATCTGACGCGACAGGTTGACCGCCTGGCGAAAGATGGACTCCGCTTCTTCGAGCTGCCCAAGATTCTGGAGCGTCTCTGCAACACCTTGAAGCGCATAACAATGATCGACTTCCCGGCCAGGCTTAACCGTGAGATCTCGATAACGCATGAAGTACTGATGAGCCTCGGCATAACGACCCCGATACAGGGCTATTGTTCCCAGGCCGTACACCGTCCGCCCGATCTTGACTTCAAAGTTCACCCGCTCATAGTGAGCCAGCGCCTGCTCGTAATACTCTACGGCCTCGTCATAGTTGCCCTGATCTTCTGCGATAGTCGCCAACTGATAGATAGCGTTAGCGATGAAGCTCTGATCATTGTCTTTCTGCGCCAGACTGAACAGTTCGAGCGCGTAGGCTTTCACCTGATCCAGTTGACCGAGTGCCGAGTATTCCCCAGCCAGTTTATTCAGGAATGTGCGCTCAAAGTATGTATCGCCCACCTGGCGCGCACCTTCGAGCGCTGCCGTCCACCATGCAATACGCTCCAGCGTGGTGCAGGTGAAAAAGATGGTATTGATGGATTCCCGGCCATAGTCCCGGCAGAGCTGTGCCCAGTCCTCGCTGGTATGCCGCATTGAGGCGGCGTGCTGCTGCCAGCGCGTAATGTGCAGCCATTCCTTATCCAGCAGGTTCTTGCCGTACTGCTTATTGACAGTGCTCTGCTGCAATGCGCGTTCGGCTGCTCTGAGCCTTGTGAGGTAGTGGCTGGCGAGGCGCTGCTTTGTAGCTTGCAGAGTGGGTGTGGAGATCATGGGGATACACCTCCCGTAGGTTCAAGCTGCTGAATGACCGCAGCCAGTGCGGTTTCAAGCGGCATCACCCTGCCGTCAGCCAACTGCGGTAAACGCGCTCACGGCCAACCGGGACTGCTTGGGCCGTGTGGACAGTCTGGGCGATGATCATCATTGAGTCATCTCATGCAAAAGGGCGCTGGCATGGAGCACCAGCAGCGCGTGCATCTGGAAACGCCCGCCGCTGACGGGTTCGATCAGGCCGCGATTCATCAGCGTGCGAACGGTTGGACGCGGGTCTTCGGCATCCCATGCCACAGCCATGGACTCCAGATCAACGGTGGCCGGCTTGGGCACGAACAGGCTCAGCAGGGCGAAGCGTTCGCGGGAAAGCGGGTCGAGCGCATCGGTACTGCGGCGCAGCAGCGCGGCTACCGTCGGCGAAGTGTCCCTGCCCGCGCCAGTCATATCGCTGGGCGCCTGTGCCTGGAGCAGGCTGGCCCCGCGCAGCTCATCCAGCAGGTCGCCCACGCCCCATCCCAACCGGGCTTCATTGTGCAACAAGCGCCCGGCGACATTGATCGCGAGCGGCAGCCCTTCCAGATCGCGCACCAGTTGGAGCGACTGTTCGGGGTATTCCCGCACGGTCTCCGGCGTGAGTTTGTCGAGCAGTTCGAGCGCGGCGGTTTCCGCCAGCACGGGCAGGCGGTACACATCGTTGGCGGTGGGCGCCAGCGCAGAGGCCGTATCGTTCAGGCGCGTGGTCATGATCAGCGCGCAGGCAGTACCCCCGATCCGGAATGGCAGCGCGTGCTCGGCCTGCCAGACATCATCGACGATCAACAGGACGCGCTTATCGCGCAGGGTGGCCGTAAGCTGCCTGCTGAGTTCCTCAATACGGAGCGGGCGCCCCGGTTCGACCAGATGATAGACCTCTCCCCATGCCGAGAGGGACACCAACAGATTGGGCGTCTCCCCCAGCGAAGTCCACAGCACGCCGTCGGGAAAATGCTGGCTGATCTGAGGATCGTGTGCCAGAGCAGCGACGGTAGTGCTCTTTCCCACGCCGGGCCAACCCTGCATGATCGTTGTCGGGCGCATTTCCGGGCTGTTAATTCCCAGGCGGCGTTTGATCTCGGCCAGCACAACCTCACGCCCAACAACCAGCCCCGGCAGCGGAGGCAGGACACTGCTGGCCTTACCCACACTGACCGTAGTCGCCTGCGCAGACGGATTATCGGCGTTCTGGATGCGCTGATACAGCTCAGTGGTTTCATATTCGGGCGGTGTAGCGAGTTCCTGATCGAGCAGTTCTACACACTGCTGGTACTGGCGCAGCGCTTCTGCCCGCTGCCCATGTGTCGCATAAAGCTGCATCAACAGGCGGTGAGCGGGTTCGTGGAACGGGTCGAGCGTCAGCCAGCGGCGGGCGTGATCGAGAGCCACCTGCGCCTGCCCTTGTCCGGACTGGTAAAGGGCATAGCGCCGTAAGCCACTGCCCAATTCCCGTTGGAGCCATTCGCGTTGGATGAGCAGCCACTGCTCAAATTCAGCACAGTCAGGAAGGTGGAATCCCGCCAGCAGGTCAGCGGTGTACAGGTCGAGTGCGCCCCGCAGCATCTGTGCCTGCTCTGGTGTGAGGGCATCGGATTCCGAGGTGGCAGGATATGTCTGCTGGAGTAGGTCGGTAAAAGCCCAGACATCCACCCAGACGTGCGCGCGCACCAGCTTCAGCGAGGTGCGGTCGGCTTCCAACCAGGGCAGCGGCGAGAGGCGCGTCAGGGCAGGCAGCGTACCGCGCAGGCTGGCGCGCGCATGATTGTGGTCATGTTCCGGCCAGAGTAACGCGGCCAGCGTATCGCGGCTTTGTGGTCGATCAGTCAGCGCCAGATAGGCCGCTAAAGCCCAGGCTTTGCGCCGTTCAACTGCCACCGGCTGACCACGCACTTCAAGGCGTGGAACTCCCAGGAAGTACAGCTTGAGTTCACTCATGACGCTTTCACACTGCTGCGATTCTGCTGCGATTGCATGACGATGAATACCTATGATCGCATTAACCGTAGGGATGTGCAACTCGCACAGAAATACTAGTTCGAAGGGAAGATCACCATGAGCTGGCGCCTTGCTGTACAGGATACCTTCTGCCTGTTGACGAGTGCCAAGTGCCCCGAAATTCGAGCATCCAACCCTCTGGAATACGCAGAGGACGCCGAGCCTGTACCTCTGGCTTCGAGCTGGTTAGCCAGGGGGCTGACACTCGTGCTGGCGCTCATGTTGGCGCTGGTCTTCTGAAATCGTCGGCGCACTGGGAATTCTCGGCTGCTGGTAAAGGGCGTGTCCACCACAGCCATTTCGTCACCTATTCAGAGGAGTCAATGATTCTATGAAACGCAGGCATGTTTTTATCCCGGTCATGATACTCGTCAGCATCGCGATTCTGCTGCTGACGCTGCCAGTGAGTGCCAACCGTCCTTTCCAGTATGGCGACCTGATCGCCATCATGAACGATGGCCGGGTCATGCACTTCGCGCCGAGCGGCGAGCGGCTGGATGTGATGAATGTCGGCTTCACGATGATCGGCCCCGCCGATTGCGACTTTGACCCCGCAGGAAACCTGTACGTGGCAACAGGCAGCGGCGGGCAGGTCATGCGCTTCGGTGGGCCGGGATACCCCCATGCCAGTCTCGGCCCGTGGGGCAGCTACAACGCCGTGCCCCAGTCGATCCTGTTCGACAATGCCTTTGGTGCGTACATCGGGCTGGCGAGTGGCACTCAGGACATCGTCTACCGGCGTGACGTGCCCCCGGTGGATCGCTCGTTCGATGTGGGACTGGAAAACGGCGGCGCCAACTGGGTGAACTTCGGCCCCGCAGGACAAAGCAACATCATCGCCTATACCTCCAATGGCATCGCCATTAGGCGCTATGATGTGGGTTCAGATACCCAGGCGCTCGATTTCGGCAGCCTGGCAGCGGGCGATATTGCCCAGGACTTTGACTACGGCAGTGCTATTCCCCCATACAACATCGCGGTCATCGTAACGCGTGGGCGGGATGTCGTGGCGCTGGATAACACGGGTTCGCTGGGCGGCAGCATCGCCGATGCTCTCAATGCAGATGGGTGGTTCAGTGTCGATGCCGATCCCAGCCAGACGTTGCTGCCCTACCCATTCTTCTGGGCAGCGGATACCTCGACAGACGCCATCTATCGATTCCGGGAAGGAAATCCAGGGTTTGAAACGCGGGTGCGCCCTGATCCTGAATTCGGGCAGCTCATCGGCATGTGCATCTACGACGACGACGATCCTTCGGCGCTGCCGCAGGCGACCCCCACGCCCCTGCCTTCGCAAACGCCGCTCCCTACTGAGACGCCAACCCCACTTCCTACCGAGACTCCGGTTGGCCCCATCAATCAGGCTCCGGTGATTATCGCTGCGGATCAGGATCGGACACTGATCATTCCTCCCCCTGGTCTTATCCTGCTGGCGACCCTGGCTACTGATGATGGCCTGCCCAACGGCACATTGACGTACACCTGGAGCCAGGTGAGCGGCCCCGCGCCCGCCAACTTCGGCACAATCATGGCTGGCAGCAACACCACCTACACGGTCACCTACCCAATGGACGGCGTATACGTCATC
>JAEUQX010000074.1 GCA_016788625.1 Anaerolineae bacterium
ACCATGCCCTGGAAGGGAGTCGGCGTCGCGCCCAGCGCCACCAACCGAACATTCACGCGGTTCAAATCGTCCATGCCCAGGTAGCCGCTGCCAGGTTCGTTCAGGCTGTCGTAGCCGACCACGTTCGGCAGGTCATGCACGCGTACGGCGACCTGCTGCATGGCCTTGATGAAGTGGCTTTGCAGATATTCCTGCGCGGGCACGCCCTCGATCTTGGTGAAGGGGGCGAAGTCGTTCCCGCCGAAGAACAGGGTGAACATTGTCGCCGCGCCGAGCTTGCTGTAGTTGCTCGGCCAGACCATGCGCGGGAAGGGGTCGCCGTGCGTGGGGTGGCTGATAGCCGCGCCCGTCAGGTGCAGCTTGCTCACATCCATGCCGACGGCCTCCAGCGTCCAGCCTGGCGCGCCGTCGCCGCCCGTCCAGCGGCTCCACACATCCTGATGCGGATCAATGAACGCCTGGATGCCGTACTCGTTGGCCTTTTGCAGCACCGCGCGCACATAGTCGAGATAGGCCTCGTCGTACTCGCCAGGGCCGCGGTGTTCGACCGCCTCCCAGGTGACGATGAAGCGCAGGAAGGTCAGCCCCCAGGCGCGCAGGCGGCTGAAATGCTCATCGGCCTCTGCCAGCGGGAACGGGCGACCAACGAACGAAACAGCGCGATGATCAAAGAAGCCTTCGCTGCGATACGTTGCGCCATCCGGCTGCGTGGGCACTTTGCTGCTACCGCTCAGGTTCGCGCCGCGCAGAATCAGCGTGCGCCCGTGCTCGTCCTTGAACCAGATGCCGTCTGTGCGCATAGTGTCTCCGTGTGTGATGGTCATCTCGATTGGGTTCGCCAGCCTAAACCGCGAAATAAGGGATTATAGCGCGTCACCGCGCATTCCCGGCGAGGTGGATGGCGTTCATCACCTGGCTCTCGAAGCTGGGCAGCAGCGCCAGCAGCGCCGCGATTTCGCCGAACGCGGGTCGTCCCTGCCGCGCCATGCTCAGGCAGGTCGCCACGTCAGGCGGATCGATGCGGTAGCCATTCTGCCGGAAGTAATCATCCTTGATCAGTGCCAGCAGGTAGGCCGCCTGAGCCAACGTCCGGTCGTAGGCCAGCGCGCTCTGTGCTTGTGTCAGTGCGGCCTGCGCCTGGGTGCTGTGCAGCAGATACGGGCGATTGCCACGCAGCCCGGCCAGCGCCAGAGCATACTGGGCATATGCATGTACTGGGTTGGCGCTCACAATCCGCCCCAATAATGCTGCCGCCGCGTCGTAGTTCCGCAGCGTCAGATGCGCCAGCGCCGCCGCCAGCACTTCCTCCGCACCGCTGCGCGCCTGATACGCGCTCACATATGCGGCCAGCGCGGGCGGGGGCAGGCCGACCAGAACGCCTAAGAGCGCCGGAAGAAAGGTATGACCATTGGGACACACGTCACCCACACCGACTGCGCCACAAGCCGGGCACTGGCGCGTGGTTGCGGCGGTCTGCTGTGTCGGCTGGCCGAGCGCTGCTAGCAGTTCGTTGAATCCGGTCGTGAAACCCTTCTTCACGAAGTCGATATAGTGCAGCGCGCTGATCTCAAACCAGACGCTGGTGGAATCAAAAGCCGCCGCGCACACGGGGACGATGCGCTTGTTCAAGGTCTGCGCGAAGTCGACTTCCTTGCGGCAGTATTCCGATGCCAGCGCGTTGGGTGACATCACAAAGACTAACGGGCCGCACGCCTTGATGCCCGCTTCGATGGACTGCCGCCAGTTTTCGCCGCCGTGAATGTCGTTCTGGTCGAACCAGACCTGCGCGCCTTGCAGCGTGAGCGCCTCAACCAGCGGGCGGGCGAAGGCCATGTCTTTGCGGGAGTAGCTGACGAATACAGGGGGGAGCATGAGCGAGGTGTGCCTGTTATTGAGCGGATACCCTCCGATTATAGAAAGCGTGCCCTTGCTTGCCAAACCCATCCATCAGGCAAAGATGCCCCGCAGTCCGTCGCGAAACACCTGGAAGCTCTTGCTGCGGTTGCGGTCGGGCTGCATATGCCGCGAGATTTCACCCGCCGCGCGAATTTTCTCCAGGCCACCAGGGTGATAAAAAGCGAGCAGCTTCTCCAGGTGCTCCCATGTACCGCCTTTGATCGCATCCGGGTCACGGTACGCGGACTTCTGTCCCAGGCTCGCATCCACGCGCGGATAGGCTGTAACGAGTGCTTCGACATCGCCAAAGAACCACGCTTCGAGTTCTTCGATAGCAATGCGATTAAGGACATGAAATCGCGTTGGGGATTCTGTCCGCGTTTTAAGTTCAGAGTCACGGACAATGGCATCCAATTCCGCTTTTAGCTTCTGGCAATCATCAGCATCGCGATCTACGAGGACGATCACGCGCCAGTCGTCGCTGCGATGGCGGTAGGCTTTGAGGCGATTGGGTAAGTTTCGCAATAGAGACGCTTTACCCTGGAAAGGGAATATGTCGTAGTCATATTCAAATTCATCGGCGGGTAGGATGCGCGGCACGAGTTCGACCAGCGCCGCTTCAGCCGATAATTCTTCAACGTAGAAGTGCAGCAGCATAGCGACACCTCACCTCGGAACACGCTGGGAACGCCGTGTCCGCGGGCCGCCCGCGTTGGTCAGTGGGTCGCCGACCTCGAATTGCCCTTCCATCCACAGGTCACCCAACTGTGCGCCTTCGCCAACGAATGCGTTGATGTTTTCCATGCCGGCTGCCCGGCGTGCCTGGGTGTAGCCATCTTCATCGCGGTACAGCACCCAGAGTTCCTCTGGCCGCAAACCATTCACGAAAAACGGCGAGTGCGTCGTGACCATCAACTGTGTGTTGGCGGAGGTATGCCTGCATTCTTCCGCCAGCCCATGCAGCAGGCGCGGGTGCAGTTGATTTTCGGGTTCCTCGATGCCGATCAACTGCGGCGGATCGGGATCGTAGAGGACACTCAGGTAGGCCAGCATCTTGAGCGTACCATCGGAGGCGAATTTTGCCATAATCGGTTGATCAAATGGCGCGTCTTTGATTTGCAGCACCAGCCGTCCATCTATTGTTGTTTCCGCCTCAACTCGTTCCAGGCGTGGCACCCGCCGCCTCAGCGTATCGAGGATGTGTTCCAATCTGTAGGGGTGTTGCTCACGCAGATATTGGATGACATTCGGCAGATTGTCACCCTTTTGTGATAGGCGTTCCTGTGGGCCGGCTTCGGGGACACCGCGCGTGTTATCAGCGCTCAGATACGAGAGATACCAACCCGTGATGAACTGTCGTAACGCATTGACACGCGGATGTTTCGCCAACTGCCCCAGGGTATTTACCGCCAGCACATCTGGTGCAGATAGGCGCTCTTCGATGCGTTCGTCCTCGGCTTCGGGTTCATCACCGCTGATCACGCGCCCAACGCCGCTGCGAAAGTCCAGGAAGCGAAACGGCTGCCCGACTTGTTTACCTCGCCGCCACGCCAACCATTCTTCTGCGACATACGGGCCGCGTTGGTTCTCATCAACGGCGAGATGATAGGTAATCAGCGGGCTATCTGGTCTTTCGCGATACTTCAATTCAAACTCAATGGGGCCATCAGCATTGCGACTGCGGAGTTCACGAAAGCGGTTGCGGCGATCCCAGGCACGGCGCAGCCCTTCGGTGAAGCACTCGGATAAGAAGGCAAACACATCAAAGATAGTCGATTTGCCGCTGCCGTTCGGCCCCAGAAACACAGTAAGCGGCGTTAGTTCCTTCAGGTGTAAGTCGCGCAGCGCACGGTAATTCTTAACCGAGAGCGACTCAATGCGGGGAACTTCATGTTTCTGATTCATCGCTTATTCTCGTCCTTCAGTGACTCGGACAGCATTCGTAGCCGCCTGTATCTTCTAGTGTAACGCAATCTGCTGCATGGGGAGAGTGGCTGAACTGCACACTGCCTGTAACATTCTAAGCAGCAGAATTGAATACACCTCAGAAGGATGCACATCGGATCCGAACATGAGGCATCACCGATATGGATCATGCGATGGAGAAATCGCGCCTGCGTGAGTTCATCGAACACGAGTCCGGCGCGCTGCTGAGCACGCTGCGTACCTACCTGTGGCGCGCGGGGCTGGCCGGGCGCGGCGAACCGCTGGATGTCGCCGCGCAAGACCTGCTCAACGAGCTGATCGCCGAGGCGCTGGCGCACGAAGACCGCTTCGACCCAACGCGACCGCCGCGTGCCTGGCTGCTGGGCATCGCCGCCAACCTGATCAAACGTCGCCAGACCGACCTGGCACGCCGCGACCGCCGCGAGCCGCTGCTGCGCGATCTGGCAGCCGCGATGCAGGATGACATGGACGACGGCGAACTGTTCGACCGGGTGGCCGCCCTGACTGCGCTGGACATCCAGCAGGACGCCGCCGCTGACCTGCTGGCGAGCGTCGCCCCGGCGGATGCGCAGGTGCTGCGGCTGGCGCTGCTGAATGGGCTGGACGGCGACTCGCTGGCGCATGAACTGGGGATCAGCCCCGGCGCGGCGCGGGTGCGGCTGCACCGGGCGATTCAACGGCTGCGCGCGGCCTATCACGCCCAGGAGGAGGACAACGATGCCTAAACCACGCCGCCCTGACCCCCGCCAACTGGCGCGCGAGCGGCTGCTGTTCCGCTACAGCTCGGCGCTGGAACGCGGCGACTTCGAGACCATCAGCGCGATTCTGCGCGAGGCCGAACGCGACGCATTGCTCGACCGCATGATACGCGAACTGGACGAGGCCTACGCGGCGGAACAGGCTGCGCCCGTCCTCACGTTCTCAAACAATCACGTCAAACCTGAGGATCAACACATGACTTCTGCACAGATCACGACCATCACGCGCCAGGCCGCCAGCCTGCGCCGACCACCCATCACGCTGCACTGGCCGCTGCTGGTCGCCAGCATGGCTGCGCTGCTGCTGAGCGCGCTGCTCCTGCTGCCCAGGCCGGATGGCAGCATCCCAGCGCTGCTCCAGGGCGATGCTTCGCCCACTTTCGTGCCCACCCCTTCGATGACTCACAGCGCGACCCCACTGCCAGCAACCGTATCGCCGCTGGATGGCTTCGAATTCATCACCGTCGAGGCGCTGGACGGCATTCCGGCCAACACCCCAATCCGTGTCGTGAACCGCGCGGATACCCAGAACGGGGTGGTTTTCACCGTGGTCGACGGGAACGGCAATATCGCGCTGGCTCGCGAGTGGCAGATCGCCCAGAATCCGGGCTTCGTCGCCACTTTTGTGCCGACGCCAACCGCGCAGTTCGCCTTCACGAGCGACACCCCTGGCTACAACCTGGTGA
>JAEUQX010000087.1 GCA_016788625.1 Anaerolineae bacterium
GGGCGCGACATGGAAGCGCTGGCGATTGGCATCGAAGAGTCGGTCGAGGATGACCATGTGCGCTCGCGCATCGGGCAGGTGCGCTATCTGGGCGATCTGCTGCAAGGCTGGGACATCCCGATTGTGCTGCCCGTTGGCGGACATGCGATCTTCCTGGATGCCAAATCTTTCTACCCGCACCTGCCGCAAGACCGTTTCCCTGGGCAGACGCTGGCCGCCGAACTGTATCTCGACTCTGGCGTGCGCTCGATGGAACGCGGCGTGGTGAGCGCCGGGCGCGATCCCGAAACGGGCGACCATCGCTACCCAGCGCTGGAACTGACGCGGCTGACGATCCCGCGCCGTGTTTACACGCAGGCACACATGGACGTGGTGGCCGAGGCGGTCAAGGCCGTCTATGACCGCCGGAATGAGACTCGCGGGTTGAAGCTGGTCTACGAGCCGCAGTATCTGCGCTTCTTCCAGGCGCGCTTCGAGCCGCTGTAGGGCAGAAGAAAGCGTTCACCACAGAGGCACAGAGCAGCACAGAGGAAGAAAAGAGTGTAGGGGAGGATTAGGCGCTTGCGCCGTATATCCTCCCGCAGACATGGCAGAAACGGGTCGGTTTTTGGAGCGGGAGCAGAGGGTATAGAGGAAGATGGTCGTAGGGGCGAACAGTCTGTTCGCCCTTTTGCGTATCCAGGCAGCGAAAGGTGTTCCAGGAAAATGAGTGTGGCGTCCATACCACTTGTGCGAAGGTCTCCCCGCACGCATAATTGCCGCTGCGAAAAGGGAGAACGTAACGGATATGCGTCAAAGAACCCACCTCTGCCTCATTCTCGCCCTGCTAATGCTGGCGCTGCCGCTGAATACCCCTGCTGCCGCGCAGCAGCTTAACGCCCCCTGCGGTATCGTGGATGCGCTGGAGTATCCCATCGATAACCTCGTGGCGGGGTATGACGACTTCGCCCGTTTTCGGCAGCGCTTCGGCGGCAACCACACCGGGCTGGACACCGGTTTCGACCGCTGGGGCGACCCGGTGCGGGCAGCGGCGCGTGGGCGCGTGACCTACGCCGACCCGGAGGGCTGGGATACCGAGAAGGGTGTCGTGATCGTCGAGCACTACTTCCCGGATGGCAGCCTGATCTACACGCTCTACGGCCACATGGAAGAGACCGAGACCATCCGCTTTCCGCGCGTGGATACCTGCGTCGAACTCGGCTCGCTGCTCGGCACGATTGGCTGGCCGTCGCGCGGGCGTCCGCACCTGCATTACGAGATTCGCCGCATCCTGCCGGATGATGGCGGCCCTGGTTACGTCACGGGCAACCCACTGGATGAGGGCTGGTACAACCCGCTGGATTTCACGACGCTGTGGCGGTTGCGCTTCAGCCCGGCGTTCAGCAGCTTTCTCAGCTTCGATACCGTGCCCGCGCTGCCCCCGGTGCGGCTGAGCGGCGATCAATACGTCGTCGCGGGCGGCAATACGCTCACGGCGCTGCTGCCGCCAACGCAGGTGCTGTGGCGCGTGGAAGCGGGCACAGACATCACGTCTGTGGCGGCGCTGCCCGGCGACCGCGTGGTGGCGCAGAACAGCAGCGGGCAGGTCTTCGTGCTGCAAAACGGGCGCTATCTGGCGGCATGGACGGTGCAGGGCGCTGCGGGCGGCTTCGTGACGCTGGGCGAAACTCTGTTCTTCCCGATGGTCGATGGCGGGTTAAGCGCTTATGACAGCGCGGGGACGTGGCTGTGGGCGCTGGCGGGCACGGCTGGAACACAGGCGGTCAATATTCAGGCGGGCATCGGCCAGATCGCGCTGACGCTGCAAATACCGGGCGGGTTCGTCTGGCGTCTGATCAACCTGGACGGCACGCTGGCGGGCGAACTGGCGCTGGATGCTGCTCCGGTTACGGCTCCTGCGCCAGATGGCGGTTGGGTCGCACTGGCGGGGACGGAACTGATTCGCTGGAATGGACTGGAGCGGCAGACGCTGGCAGCGGTCAACCCACTGCCGGGGGCGGGGGCACAAGTCACGCTGGATAACGCGGGTGGCATCTACCTGTATCTGGCGGACTCCGACTCGACGCTGCTGGCCTTCGGCGCGGCGGGTGAAGCGCGCTGGCGGGCGACTTTTCCGCGCGGGGCGGATGGGCTGCCGCCGCTGCTGCGCGCTGGGGGGAGCTGTCTGCTCTATGCGCTGGATGGCAGCGGAATGCTCAGTGCCTTCGCGGCGGGCGATGGGCGCTTGATCAACCAGGCGCAGCTTTACGGCGGTGGGACGCGCAACAGCAACCCGCGTTCGCGCTTCCTGAGTGTCAACCCGGATGGCAGCGTGCAGGCCGGGGCGGGTTACATCACGCTGGTCACGCTGGACGGGCTGCGCTTCGGCGGCGAGGCGGCGGGCTGCGCCCCGGCGTGAGATGAACAATAAAATTAGTCGTAACGTACTATCCTTACAGGGGGGATTTCTACCGTTATAGTTGAGATAACGTGTAGCAAACGGCTTCCCGTAAAGGATATGACATGAGCTTTGTCGCTGTGTCTGAACATCGTCAGACCACTTCCCCTAAATGGTTACTTATTCTGTTTCTCACACTGGCGCTTCTGAGCGTCGCCGCTTTTGTCGTCAATCTGGCGGTCACCGCTTCGCAAAGCAGCGCTGCTCCGGTTGTTGAAAACGCGCCGCAAGCCGCTGCTGCCGCGCCTGTGTATGCCGATGCGGGCGATCAACTGACTGTGTGGGTGGGCACTGGCCCCGCGCCCGGCCAGCACTCGGCCTCTGAACCCGGCCAGGTCGTGCTGATGGATGGCACAGGCGTCTTTGAACCGATCATCGATGTGCCGCCGCAGACGACGCGCGTGCAGGCGTGCAGCGAAGCGCCCACCTCGCCGGATGGGCAGAACTTCGCCTTTTTCATCGGCCTGGAAGCGGGCAACCTGTACCTCAAGAAAGGCGCGGATGCCCCGACCGTTGTTGATGAAGTCAGCGCGCTGGCCTGCCTGGGCAGCGGTACGTTCCGTTATTCGCCGGACAGCACGCGCGTGGCCTACATCGACTACGAGCCCGGCGCGGAACAGAGCGAATTCGCCGACGGCTTCCTCAAGGTGGTCAGCACGGCAGACCTCTCGCAGCAGTTCAGCTATGAGAACGTGGTGGCCTTCGATATTCACAATGATCTGGTTGCTTTCGTCAGCTTCTTCACCAATGACAAGAACGAGGCCGATGAAGCCGCTGTGCTGATCTGGAATGGCAGCGGCACGCTGGAAGTCGCCACGCTGACCCCGACCGCCGAGGACTGCAAGTTCACCAGCGCGTCGGTGGCGGTGCTGCCGGATAGCAAGCTGATGCTGGTCATGGGCCACCGCTGCACGAGCGGCGATACGCGCACAGCCTGGCAGTTGTATCAGGTTGATCCCTCGAACCGCAGCGCGACGCTGGCCGCCAGCGACTTCCAGGATGGGCAGTATGCTTCCTTCGCGCGCACCAACAGCATCTTCCTCTCGCCGGATGGAGCGCGCGCCTACTTCGGCGTGGCAGATGGCATCACCGCCAACACCGCCGGGCTGAAGATGGTCACGCTGGCAGACCTGGCGCTGACCGATCTGATCGACCGGCAGGTGGTGATGGCGACTTACAGCGGCGCGGCCAACGCTTTCCCGCGCGTCTCGCCGGATGGCAAGTGGTTGGCGCTGGTGGTCACCTCGCCGAACAACGAGAACGAATTGCAGCTCTGGAACATGGCTGACCCGTCGGTCGCGCCGATTACAATCTCGGCGGGCAGCCAGGGCGATACCATTTCCAGCATGGCCTTTTCGCCGGACAGCAGCCGCCTGTTCCTGGTGGCGGGCGGCGATAGCTCCGCGAATAACTCGTTGATCGGCGTCGAACTCACCAATGGCACGGACTTCCGCGTCTCACGCGGGCGCTTCGGCGCAGGACTGACAGTCTCGCCCAGCGGCGCAGAAATCGCCATCCTGGATTGGCAGGTGCTGGAAGACCCGAACGAACCGCCCTATTCCAACCTGGTCGTGATCGGCGTAGACAGCGGCCAGACGGCCACGCTGTTCACGGGCGCGGAGATCGTGGACGGCAAGGTGACGAACCAGCAGTTCGCTTTCCCGATGCGCTGGGTGCGCCCATAATACTGCGGTGGATTTGAGCGGGCATGTGCCCCAACGATAGAGTTACAGCCAAACGCCTCCAGAGGATGGAGGCGTTTGGTTATTCGGGGCAGCCTGTTCAGTGGATGGTGGGGGTACTCCTCCACCGAACACTCAGGACTATACCAAAGCAATCTGAGATACAACCCACGCGCGCCCCACGCCCGCCCTACGCCTGCTCTACGCCGACGCGCCCCATCCCTCTTGCAGGTCGGCACGCAGCCGTGTGATCGCCTCTTTCAACTGGTCACGCAGTCTGGCGCGGCCCGCCTCGCTGTTTTCGTAAGTGATATAACGCAGGTGGCGGATGTCGAAAGGCACGTCCTCCGGTTTCTGTGCCTGGGTGATCAGGATGGCGGGTTTGTTCAGCGTGTGGGCGACGCCCAGCTCATAGTAGACGTTGTCGTTGCCGCCCGTGATCTCCGCGATGACGAACTTGCAGTTGTTCAAGGCTGCCCAGACTTCTTCAATCACGCTGCCCTGCGTCGAGGTGAATTCGTCGCCGCGTATCACGGTGAGCAGCAGTTCCAGACATACCGGGCGCACCACGTCATGATAGATCGGGTTGAAGGATGCCGCGAAGGGCATGATCATGAAGATGTCGCTCTTGAACTGGCTGCCTGTAGCAGGCCGCCCGAAGACCAGTTCGCCGGGCTGCAAGCGCAACGCTTCGTTGTATTTGAGCGTCTGCTTCGCCAGCTCTTCCTGCTGCTGCTGCTGCATGGCCTGCACTCTGGCGGCGGTCTTTTCGGCCACACGCTCTGCCAGCACATCCACGCTGATGCCATTTGTCGGGAAAAAGGTCTGGTCGCCGTCTCGTTTCACGGTTTCCGCCGACTGCGCGCTGCCGCTGTTCTGGCGCGCCCAGGTGGTCAGGATCGCTGTGAGCTGGCGCGTCAGGTCGGTTTCGTCATCGTAGTAGTAGAGCGTGGCCGAGCGTTCCAGTGCGTCCCAGAAGCGCTTCTGGGCGATCATGTCTGGCGGCGGCTGCAGCAATGAGCGCATCCGCAGATCCTTTGCCATCTCACCATCACTGCTAGGCAGCAGGATGGCTGATGTCTTGCCGAGCGACTGCATGATGTTGAATTCGATTTCCGCCAGCGATTGGCCGCCCATGCCCTGCGGTTCCCAGCCGCGCAGGAACGTGACGAGGCTGATGAAGGCGTCACAGTCGCTGATCTTGCGCTGAACGATGTCGCGCATGTCAGGGCGCTGTTTCTCGTCGTCGCTCAACCAGACAGGCGTCAACCCCATCTGGCGAATCTGGTCGATCAGTACCGGGCGCAGGCGCTGCAGCTCGCTGCTGGTATCACCGAAGTAGATGTACTTTGCCACGTGTTGTTCCTCAGGATGATGTCGAACCTAGATTGATTGTACTCAAGGCTTGCCCGCCGCGCAGATGGTGTTATGCTATCCAATGACGCTGACGCTGATGCAGCACCTTAAGCTCGTTGCCTGGATACATTGAGAAGCCGCATTGACCCGCAGATACGACCAAATCATCGTCATAGATATCGAATGCACCTGCTGGGAAGGCAAGACGCCGCCCGACATGGAACATGAAATCATCGAGATCGGCATCTGTCCGCTGCGCCCTGACACGGGTGAACGGCTGGAACGCCGCAGCATCCTGGTGAAGCCGCAGCGCTCAACCGTGAGCGCGTTCTGTACGCAGCTCACCTCGCTCACGCAGGAACAGGTTGACCAGGGCATCCCGTTCGCGGACGCCTGCACTATCCTGGAGAAACAGTACCGAACCCGGCAGCGCGTGTGGGCGAGCTACGGCGACTATGACCGCCAGCAATTCGAGCGGCAGTGCGCTGCCTGGGGCGTGCCGTACCCCTTCAGCCCCAGTCACCTCAACGTGAAGACGTTGTTCACGCTGATCCGCGCGCTGCGCCACGATGTGGGCATGGCGCAGGCCTTGGAGATCATGCAGATCCCACTGGAAGGACGCCATCATCGCGGCGACGACGACGCCTGGAACGTGGCGCAGATGCTGCATCTGCTGCTGAACGAGCGGCGCGAAATGCCGCACAACGGGTCACATGGCTAGGCAGATGGGTTTGGTCGCGGAGACGGTAGGCAAATAGCGACCCAATACATCCAATTGAAGCCCATAAGTCGTATTCCTATACAAAATGGAGGCGACTTATGTCATCCGAAACTTTTCTGACTCACCCTTCTGATGAGCAACTGCTCCACGCCACCCAGGAGAACTTGTTTGCGCTCTTTAGGGCGATGGCAGCCAGTCTCCCGGAAAGTGAAATCGTCGAGAACGATCAGCTGGCGTTTCATCTCGCGTTTCCGTTTAACCCAATGTTTAAGGGAGTCTGGCGCACGCACCTCACGGAAAGTGACGCGGATGCCGCCATTGATGCGACACTGACATGGTTCAAGGAGCGCAACGCCCCATTCCTGTTCTGGTGGACAGGGCTGGGCAGCACACCCGATGACCTGGGCAAGCGGCTGATCGCGCGTGGTCTAATTTCGATGGAGCAGCAGATGGAGGAACTCGCGCCGGGCATCAAATCGACCGAAGCGGGTGCACCCTGCATGGTCGCCGAGCTCAGCCGGATGAACGAGGCTGTGCTGGACAGTGTCCCGCCGGGTTTCATCATTGAGGAGATACAAGCCGAGAGCCACCTCTACGCCTTCAAGCAGGTGTTCGTAGAAAGCTACGAAATCCCCGAATGGGCTGGTCAGGCCTGGGTTGATGCCACCCTAAAGATCGGCATCGGGCGCACCCCCTGGCGTATCTTTGTGGGCTGGTTGAACGACGAGCCGGTCGCCACCAACATCCTTTTCAATGGCGCGGGTGTTGCCAGCGTCTACGGGGTAGCCACTAGCCCCTCAGCACGCGGCAAAGGTATCGGTGGCGCGATCACCCTCAAGCCGCTGCTCGATGCACGCGCGACGGGCTATCGCTATGCAGCCTTGTTCGCGACCGAGATGGGCATTCACGCTTACGAGCGTATCGGCTTTCGGCTGGTGAATGCGCGCATTAACCGCTATCTGTGGCGCAATGGTTAATCATGTCCCGCGCCCGAAGCGCATCAATTCGTCTGCCGCGCGGACGTAACCGCCTGCCGTCCGCAGCGATTCCCCCAGGCGTGCAGCGACCTGCTGGTAACGTGCGCGCGCGCCCAAGACCTGCTCGACCGCCGCCCGCAGTTCGGTTGCTGTGACCTGGCCGAATGGTGGACGGCCGCCAAGTGCCACCCCCGCGCCTAACTCGACGATGCGCGCCGCGACGCTGGCCTGCTCGAACTGCTGCGGGATGACCACCAGCGGCACATTGTAGTACAGTCCTTCGTGAACGCTGTTCGCGCCGCCATGTGTTATGAACAGGTTGGCGCGCTGCAGCACATCCAACTGCGGCACGAAGTTGCGGACGATGAAGTTGGCCGGGATTGGCTCAAGCTGCTTCAGATCGGTCTTCTGACCCGCCGAGAGGATGAACTGTCCGGGGTGGTCAGCGAAGGCGGCGAAGCAGGCACGGTAGAAATCCACGTTCTGGTTGTTGATCGTGCCCAGCGAGATATAGACGACCGGGCTGCGCGTGATCTGCTCGAAAGGGAAATCCGTACTGGCCGGGCGTACGGTGATGGACGGGCCGACGAAACAGTATTCCGGCCCCAGACGTTCGACGAAAGGCTGCAATGCCGCCGATGTGTAAACGATGTTCAGCGCCCCGGTGCTCATCACGCTGCCGAACAGGCCGACGGGCTGCGCGCCGAACTCACGGCGGGCGCTCCGGGCGACACGCCAGTAGGGAATCTGTACACGCAGGGCGCTGATGGCCGTCCTGATGATCGCGCTGATCGGCAGTGGCGGCATGTACCCGGGAGCGAGGACGAAGGTCGAGATCGAGGCTGCTGCCGGGATGCCCAGGATTTGTGCGCCCTGCTTGCCCCAGGCCGCCAGCGAATCGAAGATCACATAGTTGGGCTGTTCACGGCGCAGCAGGTCGAGGACGAAGGGCAGCAGGCTCGCGCCGATCTTTGCCAGCGCCAGCGCGTTACCGGGAATGTCGCCGCCGCTCGCCCGTGCCATCAGCGCCGTCAGATCGTCGCTGACCGGATAGGGCACGAAGCGCGCGCCCATGCGTTCGATCAGGGACTGCGTTTCCAGCGCATTGACGTAGAGAACTTCCTCGCCGCGCGCCACCAGCTCGCTGACGACGCCGAATGTTGGGTTGATATGCCCAGTCGCCGGAATGTTGAAGAAGACCACCTTCACGAGTCACCCCCGATTTGAGAAAAACATCACCTAGGCTATTATAGGGCGAATTTGTTCGCAATCACTCACGGAGGCCGCTATGCTGCGCCGCCTGTTCGACCGCATCGCCCACGCCGAAGCCGCGCCGCCCTGGACGGTCTGGAACGCTATCAGCGCGCTGGTCGCGGCGTTCATGTCCGTGCTGCTGGGCACATCTGTCACGCTGGTCATCACGCGTAGCAACGGCCAGCTCACAGCGCTGTTGGGGTGGAGCATTGCTGCCGCGTTGATAATTGCTTTCATCCTGTTCACGCGGCGCAAACCACAGGAGCGCGAGGCGCTGCGGCTGAACATATGGCAGTATACCCCCGCATCGCCGTCGAAAACGGGCAAAGCGATCACCCCGCGCGATGAGAACGTCGTGCCGCCGCTGGCAAACCTGTTCTTTCTGCTGCTGGTCGGTGTCGGGTTGGCGGTGACGCTGGATGTCATCACCGGGCGCGTGACGGGGCTATTCCTGCCCGAACCGGAACTGCTGCGGCCGTATCAGGATTACGCGCTGAATGTGCCAATTTCGGGCGTGACCTGGCTGCTAGCGGTCGTGTTCATGATCGTGCTGCAACCCATCGCGGAAGGGCTGGTGTTCCAGGGGATGCTGCTGCCCACGCTGCGGCAGAGCGTCGGCCCTTGGCCAGGCTACCTGATCAGCGCTGCACTTTATGGCCTGTTCCACCTGATGGCCTACTCGCAGCCGCCAGGCGACTTCGCGGCGACGTGGTATGGGCTGATCGCGCCATTCTTCGCCGGGTTGATCTACGGCGCTGTGCGGCTGTACACGGGTTCGACGCGCGCGGCGATGCTGGCACACGCGGCCTTCGGACTGTTCGCGGTGCTCAAGCTGCTCACGCTGGTGGGATGAAAGGAAACCTCACCCTGCTGCGCGGTGCAAAGCTCCCTCTCCACCCGGTGGAGAGGGCTGCGAGCGACTCTAGCGAGCGTGAGGGGTGAGGTTTTAACGCGCGACGATGAACGGCACTTCGTAGGGCGCTTGCAGGAAGCCGCCGCCGTTATCCACGATCACCAGACGCAGCACATAGTTGCCGGGCGCGAGGCCGGGCACATAGAGGTTCTCTAGCTGCCCGTTGACCACGTTCTCGGTGTGCGTCGTGCCAATCGTGACCCAATCCCCGAAAGCGCCGCCGATGACCTCCAGCTTATAGAACTTGCCCAGGTCAGCCGTGAACTGCACGGTGCCCAGGATCGGGGTTTCGCCCGTCAGCACCTGCCCCGGCGCGGGCGATGTGATGATCGCCGTCGTCACGATGGGGCCGAAGCCGCCACCGCCACCTTGCAGCAAATCGGGCGAGCAGGCAATCGTTGGCAGGAAGGCCAGGCCGTTGTTGCGCGCGTACTGCTCTGCTGAGGCAGCGTCGGCAGGTACGGGCGGCGGCGCGATGAACAGCAGCGACTGCGCGCCCGCTGCTGCGCCCGCCAGATCGGGCGGCACCTGGCAGTAGAGCGGCGCAGGCGGCGTCGGCTGACCTGCCTGTACCGGGAACTGAATCAGGCTGGCGATGGATGGGTTGAGCCGGTAGGCCAGCACCTGATACACGCCCGGCGAGACGAGATTCAGCACGGGCTGGCCGGGCTGCTGGGCGGGCGGCTGCGGCGCGGCGGGATATTGCAGGTTGCCGTCGGCGTCCGGGATGCCCGCTGGCGAATCCAGCATCCATTCGTTAATGCGGCCGCAATCGGTCGCCGGGTCACGCAGCGAACGCACGTCGCAGATTTCGCGCAGCGAGACGCCGCCCGGCGGGTCGAACTGGTCGGGCAGTTGACCGCTCTCGGTGAAGTTGCCCAACATGCCGGAATTGTTGTAGATGCTGCTGATCACCGCGTTCCAGATCGGCGCGGCGCCGGAGAGACCGGAGGTGTTGACCATCGGGTCGCCATTGCTGTTGCCCACCCACACGCCGACGGCGACATTGCGTGTGTAGCCGACCGTCCAGTTGTCTTTGGTGTCGTTGGTAGTGCCCGTTTTGACCGCCGTCCGCAGGCTGCCCGTGTTGAGCGGGCTGTTGCTGCCCATCGCGGCGCTGCGGGCGCGGTTATCCGCCAGGATGTCGCTGATGACGAAGGCGATGCGCGGGTCGAGCGCCTGCCGTCCCAGCGCGGTGATGCTGACGCTGTTGGGCGTCAGGTTGCCGCTGGGGCAGCGGTTCTCGTACTGGTAGAGGATGTTTTCCTCGTTATCCAGCACACACAGGATGGCGTTCGCGCGCACGTAGCTGCCCTGATTGGGGAAGACGGCGTAAGCATTGGTCAGTTCCAGCAGCGAGACCTCGCCGCCACCCAACGTGAGCGAGAGACCGTAGCGGCTGCCGTCCGTGCCCAGACTTTCGACGCCGAAGCGCTGCATGAATTGCAGCAGGTAATCGACGCCATACTGCCGCAGCGTTTGCACCGCCGGGATGTTGTAGCTGTTCGCCAGGGCGAAGCGCATACTCATCGGGCCGTGGAACGCGCCGTCATAGTTGCGCGGCGTATACTGCGGCTGACCGGGGATGCCGATGCTCACAGGCGTGTCCCAGATCACGTCGCCGGGCGTCATGCCGTTCTCGATGGCTGCCGCGTAGGTGAAGGCTTTCATCGTGCTGCCGGGCTGCCGCACGGAGATCGCCACATTGACGTTGCCGTCGATAGCCTCGTTGTTGTAATCGACGCTGCCGACCATCGCGATGATCTCGCCCGTGACTGGCACCATCGCCACGACCGAGGCGTTGCTGACGTTCTGCCCCGTCAGGCGCGCGACCTGCTCGCGGGCGATCTGCTGGGTCATCTCGTTCACGCCCAGGTCGAGCGACGTATAAACGCGCCAGCCGCCACGCGCGATGTCTTCCGGGCTGTAGCCCAGATCGCCCATCAGCGTCTCGAGCTGGCGTTGGGCATAGACGGTGAAGTGCGGCGCTTTCAATGAGACGTTGGGCGAGGACAGCGTGTAGCCCTGGCGCAGCGCGTCGTTGCGCTCCGCCTGCGTGATCTTGCCCGTGATGACCATGCGGTCGAGTACCAACCGCCAGCGTGCCTCAACTGCCGCCTGAATGCTCGGGTCGGGGTTGAGCGGGTCGAGGTCAGCGGGCGCTTGCGGCAAGCCCGCGAGCAGCGCGGACTCTGGCAGGGTCAGCTCGCTGACTTTTTTGCCGAAGAAGGTCTGCGCGGCGGCTTCCGCGCCATAGGCCAGGTTGCCGTAGTAGATTTCGTTCAGGTACAGCGCGAGGATGTCTTCCTTGCTCTTGCGCTGCGTCATCACCAGCGCCAGCAGAATTTCCTCGACCTTGCGCTGCACGCTGCGTTCGGCGCGGTACTCGAAGTCGAACAGCACGTTGCGGACAAGCTGCTGCGTGATCGTGCTGCCGCCGCTGTCGCCCGCCGCGACGCCGATATACTGGGAGAAAGCGCGGATGGTCGCGGGTACGTCAATGCCGGGATTGGTGAAGAAGTTGTCGTCTTCAATGGCAATCGTCGCATCGATCAGGCTTTGCGGGAATTCGCTGTAATCGACGCGCGTGCGGCGGCCTTCGCCAAACGCTTCGTAGAGCAGCGTGCCGTTGCGGTCATAGATAAACGTGCTCTGGAACTGCTTGTATTCGTCCACCTGAGCGACGCGCTCCGAAAGCTGGTCTTCGATGCGCGCGCCGAGCGTGGCGCTGATCACCAGCGTGAGCAGCGTCAGGCCGCCGCAGAAGATGGCGATGAAACCGAGCAGCACGCCCAGGCAGGTTGGCGAGCAGCCCATGCAGCCGCGCCCCTTGGCTTTGCGGCGTGGCATTGCGCCTCCTGGTGGGATTTGCTGCTGCGCGGGCGGGGCGGGCGGCATGTTGTAGGTGGGCTGCTGCGGGCGGGCATACTGCTGATGTTCCGTCGGGACAGCGTTCTGCTGCGGCGGCGGTACATAGGCCTGATGCGGCGCCGTCTGATCGAGGCGCACGGGCTGGTGTTGCGCGGTGTGCTGGCTGTGCGCGTCGCTGATCACGAAATCCGGATTCGGGTCAAGGCCGCCGCTGCCGGGCAGGGTCACTTTGGGGTCGGGCACTCCCGGCTCGCGCGGGATGGGCATGGTGGGCATATTGCGCTGGTCAGCCGTATTGCGCTGATCCCAGACGGACGACTTGCTCGGCTCGACATCGAGCTGCTGCGGCGCGGCATCATCCAGGTCATCGCTCAACGGCAGATGAAAAGGCACATCATCTTCGCGCTGTGTCGAGTCCAGTTCGTCGTCGGGTAGATTGTGCGGGTTACGTTCGTCCGGCATTCCTGAATCCGCCTGCTATGTTCTAGGTGTTTTGGGGTCACAAGGTTATTGTATAGCAGGTTGACGACGAGCGTCCATGTCCCGAACCTGACGGGCAGACCGCGCCAAGCTGACGGTGAGGCGGCGGGTGCTGCGCGCCGGGACAGGGCAGGCCTATACGCGCGCTTAAGTATCGCTAACGATGGGACTAAGGTATAATTTCGAAGGTAACGAAGCGATTTGGTCTTATGACATGATGCAATCGTTGAAGAATATCAACTGGCTGCCATACCCGGCGGGAGCGATCAAGATCCTGCTGCGTTTCCCGCTGCTGGCCTACCGCCTGGGGTTGGGCGACCTGCTGAGCGCCATTCATCTGATGGTGCTGACCACGCGCGGGCGCAAGTCCGGGCAGCCGCGCCATACCATGATCGAGTTCCGGCGGCATGGCAGCAAGATTTATGTGATTTCCGCCTGGGGCGAAAAACCGCACTGGTATCAGAATATGCTGACCGACCCGCTGGCGACCGCGCAGCTTGGGCGGCAGGGTTACAGCGTGCTGGCCGACCCTGTGACCGACCCGGCAGAGGCGCTGCGGGCGATCAGCCTGTTTCGGCGCGTCGCTCCCGCGCGTTACGATGCGGTGCTGGGACGGGTGATTGAGGAAGATGTCAACGCGCGCACGCTGCCGGATCTCTCGCGGCAGTTCACGGTGATGCGGCTGAACATCATCCCGGATGCGCCCACGCTGCCGGGCGTGGCGGTTGATCTGGTGTGGTTGTGGCCGGTTATCGGCGTGGTGCTGTTCGCTGCGTTCACGTTTGTTGGGATGAGCCGTGCGCGCCGCGCCGGACAAGGGGAGTCAGGATGACCGACCAACTGGCCGATCAGGCGACTATTTTGCGTCAGGTGCGACTGGCGCTGCAAAACGAGAACTACAAGGACGCGATTCACGGGCTGAAGCAGGCGGCGGCGATGGCGCGCAGCGCGGGCGACCCGGCCACCGAGGGGCGGCATCTGGGCAACCTGGCGCTGATTTACTACCGCATTGGTCGCCACGAACAGGCGCTGCAATACTTCCAGCACGCGCTGAGCATCGCCCGTGCGGAAGGCGACCGCCTGACCGAAGATGGCATCCTGGGCAACATGGGCAACATCCTGCGCGAGATGAAGCGCCTCGACGAAGCGATTGAGTACCTCAATCAGGCGCTGTTGATCGCCCAGGAAATTGGCGACATGCGCGGGCGCGGTATCTGGCTTTCGAACCTGGGGCTGGTCTATGACGACTTGCAGCGCCTTGTCGAAGCCATCGATGTGCATCGCGAGTCGGTCGCCGTCGCTCGCACGATGCGTGACCAGCGCGGGCTGGCCTCACGCCTGGGCAACCTGGGCAACAGCTATCTGGCCGCGAACGAGAGCGCCGAGGCGCTGAAGTGTTTCCACGAGGTCGTGGCGGTCTACAAGGTGCTGGGCGAGAAGAACGAGGCCGCGCTGCGCATGGGCATCATCGGCAACATCTACAGCGACCTGGGACGCAACGCGCCGTCGGATTTCGAGGCGCGCTTCTATTACGATCTGGCGCGCGACGCCTACAAGGATACGCTGGTGATGGCGCAGGAGATCGGCGACCGCGTCGCGGAGGGCGACCTGCTGATCTGCCTGGGCAATGTCTACGGCAACATGGGCGACCTGGACGGCGCGATTCGCGAGTTCGGCGCGGCGCGGACGATTTTCGCTGAACTGAATCAGGCCGAGCGCCTGGAATACGCCAATAACAACCTCAAGCTGGCGAACGACCTGCGCGCCCAGCAGCGGCGCTGACGATGCGCATCCTGCTGACGGGCGGCGCGGGCGATCTGGCCTCCGTGCTGAGCAAAACGCTCGACGCGCGCGGCGACACGGCGGTGCGGCTGGATGTGCGCCCACCCGCTGACTCGCGCGGTATCTTCGTGCAGGGGTCGCTGCTCGACCTGCCGACGCTGGAGAGCAGCATGAGCGGCGCGGACTGCGTGGTGCACATCGCCGCGTGGCACGGCATTCACGAGGCGCGCGGCGAGAAAGATGTCTTCGATTTCTGGTCGCTCAACGTCACCGGCACGTTTTACGTGTTCGAGACGGCGGCGCGGCTGGGCATCACGCGCGTGGTGTTCATCTCCAGCACCAGCGTGGAAGAGCGCGACACGATCTACGGGCAGTCGAAAATCGTGGCGGAGACCATCGCCCAGGGGTATGTCGAGCGCCTGGGCTTGAACGTGATCACGCTGCGCCCGCGCGCCTTCATCCCGCACTGGAACCGCCAGGCCTATAACAACTTTGTCGAATGGGCGCACTGGTTCTGGGGTGGCGCGGTGCATATCAACGATGTGGCGCAGGGTGTGCTGCAAAGTATCGACCTGCTGGCGGCACGCCCGCTCCCGGAACACCTCGTTCTGACGCTGGACGGCGCTTACGATTTCAGCGACGACGATCTGGCCGCCTGGGATGCTGACGGCGCGGGCAGCACATTCCGCCGCGTGTATCCGCAGTACGTCGAACTGGCGCTGCGGCACGGCCTTGACCCGGCGCGGCGACCGGAAAAGCG
>JAEUQX010000117.1 GCA_016788625.1 Anaerolineae bacterium
CTGGCCGAGATCATGCAGGCGCACCTGGGCTAAGGGGGAGTATCTTGGCTGGCAGCGAACAGAACATCAAGGTTTTCATCAGTTACCGCAACATCGATCGCAGCAAGGCCGAGGCCAAGGCGCTTGCCAAGAAGCTGCGCGATGAGCATGGCTACGAGGTTTTTATCGATACGGATGAACTCAAGGGCGGCGATATCTGGGAACAGAAGATTTACAACAACGTTCGTGAGAGCGATGTGTTGATCGTGCTGATCGAGCAGCAGACCGCCGAGTCCGACTGGGTGCAGCGCGAGGTGGATGTGGCGCGCGGCGCAAATGTCGCACTGCTGCCGCTGCGCATCACCGAAGAGACGATTGATATCAGCCTGGCACAAAAGAAACTGGCGGTTGATGGTACGCAGTTCATACCGTTCAGTGCAGCCGATGGCGACTATGCGCGACTGGTCGAAAGCATCGAGCGTCTGAGCAAGCACACACGCGATACACAGCGCGTCTGGATGCGTGACCTGGACAAGAAACGCCGCGTCAAAACTGCTGAAAACGACAAGAACTACAAGGTCTACAAACTGCGCGGCAGCGACCACCGTGTTCGTATTCACCTGGCAACAGGCGATATGACGCAGTTGGGCGGCATTGACGTGCTGATCAACTCTGAGAATGATTACATGCAGATGGCGCGCATTTACGAGAGTCACGCGTTGTCATCGGCTATTCGGCGCGAGGGTTCACTGATCATCAAGGGTCGGCTGCGCGAGGATAGCGTGCAGCAGGAATTGGATGACCAGATCAGCAAACGCAGCGAAATCTGTGGCCGCCCGATTGCGATGGGGCAGGTGATTGTTACCCACGCCGGACATCCTCAGAGCAACCTTGTTCAGAAGCAGCAGGCACGTTATGTCTTTCATGTTGCGACTGTGCGCGTGGATGCGATGAAGATGCGCGAACGCCTTACGCCGATAGAAACCGACGAAGGCATCCGCGAGGCGGTGCAGAACTGTCTGGATATGGTGCTGGAAGTTGACCGGCTGAAAGGGGTGATCTCGCCGGAGGGTACGCCGCGCGCCGTTGAAGAGAAGGAACACGAAACGCAGTATAAGCCCATCAACAGCATCGTCTTTCCCTTGTTCGGCGCTGGTCTGGGTGGGCGGTCAACCCTGGAGGTGCTGCCGCCAATGCTCCAATCGATCAAAATGTTCGCGCTTGCCCAGGCGGAAAACCCCGAATTCAAACTCGAGCATATCTATCTGTGCGTGCGTTCAAAGACGGATATTCCCTTCGCGGAACGGCTGATGAGCGATCTGTTCGAAGTGGACAACGACAAACCCGCAGTTCGACCCAAGAAATCTTCCGGGAACTAAAACGCAGCCTCCGGCGTCCTCATGATAGAACCCATCGTTCGTGAGACTGCCGGAGGCGTTATGAAGCGCATGTTTGTCCTGTTCGTATTGGCGGTGCTGTGTGTGGCGCTGCCCGCTGCGGCGCAGGAAATCCCTCCCTGCCCGACCGTTCCGCCTTGCACGATTGATCCGTGCCCACTCATGCCGGAATGCCCGCCCATTGTGCCGGGCGTGTTCACCAACCCGGAGTGGTTGAAGATCAGCCACCATCGCGTTGACGTGAGTATCGTTAACCAGATCGCCACGACCAGCATCGATATGGAATTCGTCAACGAGGGCAACGGGCTGGCGGAGGGCACATTCCTCTTCCCGCTGCCGGGGGAAGCGGCGGTTGACCAACTGACCATGTTCATCAACGGGCTGGCGATTGACGCCCGCATCCTGCCCGCCGACGAAGCGCGCAACATCTATAACGAGATCGTGCGTCAGTACCGCGACCCGGCGCTGCTCGAATACGTCGGCAGCAGCGCTATCCAGGCCAGCGTTTTTCCGATCCCGCCGGGCGAAACACGCCGCGTCGAGATCCGCTACTCGCAGGTGCTGGAAGTCGAAAACGGCCTGCTGCACTACGTCTACCCGCTGAAGGTCACCGACCTGCTGACGCCGCGCCCGGTTGAGACGCTGAGCGTGCGCGTGGAGGTGCAGGGCAATGACGAGATCAGCAACATCTACTCGCCAAGCCACCCCATCGCCATCAGCCGGGGCAGCGATGACCGTTCGTTCGTCGCGGGCTACGAGTCGAATTTCACCATCGCGGGCGATGATTTCAGCCTGTACTACGGCATCGCTACGCAGACGATCAATGCCAACCTGCTGACCTACCGCGAGAGCGCCACCGAAGACGGTTTCTTCATGCTGCTGGTACAGCCACCGATCACCCTGCCAACCGATCAGGTCATCGCCAAAGATGTGATTGTCGTACTTGACCAGTCGGGCAGCATGTTCGGCGAGAAGTGGGATCAGGCGCGCGGCGCGGCGGAGTACGTGCTCAAGCAGTTGAACCCCAACGACCGCTTCAACGTGGTGTTGTTCAGCACGGGCTGGCGCGTCTACAGCAACCAGATGGAAAACCCGGCGCAGTCCCAGGGCGCGATTGACTGGCTGCGCGGTCAGGAAGCGGTCGGCGGCACAGACATCAATGGTGCGCTGACGACGGCGCTGGCAATGGCCGACGCCGAACGTCCGACGACCGTCCTGTTCCTGACGGACGGCCTGGCGACCGAAGGCGTGACCGCGACGGATGCCATCCTGGAAAACCTCAAGGCCGCCGCGCGTCCGAATGTGCGCATCTTCACCTTCGGCGTGGGCGACGACGTGGACACCTTCCTGCTCGACTCGGTGGTGCGTGACAATCGCGGCGCGGGGTCGTATGTGCGCCCGTCCGAGCGCATCGACGAAGAAGTTGCCAGCCTGTACAGCAAGATCAGCGCGCCCGTGCTGACCGATGTCACGCTGGACACCGGCAGTCTACTGACGGCGGATCTGTATCCCGCGCAGCCGCTGCCCGATCTGTTCGCCGGGACGCAGCTCACGCTGGTCGGTCGCTATCGTGGCGAGGCCGAGAACCTGAGCTTCACGCTGCGTGGGCAGGTCAACGGGCAGGAACAGGTCTTCGTCTACAACGGGTTTAACTTCCCGGCGCGCGCGGGCGGCGAGGCCTTCATCGCCCGGCTGTGGGCGACACGGCGCATCGGCGATCTGCTCAACAGCGTGCGGCTGAACGGCGAGAACCCCGAACTGGTGGACAGCATCGTGCGGTTGAGCGTGCGCTACGGCATCATCACGCCCTATACCAGCTTCCTGATCGAAGAAGACGACATCCTCAGCGCGCAGGGTATGGAACGCGCGGAAGAAGCCTTCGCCCAGGAGGCGCAGACGCTCTCCGGCGTGGCTTCCGGCGCGGATGCGGTGGCGGCGGCGGACGCAGCCAATGCGTTTAGCAATGCCGAAGCGCCCGCCCCGATGATGGCGATGCCGACGATGACCCCGCCGATGGATGGCGAATTCGAGACAGCTCCTGCTGAACCCGCCGTGAATCCCATCCAGACCGTGAACGGCAAGACCTTCATCCTGCAAAACGACGTCTGGACGGACACGACCTTCGCGCCGGACACGATGACCACGCAGCAGGTGACGTTCCTCAGCGACGAGTACTTCGCGCTGCTGGACGCCCACCCCGAACTGGGTGAGTACTTCGCACTCGGCGAGCGCGTGATCGT
>JAEUQX010000137.1 GCA_016788625.1 Anaerolineae bacterium
GGCGCTCCTGCATCTGCATCGTCATGAACCGGTCGACAGCGAGATGCTGCGCCGTGGTGCTGCCTACCTCGTCCGCTCGTATGACTTGCCGCAAGAAGGTCATGCGGCGCTCTGGATTTACAAGTGCCTCTGCATCATGGATGACATTGTGCGGGCGTCAATCCTGGCGGCGCTGATTCTCTACGAGGACACCTGCGGGCCGCTCCCCGCCTAGCGCTTTTCTACCGTTCAAATCATTGGGACATGGCCCGAAACGGGAAGAAGTCCATTTGGGCCGTGTCTGGTCTGCTTCATTAGTCGACGAATCCATCACGCATTTGCCGCGAAGGCCTCGCTGAAGAAATCCACCAGGCGCTGGTACATTACTTTCTGGTTCTCCGGGCGGTCGATACCGTGCCCTTCATCCTCGAAGGCCAGCAGTTGATGTTCGATACCCGCCTTATCCAGCGCTGCTCGCACCGCGCGAACGTTTTCCGGCGTGACATTGGGGTCTTGCAGCCCCTGGATAATCAACAGATGCCCCCGGATATTGCCTACAAAGTTAATCGGTGAGCGTTCGTAGTAGCGTTCTGGCACCTGGTCAGGTCGCCCGCCGAGCATCTCTTCGCTGTATGGACGCAGGTCGGGGCGAGTTGTCTCATAATCCACTACAAGATCCGTCATGCCACAAATTGGCGCGGCGGCGGCCAGCGTCTCTGGCGGGAAGTGCGTGATGGCGTGCCACGAGGAATAGCCGCCATACGATGTTCCGGTGATGCCCACCTTGCCGCGTTCAGCAATGCCCGTCGTGATCAGCGCTTCAATTCCGGTGCGGATGTCTTCCTGCTCCCTGCCGCCCCATCCGTCAACTTTGATTGCTTCCTGATAGGCGCGGCTGAACCCGGTGCTGCCCCGGTAGTTGGGATCGAGAACGTTGAATCCCTGCGAAACGAAGAACTGTATCTGATCATCGAGTGCGTCGGAACTGTGATGCGTCGGCCCGCCGTGTACATAAACAATTGTGCCTTTGGCTGTCTCACGTGGGCGGTAGAGCCACCCTTGAATCGTCAATCCATCAACTGACTTCCAGCGGAAATCTTCGGCGCTCGCCAGCAGATCACTTTTGAGGATGGTGCGTTCCTGTACACGCGTTAGGCTCACGAATGAATCCGGGCGGCAGTCGTCCGGCGAGAAGCGGACAAGGTCGCTGGGGTGGTTGGAGCGGTAAAAACTGCCCACCCACATCCCATCGGCCAGCGGTGCAATCGGGGTCAGATTGCCAGGGATGTTGGGCAGCCGCCGTTCCGTCCGTGTTTCCAGGTGGTAAAGTGACGCCCGTGTGCGCGCATCCTGTACCTCAACAATCACTGCTTCGCTGCTGCCATGTGGCACATATACGCTCTCGATGTTGCGTGCCGGATCGTCAATTAACCACTCCAGTGCACCATCGGCCAGCCGCCACAGCCCGACTTTGTAGTGTGTCTCCGCCTCCGCCAGGACCAGGATGCCTGTGCTGTCTGGCAGCCACGAGCCATAGACCTTGCGGTCATCGCCGACATTCACAACCTCACGGTCTTCGTGCCCATCAATATCAACCACCCACAGCGTGTAACCTGCCGGATGGTTATCTTTGCGATTGTAGAGGATGTGTGTTCCGGCTTTGTTCAGGCGCGGAATATACCAGCAGCCTTTTTCGGGCTTCGCCAGCGCGCGTTGTTCGCCGCTCTCCAGGTCGTGGCGATACACCAGCGACTGCTCAATCTCTGCGCCGCTGTTTGGATCGCGGTTTGCGCCGTAAATCAGCCATTTGCCATTCGGGTGAAGCTGTCCACCACGAATGTAGTAGTTTGGGTTTGCCTCCGTCAGGGGATGCAGCACAGTTGGTGTATCCAGATTGACGCGGAACAGTTCAAGCCGCTCATTGCCACCGCGATCATGTGCCACAATGACTGCATTCTGGCCGGGTACCCACGAGACCAACCGGGTGAATTCCCCAGTGTTGGTCAATCGCACCGGGGCTGCGCTGCCGTCGCTTGGTGCTGCGTAAACATCCATCGCCGAGCCGCCGCCCAACCAATTCCATCCCACCCACTTGCCATCCGGCGAGACTGAGCCGCCCCACAACTTGGGCAATGCGAGGAGTGCATTCAGGTAATCTGCTGCATCCAACTTCTCAAATGTCATTGCCTTCGTAACCCTTTCAATCGGCCTGAGCCGATGTCTTCTGTCTCAACGTCAGCAATTTCTCGACCGGATAGATCGACAGCAGCACGCCGCCGCCGATCAGCAGGCCGCCCGTTAGCAGGGCGCTTGTGATTTCCTGCCCCAGCAGCGCCACGCCCAAGACCGCGCCGACCAGCGGCTGCGCGAAGAAGAACAGCGAGGCAATCGAGGCATCGACCAGTTTGAACGCCTGATTCCAGAACCACATCGCGCCTGCCGTCGAGACAACCCCCAGATACAGGATCCCCAGCAGTGTACTGAAGGTGATTTCGCCAATCGGTCGCCCACCCGCTTCGAAGAATGCAGCGGGTATCGTCAGCAGCAGTCCGCCGACAAAGCCGTAGGCGGTGACGAGCATTGTGTCGAGTTTTGTGCTGACTATCTTCAGGAAGACCGAGAACAAGCCCCAGGTCAGCGCGGCCAGCGCCAGCGCAAGGTTTCCCACGAATGTCGCCGAACTGAAATCCGCCTTGCTGGGATCGATGATGATCACGACTCCGAGCGTTGCCAGCGCCACCGCGATGATGCGCTGCCAGGTCAGTTTTTCGTGCAGAATCACGGCTGCAAAGATCAGGATGAACGCGGGAGAGGCGCTTGTGACCAATGCGCCATTCACTGCATTTGAGCGATCTGTGCCCACAAACTGCGCGCCGACGCTGATGCCAAAGCCGAGCAGCCCGACCAGAATCAGGCTCACAGTTTCGCGCCGGTTCGGCCAGCGCAGTCGTTCGCGCCGTGCCCACAGAACGCCGCCCATCACCAGCAGGCCGAGCAGCAGGCGCATCGTCAGCAGGGCAAAGGGCGGTACAATCGTCAGCACCTGATCGGAAACGACGTACATACCGCCCCAGATTGCCGCTGCCGCCAACCCATAGATCGCGCCGCGCATCATTGGCGACATCTTTTGACTCCCTCATTTCTGGCTTTGTACGCTTTCTCTTGTGGACTTATGACGATCATGGTATTCTCTTACGAACTAGCGACCTGTATTAATTCACCAAGAGAAGAACGGGAAATTTCGTTGTTCAATGAGGTGGGTTATTATACTGGGGTGGCTAGAATATCGAAATGGGTTCAGCGATGCCATTTTGGAGAGAATTCATGAGAACCAAACGTTTTGTCGTCTTCACCCTTCTTTTGGTGGTTGCTCTCGCTCTGAGCGCCACCCTCGTCTCTGCGCAGGATGCGAAGGTCATCAAGATTGCTTCGCAGACTCCGCTGTCCGGCCCACAGTCGGTACTCGGCAGCAGCATGAGCAACGCTGTCGCGCTGGCGGTGGAACAGCTCTCTGGCCCCCTGGCCGAAGCTGGCTACAAGGTCGAATATGTTCCCTTCGATGATCAGGCTACCCCGGATGTCGGCGTCGCCAACGCCAACAACCTGGTCAATGACCCGGCCATCCTCGCCGTCATCGGTCACCTGAACAGCGGTGTCGCGATCCCCTCGTCGGAAGTTTACGATCAGTTCAATCTGGTCATGATCTCCCCGGCGAACACCAACCCGCGTATCACCAATCGTGGTCTGACCACCGTTAACCGTGTTTGCGGTCGTGACGATCTGCAGGGCCCGACCGGTGCGCGCTTCCTGGCCGGACTTGGCACGGTCTCCAGCGTCTATGTTCTGCACGACACCACCGCCTACGGCCAGGGTGTTGCCGAGTTCTTCCGCGTTGAAGCTGAAGCGCAGGGTATGACGGTTCTGGGCTTCGAAGGCACGACCGAAGCGGCCAACTTCGAAGGCGTGATCCAGCCGATCCTCGCGCTGGCTCCGGATGCAATTTACTTCGGTGGTATCTATTCGCAGACGGGTATCTTCATCAACCAGGCTCGCGCTGCTGGCTTCAGTGGCATCTTCATGGGTCCGGATGGTACAGACTCGTCGGAATTTGCCCAGCTCTCTGGCGAGGCGGGTGTTGGCACCTACTACACCTCGGTTGCTGGCCCGGCGTCGATTTACCCGAACGCGGCCCAGTTCGTTGCGGACTACAACGCCAAGTTTGGCGAAGATCCTCAGCCTTTCGCCGCGCAGTCGTATGACGCCACCGCCATTGCGCTTAACGCCATCCTGGAAGCTGCTACCATCGCGGGCGATGTGCCCTCGCGCGCAGCAGTTGCCTCGGTTGTTCGTTCGACCACTGGCTATGAAGGCCTGACCGGCACGGTCACGTTCGATGCCTACGGCGATCCGGAAGTTGGTCTCTACTATGTCATCCAGGTCGGTTCAAGTGACCCGGCTGCCTGGGGTGGCAACACTCTGCTGGAGACCCTGGAAATCCCGTCGCCCTTTAAGGTGTTGTCTGACAGCATGATGGGCGGCTAGCCCAACGATGAGTGGATGAAGCGGTGGTGCTGTTGCCTTTGGACAGCCCGCCGCTTTTTTTTAGCCCTGGGTGAATTGGAGTTGTCATTATGGTCTCTGTCAGGAGTACCACCGACTGGCTGTACCGTTACGTTGTGTTTCCAGTAGGCCAGATGTTGATCTTCATCATTGGCGCTGGTCTTGTGGTCAGCGTGCTGGCTTATCTGCTCGCGTTTTTGTTTCCAGAACCACGCCCCAATATTATTCTTGTTGATCAAATTAACCGGCAGTTGCCCGGTATGTTGATCGCTGGTGTTAGCCTGGGCTTTGTTTATGCGATGATCGCCCTGGGTTATACACTGGTGTATGGGGTTCTAAAGTTCATCAACTTCGCCCACAGTGAAATCTTCATGTTTGGTTCGGTGATCGGCTTTGAGGTTATGCGCCGCCTTGACGATACCGGCTACATGCAGGGTTGGAACCCTATTCTATTGGTCGCGTTCATCGTTTTGTGGGCGATGCTCCTCAGCGGGTTGTTGGCTGTGCTGATCGAGCGCATCGCCTATCGCCCTCTGCGCGGCGCGCCGCGCCTGGTGCCGCTTATTTCGGCCATCGGTGTCTCGCTGTTCTTGACTGATGCCGTGCGCGCGTTTCAGGCCATCACGCGTAATGAGTTCAATCTGACGTATCCGACCATTGATCTGCCCTGGCTGAAGAATCCCATTCCTCTGGCCTTTGGCGAAACGACGGTGAATGTTCGTGTGACATCGATCATCATCATCGTCGCCGCCGTCTTGATGCTGGTCGCCATGAATTACTTCGTGAATGGCACCAAGCTAGGGAAGGGTATTCGCGCTGTCTCGCAGGATATGTCTACGGCATCGCTGATGGGTATCAATGTCAACTACATGATCTCGCTGACCTTCTTTGTTGGCGGTTCATTCGGTGGTGCGGCGGGTGCGTTGTTCGGCATGAACGTTGGCACCGTGACACCCTTCGTGGGTTTCATACCTGGTATCAAAGCATTTACTGCGGCGGTGTTGGGTGGCATTGGTAATGTGACGGGTGCGCTGCTCGGCGGCTTGGCCCTGGGCATGATTGAATCCTTCCTGAATGGTATTCTGGTTTATTTCCCGGCCCTCGGTCAGCGTTACACCGATGTGTTTGCGTTTTCCGTCCTCATCCTGATCCTCATCTTCCGTCCCAGCGGTCTGTTGGGCGAGCGTGTAGACGAGAAGGTGTAGCTATGACCACTCAACCCACTTCTTCCGAAAATGGTTTCAGCCTGGGCGCATTGTTCCGTCCGCTGCGACAGGCGCTTCAGAACCCGGTCATCGCGGGCATAGCTTTGATCGTCTACCTGATCTTTTGGTATCTCATACTCAGTTCGCTCAGCCGTCAGGATCCGCTTTTTCCGCTAAAGAGCATGTTGGCTTTCCCGCCGCTCGTGCTGTTCCCATTCCTGGTGATTGGCGCAAAGCTCGATGGACGCTTCAAGGCCCTGCTGATCCTGGCCGTACTATTCATCGTCATCCCGCTCGTTGGTATGTATGACAGCAGCTACTTCGAGCTGGTCATCCAGATTTGCATCTTTTCCGGGCTGGCGCTCGGCCTGAACATCGTGGTTGGCTTCGCCGGGCTGCTCGACCTGGGCTACGTAGCCTTCTTCGCGGTGGGTGCCTACCTGTGGGCCATGTACACCTCGAACGTCGATACGTGGTTCAAGATCAATGATCTTCTGGTGCCTGCCAGTTCGTTCTACCTGTTCCTGTTCTTTGGCATCATCGTCGCGGCTATTGGTGGCATTACGCTGGGCCTGCCCGTACTGCGGTTGCGCGGTGACTATCTGGCAATCGTCACGCTTGGGTTCGGCGAGGTTATCCGCATCCTGGCCGTAAACGCCAACAGCCCGACCAATTTTACCAATGGGTCGCAGGGGTTGGATGGGGTGGCCCGCCCGCCGTCGCTGCCATTCCTCACTGAGTTGATCACACGTGTCGAGACCAGCCTGGGAATTCCGATTAACAATGCCCAATCCCTTTCGCAGCAGGCGCTCTTCTACATCATCGCGATCCTAATTGTGGCACTTATCATCGTGATCGCGCGGCGTCTGGACAACTCGCCGATTGGTCGCGCCTGGACAGCCATCCGCGAAGATGAGGTTGCTGCAATCGCGATGGGCGTGCCGTTGGTCCGCATGAAACTGCTGGCCTTCGCGATGGGGGCATCATTCGCGGGCATCATCGGTGTTCTGTATGCTTCCAAGCAGTCCTTCGTCAGCCCGGAAAGCTTCAGCCTGAACCAGTCTATCGGCATTCTGGCGATGGTCATCGTCGGCGGCATCGGTGGCATTCGCGGCGCGTTGTTCGGTGCGTGTGTCGTAACCTTGCTGAACCTCCAGGTGCTGAAGAACTTTTCGCTTCAGATCAACAATTGGAAGAACATCGATGCGGTTATCCCGTCGTGGTTAGTCGCACTGCTGGTGTTTGCGGTTGTCGGCTATGTGCTGTTCCTGGTAGTGCGCGCGCTCACACCGCTGCTCATCAGCCTGGCACGGCGGCTCAATCAGAATTTCAACGCGCAGCAGATACGGGTGATCGTTCTGGTACCGCTGCTGATTGTCGTTGCGATCAACGCGCTGCAACTGCCCAGTTTCCGCTTCGATGACTGGCCGACGCAGCTAGAACCCGCCAAGTATGAGCGCTTGGTTTTCGGTGTCCTGCTCGTCGTGATGATGATCTTCCGTCCCTCGGGATTGCTGCCGGAACCGCGTCGCAAAATGGAGATGCAGGAATCCAAGTCGACGCAGGCATCTGTACCTGCCAATGGCGGGAAGGAGTAAATCACTCATGGCTTTGCTGCTTGATGTCAAAAATGTCACGAAACGTTTTGGTGGTCTGACCGCCGTGAACGATGTGACGCTGGGTATTGAAGAAAAGAGCATCAGCGCGATCATCGGCCCGAACGGTGCTGGCAAGACCACCTTCTTTAACCTCCTCACTGGTATCTATAAACCAGACAACGGTTCGATAGTCTTCGACGGACGTTCTCTGATCGGATTTCGTCCTGATCAGGTCAATGCAGCCGGAATGTCGCGGACATTCCAAAGCATTCGCCTGTTTCCTGGCATGACCGTCCTCGAAAATGTCATGGTCGGAATGCACTCGCGCCTCTCGGTTAACCTCATCACCACCTTGACGCGGTTGGGCGGGTTTAACGCGCAGGAGCGCCGTGTGCGAGAGAAGGCGAGTGACCTGCTGCACTTCGTCGGCCTGGGTGGCAAAGGCGATGAAGTCAGCCGCAACCTGCCTTATGGCGACCAGCGTCGTATTGAGATTGCCCGCGCCCTTGCCAGTGATCCTAAGTTGATTCTGTTGGACGAACCAACAGCAGGCATGAACCCAAACGAAAGCGTCGAAGCGATGGCTCTCTTTCGCCGGGTGCGCGATGAACTGGGCATCACAGTTGTGCTGATCGAACATGACATGCGGGTGGTCATGGGCATCAGCGAGTTCATCACTGTGCTTGATTATGGACAGAAGATCGCGGAAGGGCTTCCGGCTGATATTCGCGCCAATCCGCGCGTGGTGGAAGCATACCTGGGTCGCCACGCCGCAAAAATCGGAGGGGATGCATGACGACGCTGCTGGAACTGGAAAACGTTCACACCTACTATGGGCATATCCACGCGCTTAAAGGTGTTAGCCTCAAGGTTAACCAGGGCGAAATCGTCACCCTGGTTGGCTCGAACGGCGCGGGCAAGAGTACGTCACTGCGGACGATTAGCGGCATTGTCCGCGCGCGGTCAGGTCGCATTATCTTTGAAGGTCGCGACATCTCCACGATGCGCCCGCATGATGTATCTGCGCTCGGCATCGGTCATGTGCCGGAAGGCCGTCGAATTTTCCCGCTGCTGACGGTGCGCGAGAACATCGAGATCGGTGCGTGGAATGTCACCAGTCGCGCAGACATCTCTGACCGGATGGAGCAGATGTTCGTGCTGTTTCCACGCCTCAAGGAACGGTTGGCACAAAAGGGCGGCACGCTTTCTGGCGGTGAGCAGCAGATGCTCGCCATTGCCCGCGCTCTGATGTCCGCACCGCGCGTGCTGCTCCTCGATGAACCGTCAATGGGGCTCGCGCCCGTACTGGTCGAGGGCATATTCGACATCATTCAGCGCATCAACTCAGAAGGCACTACCGTGCTGCTGGTTGAGCAGAACGCGCTGATGGCATTGGAGGTCGCGCACCGGGGTTATGTGCTTCAGACAGGCTCGATTGCGTTGAGCGACTCGGCCAAAGCGCTGATGAACAACGAGATGGTTCGCAAGGTCTATCTGGGCGAGAACTAGGTGCAGCCAAAGAAGTGCTGAGAAACAAGGGGCAAGCTCCCTATGTTTATGTTTACCCTTGAAGATAGCCCTATCATTCTGGTCTTGACCCGGTTTGGTGGAGGATGAATAAGAGATACTTTCAGGATAAATGGGCGCTTTCAAAGGCCATCGGACTGCGGTAGCCCAAGGACGAATGCAAGCGCTGGCGATTGTAAAACACTTCAATAAACTCGAACA